>DATKLO010000150.1:0-41491 GCA_035542375.1 Steroidobacteraceae bacterium | reverse complement strand
CCAGGGCTTCGCTGCTCTCCTGGCGGGAGAGCCGGCGGCGCATCTCGACCCAGTAACGCAGATTCTCGCGCGGACTCAGATCGGCCTTCAGGGGTGGTTCGTGCCCGATGTAAGCAAGATCGGTCTGAAATCGAGGAAGATCACCTCTGATATCGATGCCACGCCATAGCACCCGGCCTTCCTCCGGCCACATGAGTCCGCACAGGGTGCGCAGCAGGCTCGTCTTGCCGGAGCCGTTGCTGCCGGTGAGCTGCAGGCACTCTCCGCCCTCCAGTGCGAACGCCAGCCCCCGCAGCACATGCCGCTCACCCCGCCACAGGTGCAGGCTCTGGGCTTCCAGGCGGCGCTCGGACATGACTCTCCCAAGGGGCTGAGGATGGCGCGCGAGTCTCGCAAATTCAGTGGCTTAGCGCCACCAGCGGGGCTGTACACGGGTGGCGTCACTCGGGGAGGTGTTCTGTCCAGTAGAATCGCCGCGCGCACCCCATGCCCGGGTGGCGAAACTGGTAGACGCAAGGGACTTAAAATCCCTCGGGGGCGACCCTGTGCCGGTTCGAGTCCGGCCCCGGGCAGGATCGCCGCGAGCACGTCAGGGAGCCGATGTCATGAACCCGAGGATCATGGGGCTGCCATGAGGTAAATTGAAATCCCACTCGCGGTCAGGTCCGCGACGGTGACGTGCAACACCCATGCTTCGACCGAGCACGATGCTCGATAGCCTTGTCCGGCGGCGAGGTTCATCACGCCCGCCTCAGTGCCATGGATGGACCACGGCTCTCGCTGCCTCGACACTGCTGGTCGGCTGGGCCGCATCCGCAGCGCCGCCAGATCCGTCCACGCCCTCGTCTGCCCCCGCGCCCGCGCTCGACACTGTCACGATCCAGGCGCAGCGCGATCGCGCGATCCTCGAACAGCGGGTCGAGAAGTTTGTCTCGGGAATCACGCGGGCACCCTTCCAGGACTCCCTCGCGCGCTGGCAGAAGGAGGTCCCGATCTGCTTCGCGATCGCCGGATTCACGCGCGAACACGGGGAATACACGCTGTCGCGCCTGTCGCAGATTGCGGCGGCCGCCGGTGCACCCCTCGCCCCCGAACACTGCAAACCCAACTTCCGGGTCATCGCAACGGCGGTGCCCGAGGATATGCTGGCCGCGTTGCGCCAACAGAGCCCCGCCCTGTTCGGTGATGCGACGGACCGCAAGATACGGCAATTCGCCGCGGCCACCACGCCGATCCGCACGTGGTACAACGTCACGCTGTTCAATTCGGATGGCTCGGGCTGCGGAACCGTGGTGAATGGCGCGGATAGCGTCCCAATCTGCCAGGGAAACAAGCCCACCAGCTGGGGCGCCGTCAGGGACCTGACCTCCGTACTGGTGCTGATCGACACGCGCAGGACGAAGGACATCAACTGGGATCAGCTGGTGGCCTTTGTCGCGATGACCGGGTTGGCGGAGATCCGGCTCAACGCCAATCCCGCCGATGCGCCCACGATCCTGCGTCTGTTTACCGATTCCGCCAATGCACCCGTGCAGGGAATGACACTGTGGGATACGGCTTACCTCAAGGCATTGTACGGAACTGATCACAGCGCCCGCACTCAGTTGCTGGCCATGGGTCAATCCATAGTCAAGGATATCGCGCCCTGATATCCACTCTTGCGGCGTTGCCGAACCATCCAGCGGCCTGCCGGGACGGCCTTGGTTGCCTCGGTTGCCTCGGTTGCCTCGGAACTACGCGGGCGTGACGGCAAATCCAGCGCTTCACTTCGCCGCGCAGCGCGCCCTGCGTCTTCGGGGCATCGCGTACATGCTCGCGGCCGTCGTCGCGTTCTCCGTGATGGACTCGTTGGTGAAGGGATTGTCCTCGCGCTACGGCACCTTCCAGGTTGCCTCCATGCGCGGCTTCTCTTCGCTGGTCTGTATCGGAGCGGTCGTAATGTTTCGCGGCAGCTGGAGCAAGTTGCGACCGGTGCGAGTGCATTGGCACCTGATGCGCGGATGTCTGGGAACCGTGATGATGGCCAGTTTCATCTATGCCGTGCACCGCCTCTCGCTGGCCCAGACCTACTCCCTGTTTCACACGGCGCCCCTGGTCATGACTGCGCTTTCGGTTCCCATTTTCAAGGAGAAGGTGACTCCAAGCCGATGGTTCGCCATCCTCGTGGGCCTGTGTGGAGTCCTGATCATCCTCAAGCCGTGGGAGTCAGGAAGTCTGCCGCTGTTGGCGGCGGGCGCGGCGGTCCTGGCGACGTTCGGGTATGCCATCAGCGCCCTCACCGTGCGCTCGCTGACCCGCGACAACTCCAGCCTGGCGATCACCTTCTGGTATCTCACCATCATCGGCGTTGGCTGCGGAATTCTCGGCGCATCCCAGTGGATCGCCCTCCTTCATACCGATTGGTGGTGGTTGGCGGGCGTGGGTATCTCCGGCGCACTCGGACAGATCTGGATCACCTCCGCATTCAGTTGCGCGCCGCCTTCAGTGGTGGCCCCCTTCGAATACACCTCGATCCTGTGGGCATTCGGCATCGACTGGGTGTTCTGGTCCGCCTCCCCCACCGTGCACCTGCTGATCGGCGCGACGATCGTCGTCGGCAGTGGTGTCTACGTTGTGATGGAGGAGCACAGGCTGCCGGCATCGACCCCACCCTAGAGGCGACCGCAGGAACCAACCGCAAGCCCTCTTCTGCCACAATTCATCCCGCCCCGTGCCACCACGGGCGGGCATAGTGCAAGGATACGTGCGCCGGAGCGCGCCGCGGGGAGACAAGCAATGTCAGCCAGTTCTCAGGGACGTTCGATGCGCGCCGATCTGCCGTTCATCCTGTTGCTGGCCGTTCTGCAGGGATGGGCCCTGTATGGCCTGCACCACTCCATCGAATCCCATCATTGGCCGGCGACGCAACCACAGTGGCTGCTCGGTCTGTATGCGCTGCTGGTATTGATCCCGCTGAGCCTGCAATTGCTGTTCGAGCATGCACGCAAGCCCGCGCTGTGGGTTCTGGTCGCCTGCCTGAGCGCGCTGGTTTTCTACTTCGGCTGGCATCATGGCAGTGCCGTTGCCGATCCGCGCGCCGACGGCTTTCTGCGAGACGGAGACTGCTTCCCGCTCGGCTTCATCCTGCTGGTGTGGTGGCTGCATCTGCTGCCCTTCCTGCAGACCCGCCTCGTCGCGGGACGCTGGACGGGGAACTACGCGCTACTGTTCGCGCACGCCTGGCGCAACATCATCGGGCTGGCGGAAGCGGCTGTCTTCACGGGACTGTTCTGGCTGATTCTCGGACTGTGGCAAGAGCTCTTCCACATGATCGGCTTCGACTACTTCCGTGACCTGTTCGGTGAGCCGATCTTCGTCTATCCCGTTACGGCGGTCACCGTGGGCTGCGCGCTGCATCTGATCGGATCGATTGACCGGCTCGTCTCGGCCGTCCTGGAGCAGATCCTGAACCTCTTCAAGTGGCTCGGGACCGTGGCGGGAGTCCTGCTCGCGCTGTTTGCCGTCGCGCTGATCATCAAGTGGCCGAGCCTGGTATTCACGGGGCACCGCGCAATCGGCGCTGCGTGGCTGCTGTGGCTCGTGGCGATCATGGTGCTCCTGCTGAACGCGGCCTTCCGCAATGGTGCCGTGGAGCAGCCCTACCCGCGGCAGATCGCAACGGGCCTGCGCTTCTGCATTCCGCTCATGATGGTCGTGGCTATAACCGCGCTCTACGCCCTGGTCGTCCGCACACAGCACTACGGACTTACCGTCGAACGGGTCTGGGCCTTTGTGGTCGCCGGGGAGACCTTGATCTATTCGGTCGGTTACTCGGTGGCTGCGGCACGCAAGGGGCCGTGGATGGCTGGAATAGCGGGTGTCAACGTAACGGTCGCCATCGCTCTGCTGTTGGTGATGGGACTGGCACTCACACCCGTGCTGTCACCCTACCGATTGGCAGCGAACAGCCAGTTCCACCTGGCGCTCGCAGGCCGTTACGAGCCCCCGCAGGGAGCGTACGGATTGACCGCTTCTCCATACGGCTATCTGCGCTTCGACGCAGGCGAATATGGGCGCCGGAGGCTCGCGGAGCTGGCCACACTGCGAGAGGGTCCGGATGCCGAGCGTATTCGCGGATTGGCCGCCCAAGCGATCGCCCGCAAGACCAGATGGGAGAGTCCCCCGGTCCTAGATGCCGCGGCGCGCGTGGCACGCCTGACCATTTACCCGCGTGGGCACCAGATCGAACCCGATCTGGCGAAGACTCTGCAAGCCGACTGGGTGAACTCCGAATTCAGCCCCTATCTCATGTCCAATGCCGGCAAGTCCGCAGCCGGTGTATTCGCCGATCTCGACGGCGACGGGGTCGAAGAGTTCATTCTGCTGACTGAGGCCGGCGGCCCTGTCTATCGCCTTCACGAAGGGCACTGGCAGCGTGTGGCGGATGCCCGTCAGCGCCGAACTCGTGCCCGCAGTGACCGTGTCCCCGTCGCAAAGGGATGGGAGGTTCTCAGTGCCGATCTGGCGAAGGGAGAGTTCGCGGTGGTCCCTTCCCAATGGAAGGATCTCATCATCGGCGCGCAGGCATACCGGATCGATTGAGGCGCGCGATTACCCGATAAGCATCCCAACACCGGCACCGGCGATCACAACCACGACAGGCGGAACGCGGGCGAGCATCAGCATCACCACCGCTGCGGCTACGAGTTCGATGTCCGTGGCGCGCGCGACCGCGGTGGTCCAGATGGGGTTGTAAAGCGCGGCTGCCAGCAGGCCGACGACGGCGGCGTTGACGCCCTGAATGACCGCGCGGGCCAGTGCGTATCGGCGCAACCATGCCCAGAACGGCAGCACTCCCACGAGAATCAGCATGCCGGGCAGGAAAATGCCCACCAGGGCAATCAGCGCCCCGGCCACGCCACCAGGTGGCAGACTGACCAGCGCGCCCAGATAGGCAGCAAACGTGAACAGAGGGCCGGGGAGCGCCTGCGCCGCGCCGTAGCCGGCGAGGAATGTCGAGTCGGACAACCATCCGGGAGTGACGACTGCCTCGTGCAGGAGCGGCAGCACGACATGTCCGCCACCGAACACCAGGGCGCCCGCGCGGTAGAACGCTTCGAAGAGTGCGAGCCCCTGCACGGGCACCGTCGCAACGGCGACCGGCAGACCCACCAACAGGACAAGATAAGCCGCAAGCGCAGCGCGTCCCGCCCCCGCTCCGACGGGAATCATCTCCAAAGTGTCGGGACCCTGGACCCAGGTTCCCGCGGGCCCTGCAGGCTCTGCGGGTCCGGCGGGTTCGGCGGCATCGCGCATGCCCGGCACCCTTGCCTCGCGGTGCGCGGACCGCCGACATAGCCACAGACCTGCGATCCCTCCCCCAAGCAGCACAGCAATTTGCGCGTACCCAGAATGAATGGCCAGCAGCGCCATCAGCGCGGCGACGCCGATCAGCAGTCGATTACGATCGGGGGTCAGCGTGCGAGCCATCCCCCACACCGCCTGGGTCACGATGGCGACAGCAACCAGACGCAAACCGTGAAGCGCACCCAGGGCCAGCGGTCCTGCAGAGGCCGTGACGCCGGCCGCTACGGCGATCATTGCTACAGCGGAGGGCAATGTGAACCCCGCCCACGCCGCCAGGGCACCGAGGTAACCGGCGCGCAGCAGCCCGATGGACAGGCCGACCTGACTGCTGGCCGGCCCGGGCAGGAACTGACACAAGGCGATCAGCTCGGCGAACGAGCCTGCATCCAGCCAACGGCGCCTTTCGACGAACTCGGCGCGGAAGTAACCCAAATGAGCGATGGGTCCGCCGAAGCAACGCAGGCCCAGCGCCAGGAAGACGAGTAGAACCTCAGTAGCGTGAGCCGCGCGCGGGGTTGTCACCGGGTCGGACACGGATCCGGGCGGTTCGTGCGCTTCGTGTTCGCTCACACCGGAAATGATACGGGAATGGGTGCGCCGGGAGGCGCAAGGCGCCGGAGAGCACCGGGGGCGGCGGCGAGAAGTGCCGCCGCCCCGACATCAAACCAACTCAGGCCACGCGTCGGGCACCTGCTCTTCAGGTGGCGCCGAGCGAGTGCATCAGCTCCGCGGCCTTGTCTTTCACGGCCTGCGCCTTGGCTACCGCGCCCGCATAGTCCTCGTTCGAGACGGCGCTGCTGGCCTCGCTCCACATGGTGTCCAGCGAGGCGGCTCCCGCCTTGGCGGATTCGAGGGAAGCTTTGGTCACGCCCTTGGGCAGCTTCGATTTCGACAATGCATCCACCCGGGCGTGCAGCGCTTCCAGCGCCTTCGGCACATCGGCGCTGAGAGTGCGCCACTGCTGCTTGACCTGCGCGAGCGCCGCATCCGCGGCTGACTGCTTCGCCTCGGCATCCTCCTTCAGGCTGGCCACCGCGGCGGTCACAGCTGGAGCAGCTGCGAGCACCTCCTTGTAGTTTCCCTTGGAGAGGTTCTGCTTCAGGGAAGCAACCTGGGCTTCGACACTGCTGAGGGTGTCAGGTGCATACTTCGCCGCCGCATCGTGCACGGCGCTCAGCGTGGCGTCGATCTTCGCTATCGCGTTCTCTGCAGGCTCTTTCTGGCTCGAACACGCCAAAACCAGCATTGCTGCCAGTCCTGCCACGAGCCAATGGGACTTCTTCATATTGGAACTCCTGATGATGACTCCGGGCACAACGGACCGCGGCGGTCGATCTTCTCAGGCTGGATCAGCCTGCCCCCAATCTCGGCCGAAATCCGCAGCGTTCAAGGCTAATCCCCCGCACCGGCAATGACAAATCCGGTCAGGTCGGGCTCGCCCGGCCCTCTGCGGCCAGCCGGGTCAGGATGCCGAGGGAGTACTGTCGGGCGATGCCATGCGTAAAGCGCGGGAAGTCATGCACCGATTGCTCATCGGCCGAGTCGGAAATCGTGCGTACGATCGCGAAGGGCAGCGCGTATTCCTCGCAGACCTGGGCGACCGCCGCCCCCTCCATCTCCACGCAGGCGACCTCGGGCAGGCGCCGCCGCAGTTCGTGCACCTCCTGCCGGCAGGCAAAGAACTTGTCACCGCTGGCGATCAGCCCTTGCGTGACTTTCGGTTCCGTGATGTGGAAGAACTCCCGGTCGGCGGCCGCTACGTGGTCGTTCAGGTCGCGGGCGAGGAATTCCCGCGCGGCGCCGGCCAGCCGGCCGGTCAGCAGCGGATCGGGTGTGAAACGGGATTTCCCCAGCAGCGGAATCTCATAGCGGGGAAACAGCGGGCTGGCGTCCATGTCGTGCTGGATCAACTCGGTGCCGATGACGATGTCGCCGATGGCAAGCCCGGGCGCCACCGCTCCCGCCACGCCGCTGAAGATCAGAGCCGTGACCGGAAAGGCGGCGAGCAGCTGGGTCGTGGTCACCGCGGCGGCCACTTTGCCGTAGCGCGAGAACACCACTACGACTTCCGTCCCATGGAATCGACCCACATGGAAGCGCCGGCCACCCCACTCGCGGGTGGTGACATCGCTCAGGCCGTCGCGGACTGCGGCGATTTCCTCGTGCATGGCGCTGACCAGAGCGAGCATTGCGGTCCTTTGGGACGCTGTCCCACGCAAGGTATCGGCGCCCTCCGACTGCGCGCCGTCAACCTGACGCGACAGGATCGGCTTGCCGACAACAGGAAAGGTGCATCATGGCACGCCATTACAGCAAGCGAGCCGGCCGCAAGGTCGGCCGGGTCATGCGCGAGATGAAGTCCGGCACGCTGCGCAGCGGTCGCTCGGGACGCAAGGTCACCAGCCGCCGCCAGGCCATCGCGATCGGACTTGCCGAAGCCCGCCGGGAAGGTGCGCGGGTACCGAGGAAATCCTCCCGGGCTGCGAAGAAATCCTCGCGGGTCACGGGCAAATCCCCCCGGGCAGCACGGAAATTCGCCAGACGGCCTCGACCGCGCAGGACATCCCGAGGTTGACCCGTCACCACTCCCGAAGTTGACCCGCGCCACAGTCCCGAAGACGCGCAGGCGCCTCGTCATGCAGATGCGCTACATTGGCCGGGCGCACCCGCAGATCCGGGGCGCGCTCGAGAAGCGATCCAAAGGATACGTACGGTGGCCAAAGTCTCCTCCGGGGTGGGTCCGCGGTTTCCGCAGGTTGTCGTGCTGGTCGGCGCCACCGGCGATCTGGCCAGACGCAAGCTGCTCCCGGGATTGTTCTACCTTGCCAGCAACGGCTTCATTCCGGGCTGCCGCATCGTCGGCGTGTCGCTCGATGACACCGACACGGCGGGCTTCAGGACCTTCGCGCGCCAGGCGCTGGATGAGTTCTCCACCCGCAAGGTGCTGGATGCGGACTGGGAGAGTTTCAGCAAGTCACTGGATTACGTGCCCATGGCGGCGGGTGCGGCCGCTCTGAACGCGGCAGTGCGGCAGGCCGAACAGACTCTGGGGGGCGAGACCCGCCGTCTGCATTACCTGAGCGTGCCGCCCAGCGCGGCGCTGCCGGCGGTGCGGTTGCTCGGTGAGGCGGATCTGGTCGCCCGTTCGCACATCGTGATGGAGAAACCCTTCGGCACGGACCTCGCCAGTGCGGTCTCGCTGAATGCCCGGCTCCACGAAGTGTTCGACGAGGAGCAGATCTTCCGCATCGATCACTTCCTCGGCAAGGAACCGGCGCAGAACATCCTCGCCTTCCGTTTCGCCAACGGCCTGTTCGAGCCGATCTGGAACCGCAATTTCATCGACCACGTGCAGATCGACGTCCCCGAAACCCTCGGCCTGGGCAAGCGTTCGGCCTTCTACGAGGCCACCGGGGCATTTCGCGACATGGTGGTCACGCACCTCTTCCAGATCCTTGCCTTCATGGCCATGGAGCCGCCGACGGCGCTCGAGCCGGCGCCCATCAGCGAAGAGAAGAACAAGGTCTTCCGCAGCATGCTGCCCATCCAGCCGGCGGATGTCGTGCGCGGGCAGTACACCGGCTATCGTACCGAGGAAGGCGTCAGTCCCGAATCCGAAACCGAGACCTTCATCGCCCTGAAGTGCTCGATCGACAACTGGCGCTGGGCCGGCGTGCCCTTCTTCCTGCGCACCGGCAAGCGTCTGGCCGAGGGCCAGCGCATCATCTCGATCGCCTTCCGCGAGCCGCCCAAGAGCATGTTTCCAGCCGGCTCGGGGGTCGGGGCGCAGGGCCCCGACCATCTCACCTTCGACCTCGCCGATGCCTCCAAGATGTCGCTGTCCTTCTACGGCAAGAGACCGGGACCCGGGATGCGCCTCGACAAGTTGAGTCTGCAGTTCGCCATGCACGACACCGGCTTCATCGGCGATGTGCTGGAAGCGTACGAGCGGCTGATCCTCGATGCGATGCGCGGCGATCACACGCTTTTCAACACCGCCGAGGGCATCGAGCGGCTGTGGGAGATCTCCACGCCTCTGCTTGAAGCACCTCCGCCAGTCAGGACCTATGCGCCCGGGTCATGGGGACCCAACGCCATTCACCAGTTGGTGGCGCCGTGCGCGTGGCGTCTGCCATTCGAGCGCGGCTGGCGCGATCCCAACAAGACCGGAAGCTGACGGCACTCCCGCCGGCGCAGCCCGGGCGCGGGCATTCGCCAGCGCCGCTGCGCGCAGTTCGGCTGCGCCGGTGTGCCCGGGGCCTCAGGAGAATCCCGTCACCGGATGCGGGACATAGGGTGACTCCAGGGCCTTGAGCTCCTCCTCCGTGAGCTTGATCTCGAGCGCAGCCACCGCATCCGTCAGATGCCCCGTCTGGGTAGCACCCACGATCGGTGCGTGGATCTCCGGCTTGCCGAGCACCCAGGCCAACGCGATCTGCGCGCGCGAGACGCCGCGCTTCGAGGCAATGCGTCCCACCTCATCGATGATCTGCCGGTCGCTCTCCAGCACCGTCGCATAGATCTTCGCGCCGAACACATCCTTCCCGGAGCGGTTGGTCAGACCGGCATCCACGGGCCGCGCCAGCCTGCCTCGTGCCAGCGGGCTCCAGGGGATCACGCCGATTCCCGCTGCCTTGCACAGCGGGAGCATCTCCCGCTCTTCCTCCCGGTACAGGAGGTTGACGAAGTTCTGCATCGACACGAAGCGCGCCCAGCGGTTGCGTTCGGAAATCGCCAGCGCCTGCGCGAACTGCCACGCGTACATGGTCGAGGCACCGATGTAACGCACCTTGCCCGACTTCACCACGTCGTTCAGGGCATCGAGGGTCTCTTCGATCGGCGTCTCGGGATCCCAGCGATGGATCTGATACAGATCCACGAAGTCGGTGCCGAGCCGGCGCAGGCTGGCATCGATTTCCTGGAACACCGCCTTGCGCGACAGACCCGCGCCGTTGGGTCCCGGGCGCATGCGCCCGCACAGCTTCGTGGCCAACACGATCTCATCGCGGCGGGCCATCTCGCGCAGTGCGCGCCCGACCACCTGTTCGCTGGCCCCCTGCGAGTAGACGTTGGCCGTGTCGAAGAAGTTGATGCCCAGATCGAGCGCCTGGCGGATGAAGGGCCGGCTCTCGGCCTCACCCAGCGACCACGGCTGCGTCTTGCTGTTGGGATCGCCGTAGCTCATGCAGCCCAGGCAGATGCGCGAGACCTCCAGTCCCGTGCGGCCCAGCCTGATGTACTTCACGTGTGATCCTCAAGGCCGACTGCTGCAGTCGAGCGCCCGGCAGCGCTGCTGACACGGGCCACGGCGCCGCGGCTGGCCACGCGGTTGCGACTCCTCATCGGTATGCCGGCGCTTGGCTGCCATCGATGGACAGCAGGCCGGATAGGGCCGCGCCAGCCGGAACCAGCGCACGTGCGCGATGCTCACGATATGCGCCGCCTGTCCTGGTGAGATTCGCTCATTGTTGGTTCTTCTTGTCGCAGCCGCACCGCAAGCGGCAGTCCCTGGGGAAAATTGTAGAGGCCAGTCGGCGCAGCGGCAACCGCCTCGTTATGCCCGTACACCTGCGCTCCGCCACCGGCATGAACTCCCGGCTCCGGACCGCAACACCTCAGTCCCTGAGCGCAGCTGTAGCGCGGGCGTTCCCGTGTGGCAGCGTTTGCTGCGGTGGCATAAGCGCCATGGTGGCCGTTGCGCTCGAGCCGTCGCCTCAGGGTCGGCCTCGCGGCCGGGGTGGATTCAACCCTTGAGGCAGGTGCTCATGAAGCTCTTGCGATCCGCGCCCGAGAGGCCCTTGGCTTTGGCGTCGGCGTTGCATTGCTTCATCTTCTGCTGTTGGGAATTCAACTTCGAATCACTCGCCGCCGGTTGATTCGACAGGCAGGTCTTCATGAAGCCCTTGCGCGCATCGCCGCTCAGGCTCTGGGTCTTGGCCTGGGCGTTGCAGTCCTTCATCTTCTCCTGTTGGGCATTCTCGGCCTGGGCCGTCAGCGAGACCAGCAGCAGAGCCGTCGCCAGCGCGAGCATCTTCTTCATGAGCTTTCCCCCCGTTTGGCGGTGCGTGAACCGCGTATTTCGATCCTAAGCTTTCAGCGCGTCGGCGAGAAGGGGTGCGCAGCCCGTTTCCAGCGTGGCCCCGCATGCCCCGCGCGCACCTCGCCTGTGCTGCCTCGTGCGGCGAATGTGACATTCAGGGCGCGAACGCCGTGACACTCTTGTAGCCGCTCGCCGCCACCCTCACGCTCTGACCCGAGGTGACCAGCCAACCCTGCGCGTGCCCCACGTCCGCACTCGCTCCCGCGCCGACCACCAGGGCGAAATCGCGCGAGATCTGCCGCCCCGGGTCGCGAAATTCGATCATGAGTGTCAACTGCTGGCTGGAGACATTCTGGAAAGTGGCCACCATGCCCTGCCCCATCCAGGCGGGCCGGAAGGAGACGCGCACGGGCAGTTCCGGCTGCGTGGCATTGGCGAGCGCAATCTCTCTTGAAGCCAGCGCGGCGTCCTTCTCCTGGACCGCGATCTCCGACTTGGTGAGCTGCTCACGCAGTTCGAGCACGCGGCGCTCGGTGGCGGCCAGCTGGCCCTGCAACTCGCTGCGCTGTTGCTGCAGCCACTGGGCATAGACCCAGGCGCCGCCTGCGGCCAACAGGCTCAGGACCAACAGCACGATCAGCCCCACGGGTCTGCTGGTGGCGGGTTCGGCGGTGTGGGTCTCCTCGGTCATGGAGTCATCATACCCGGCGAAGGCCGCCTGGGGACTTGCGCGCGCTCCCGGCCGGAACGCATCGCTTCAGAAAGGGTAATTGATGCCCGTGAAGACGGCCGCACCCTCGCTGCCGTAGCCCACGTCCACGTAGCCGACCACCGAGGGCCGTGCGATGCCCCGGAAACCAACGCCGGCCACCTTGTGCAGCTGCTGGATGGGGAAACTCGTGGGCCGCGCGAAGACATTGCCCACGTCCACGAACGGTGCCACCTCGATGTCGACGTGCGAAATGGCGTCGAACGAAAACACCACGTGGCGCAGCTCCGCGGTCGCCGAAAAGGAATTGCGATCGTAGTAGCGGCCTTCACCGAAACCGCGCAGCGGCTGTTCGCCACCGATTTCGCTCTGGCCGCCGCCGATGCTGCTGAGTGCCCAGAACGGCACCCGGTGGCCGCTGGGCAGGTAACGCAGCGAGACGTGGGTGGCGAGGGTCGTGTCCGCGCGCAACGGCAGGAATACACGTCCGTCCAGACCCGCCTCGCTGTAGAGGGAGTCGTTGAACAGGCCGGTCTTGCTCGCCGCCCCGCCGTAGATCACCCAGGCCATGCCGCTGCGCGGGGCGGTGAAACTGTCCCGGGTATCGTAGATCAGCGACAGCCGGTTCAACTGCTCGGTGTTGGTACCGATACCGAGGATGTGCCCGAAGCGCGTCTCGATGGAGGCGATGCGTTCCAGCGTCCCGGGCAGGACATCCACCGAGCGCAGGCGGAACGTGTACTGCAGCTGCAGGGCGCGCGTGAAGTTGTAGCCGACCTGCCCCTGCACATACTTCTGCTGGTTGGTGTAGTTGGTTTCGGCGATGGCCGGCGAGTTGTTGCCGATGCCGAAGAAGCGCGGCGTGCCGCTGCGGTCATAGACCAGGCTGCCCGTATAGGACCAGTGCCGCTGACGCAGCCGGCCGTGCTGGAACTCCGCGTCGAACTCGCGTTCCACGCGCTCCTTGGCCCCACCCTCCAGCGACCATTGCTGATCCTCGGAAGGGTACTCGAACACGCGCCCGTGAAAGCCGTAACCGAAGTACGGGTTGTAGAGGATGTCGGGGGCGATGATGCGGTTGATGTGGTGATCGTCATCCGTCCGCAGCCAGACCGGCAGAATACCCAGGGTCGTGCCGCTGTCGGGGTCGGCGGCGATCTCGGGCACGGGAATGAAGGGCCAGGATTCGGGGTTGAACCAACGCGACGATGTCGGAGCGGGCGGTGCCGGCTGGACGCCGGAGGTCCCGGGGGTCGGCAGGTCCGCAGAATCATCCGCGCCAGCGCGTCCGCAGACAGCCAACAGGACCAGGCACAGGCTGCTGCCCAACACCACCCGCCATGCGTGCAGTCTGACCGTGGAACCTGCTGAAGCGGTCCTGCACGCCTCGAACCAGTGCATCAGGCGGCTCCCGCCGCGGCGGCGATGTGCTGCATCAGCCGTCTCTTGACTTCAAAGGGGGTCATGGAGGGACGAGGCAGGCCGTCAGGGGTCCCCGAACGGATCCTCAGACGCGCGAAGCGTGGGCCGCGAAGATCGGGGGCGCTCAGCCACGTTCCGATGCTCTCCAGCCGGTCGGTGTCGAGCGCATCCGCGTAACTGCAGGCCGCGGCTACGGCCCCAAAGGCCACATGGTCCGAGACCGTTGCCTGACCACCGGTGGAATCGTGCACGCCGTTGTCGAGCAACAGATGACGCAGGTTCGGCGGGCCATAGGCTCCCGCGGTTGCCAGAGCACCCAGGCGCATCAGGGCGGCCCCGTCACCATCGACCGCCAGTACACGCAGATCCGGTCGCGCCAGCGCCAGCCCGAGGGCGAGGGGCAGCACGCAGCCCATTGAACCGACCATGTAGAGCTGATTGGGACGATCCTCCAGGGCGTAGAGCTCGCGGCCACAGAAACCGGTTGACGCCAGCACGACGCTCGAGTCCGATGGAGTCCGCGCAATGACTTCCTGCAGCGCTGCACGTCGCGAGGGCCTGTCCACCGCATCTCCGCCGTAGTCCTGCACGACTGCCGCAGCAAACGTTCCCGGCCCTGCACCGTTGACGATCTCACTCGGCGCCAGGGCGTAGGGAGCCACCGTGCCCTTCTGCATGAGCAGAGCGTACGGGCGGCCGGTTTCAGTCATGTGGGCCACTGCCCGGTCGAGCACCGGCCCGATCGCTTCACCCTCGGTCGGAAACAGCTCCCACGGAATCTCCATCGTCCGCAGCATGTCCGGCGTCACTGGTCCCATGAGCGCGTGCTGAGGCTCGTCGGGCACTCCTGGCTGTCCCCGCCAGGTCACAATGAGCAGGACCGGCAGACGGAACGTCCAGGTCAGCGAGGTCAGTGGGCTCACGGCGTTGCCGAGACCTGAGTTCTGCATCATGGCGATGCCGCGACCATGCTGACTTGCCGGCGCTCCGGGCGCGCCACCGAGGGCGATCCCCGCGATCAGCGCTACCGCATCCCCCTCGTTCGCCATGGAGACATACCGCAGCGAGCGGTCCTGCAGGACGTAGTTGATGAATGGCGTGAGATAGGAACAGGGGACTCCCGCGTACCAGTGGAAGCCCCGCTCGCGCGCCGCCTCGACGAACTGTCGCGCCTCGATCATGACCTGCCGGTCGAACCCGGAGTCGTCGCCAGCGGCGTCTGCGAATGAGCGAAATCCACGGCGCGGTTGAAGTCCTCGAGATCATTGACCCCGCGCCAGTGGCCGTGGACATACGACACTTCAATCCGGGCACCGGCGCGGATCAGTTCGTTCAACAGGTCGGGCATGTCCAGGGAATCGAAATCCGCCCGGGTCCGCAGCTGTGCCACCGTGGCCTTGACCCGTTCCAGCCCCTGGCGGCTGACGCTCAACAGGCCGATCCAGCGGCCGCTGGCGGTGTCACGGAGCTCCGCGCCCTCCGCGGACTGCGTGCCGGGCGCCGAACGGCTGACCACCCGTTCGAGAATGACCGGCGTACCGAACAGGTCCCGATCGTCGGGGCGGGAGCAATAGGCGAAATCGCGCACCGTCCGGTTGCTGGCCGCCGTCGGCGATGAATCGACCACGACCGAGAAGTCGGCTGTCGTGTCCACCAGGTCACGCAGCACGTAACTGCGGAACAGCAGATCGCCGTAGGAAATGACGGCGGCACCCTCCAGAGCATCCAGCGCGCAGGCGAGCGATGCGAGCTCGCCCGTTTGCGCGTACCGCTCGTTGACGACGAGGCGGATCCCCGAAGTCTCGATCGCATCGGCGCGATACCCGCCCACGACCGTGATGTCATCAACATGTTCCTTCTTGAAGTGATCGATCATCCAGCGCAGCAGCGGCTTGCCGGCGATCGGCAGCATGACCTTGGGGCGATCGCTGGTCAGCGCTTCCAGGCCACGGCCGCGGCTGGCCGCCAGCACCACCGCGCTGCGCGAAGCGCCGGCCGCGGCCAGATAGTGCCGCTCGGCCAGCGAGTACTCTTCCGCATCCTGCAGCCGGAAGATCTCGTTCACGGAGGCGATGCGGTCCTCGACGTTGACCAGCGTCTCGCTCGAGTGGATCTCGCGCGCCACGTTCTGCATGGCCGCCGTGGCCGAACGGACCATGTGATTGGCCCAGATCACCACGCTGATGCCCGCCTCGCGGAACACATCGGTGGGCGTGCTGTAGTACTTCGTGGGCACGATCACCAGCGGACAGCGGCGCGCCCATTCACGCGCGAAAGTCACGATCTCGTCCGGTTTGGAGAGCTTGCTGTGGATGAGGATCGCGTCCGCCCCGGCCTGCCGGTAGGCTTCCGCGCGACGCAGGGCCTCCTCCATGCCCCAGCCTGCGATCAGCGCCTCGACCCGGGCCACGATCGAGAAGTTGGGATCCTGCTGCGTATCCTTGCCCGCGGCAATCTTGCCGGCAAACTCGCCAATGTCGGCCAGCGGCTGACGCTCGCCGTTCAGGAAGCTGTTGGTTTTCGGAAACTGCTTGTCTTCGATACAGACGCCGGCGATGCCGCGCTGTTCGAGCTTGCGCACCAGGCGGCGCAGGTTGTTGAAGTTGCCGTAACCGGTGTCGCCATCGAGCAGGATGGGCAGATCGCTGGCATCGGCCATGAACTCCAGCATGTCCACGACCTGCGTCCAGCTCGCTTCGTTGTTGTCGCGGACCCCGAACTGCGCGGAGATCGACAGCCCCGAGGCCCAGATGCCGCGGAAGCCGGCTTCGCGCACGATGCGGGCAGACAGGCCGTTATGCGCCTCCATGAGGAACTCGAGCGGTTCGCTCACGAGCATCTGGCGCAGTTTGGCGCTGCGGGTGAGCGGCCGGTTTCCCGGAGCATCACCCGGGAAGTCGGTGAGTCTGGGGGCGTGCGGAGAGGCGTTCATGTCATGGGCACCGGTTGCTGCTGCACTTGCGGCAGCACTTCCTGCGCAGCGCGCTTCACGTCGTTGGGAAAATCGATCTCGATCCAAGGCAATCCGCTGACGTCGGCGACTTCGAATACCTGACTGCGTTCCAGCAGCAGGTCCCGGACTGCCTCCTCGTGCGGCATGTTGGAACGTCCGCTGTCCACATAGCCGGCCACGATGGCCGCCAGCCTGCGGGCGGCGACCTCATCGAGACGGAAGAAGCCGACGGATTCCCCGATGGTGTCGTATTGCAACCCGGCCGTCACCTGCTTGCGCAGCTCCACCGGCACGCCCGCGCGCACGCACAGCTTGACCGGCTCGTCGCCGGCTTCGAAGTCGCGGTCGATGAGCAGCCGGTTGACCGGTCCGGCGCCCGCCACGAGTGCGGTCATGATGCCCTCGTGGTACAGGACATCCGCGTCCATGAGCAGCACATCGCCGCCGCGTGTCATCGCCTCCGCCACGGTGTGGACGGTCAGTACGCTGCCGAGCTCGAATCCCGGGTTGAGCACGACCGCCGGGCGGGGTTGCCACTGGATGCGATCCAGCTCGGCTTGCACCAGTTCGTGGCGAAAGCCCAGGGCGAGCACGATCTCCTGCACTCCCGCCGTGCGCAGCAGCCGCAGGTGGCGCTCGAGCAGGGTGAGTCCACCGAACTGCAGCAGGCACTTGGGCAGCTGCTGATCCTCGGGCTGTTGCAGGCGCAGGCCGCGGCCGGCGGCTAGAAGAATGGCTCGCATCGGGCTCCTTTGAAGTTCCACTTGGGGGTCAGACAGCCAGGCGGCGGCGCAGGCCGCGCTCGGACCAGTGCAAATAAAGCAGGCCGGGCACGCCCAGTACCACCTCGCGGGCGCGTTTGGCCAGGGACAATGCCAGCGCCGTCTCCGGGCGAAGGCCGGCCAGCGGGGCCAGCAGCAGGTAGCCGCCCTCCTGGACGCCCAGGGAGCCGGGAATGGCGAAGCCGGCCGCCCGGATGGCCTGGCCCAGGCTCTCCAGCAGCAGCGCCTCGCTCCAGCCCACCGGAGCATTCAGCAGCCACAGGATCAGGTAGACCTCGGCCGTGCCGACGATCCAGCCGATGAGGCTGAGCCCGAAGCTCGCGACCGTGGGGCCACGCCGGCCGTAGGCCTCGTGGACGGCCGAATCGATGGAATGGGCCCGGTCCACCCATTGCGACCAGTCAGTGCGGCCGGCGAGCCGAGCCGCGGCCCGCATCAGCTTGCCGTACAGCCCCCGTCGCTGCGTCCAGTAGAACCCGGCCAGGCAGAACACCAGCACGCCCCCAGCGAGCGACAAGGGCAGCCAGAGCGCGTGCCGGGCCATGCTGCTGGCCTGAGCCAGCAGCACCAGCACGCCCATCAGCGCGAAGGCCACCTGCGCAAGGGCCTGCAGGGTGGTACTGACCGTGACCGAGGCGGCGGCCTCGCTGATCGGCATGCCGCGAAGTGCCAGGTGCCGGGCCATGACGACCGGGCCGCCGATGGGGCCCGCGGGCAGGAAGCTGTTGGCCGACTCACCCACCCAGCGCGCCAGGATCGATGCCGGCAGGGGTCGGTGCAGCCGGCCGGATTCGAACAGGACCCGGATGGATCCGGCATCCAGGACGAGCGGCAACAGGTGCAGCACCGCCAGCAGCAACAGACCCCACCCGGCCACCGCCAGCGTGGCGAAAACGGCAGTCAGTCCTTGAGATACGAGGACGGCGACGAACAGCAGCAGGCCTGCCGTCAGCAACCAGATCGCCGCGCGCGTCATTCGCGCTTGCGCCGGCTGCGGCCACCCGAACTGCGCCGAAACACCTGCCGCAGGCCGAAGTACGCGAAGGCGTCCTTCATGTTGGAGATGAGTCGCCACCAGCCGTGCATGCGGGGGTCGGTCACGTATTCGAATGTCAGCGAGACTCGCTTTTCGGCCTCACCCAGGGGAGTGATGCGGTGGCGCAGCCGATCGCCGTCGAAGAACGCCAGACCACCCGGCGGGATGCGCAGCGAACCGGACTGCGTGGCCACCCCCTCGTCCCGGGTGTGCAGTTCGTATTCCAGCACACAGCTCGACTGGTCGATCACACCCAGCAGCAGTGTGTAGCGACGGCCCGCGTAGTAGGACGTGTCGTAGTGCCAGCCGATGTGATCGCCCGGACGCGTGTAGAAATACAGTGCGTAAGCATGAGGATCATCCGGCGGCGAGACTTGCAATGCCTCGCCTGCCAGCTGCCCCAGCCACTGCAGCAGGGGTGGCGAGCGATACAGTTCGGCGATGTGCGGGGCGAGCTCATCGATGGCGTGGCGGCTCACGCTGCCACCCTGCTTGTGCCCCGGCAGATAGTTGCGATTGACCGAGGACTCGACAGCACCGACAGCCTCGATGAGCTGCGCGGTCAGGGCCGGATCCAGGAACTCAGGGATGCTGATGAAGGAGCCTTGTCGGATGAACTCGGCCCGCAGCGTCTGCAGGTCGAGCCGTTTCAGCCGCCCGGCGAGGAGTTCGTCGGTGTGATTGGCCGGCTGCGACGGGCGGGCTTGAGTGCTCTGCGGCGCTGGATTCCCTCCCCTGTGCGCCGCAGACAGACCAGTCAGGCCACCTCCGATGTGGGTGGCGCGGATGCCGCCGCCGCTTCCGGCTGCAGACTGCGCGTCACGCGCCGATACGCAATGATCACCCAGATCGCGAAAAGCGGTGCGCCCACGGATGCGGCGACGAGGAATGGCATCACACCGTCGAACAGCGTCACCAGCGGCAGCAGGTACAGCACGTCCTCCGTCTCGAACCCGCCGAGCGAGCCCTGGCGGCTGGCGGCCTTGCCAGCCAACTCCTCGATGCGCATGCGCAGGTAGAAGATCAGGGCGACGGCGCCGCCGGCCAGCGTGCCGAGCAAGGCGGGCGGCGATTGCAACACGGTGCTCGAATGTGCCGCGACACCGATACCCATCGCCATGAACAGGAGGATCGTGACCACGGCGTCGCAGGCCAGATCGTACAGATGGCCGATGCGGCTGGACTTGCCGCTGATGCGCGCCAGCTCACCGTCGGTGTGATCGAGGAAGTTGGACAGAGCGAGCAACAAGGCCGCGATGTTGGACCAGCCGTACGTGCCCGGCGTGAACGCGGCAGCAGCCGCCAGGCCCACCGCGAGCCGGACCGTCGTCAGGTGATTGGGCGTCACACCGGTGTTCGCCAGGGGTGTGACCAGGACGCGCGCCAACCTGGCATCCCAGGGTCGCGCGGGGGCTGCCGAAGGGGGATTCGGGTCGGACATGATGCGCTTCGGTACGCTGGGGAGTAATTCTGGGCGCTACCACCGGGGAGAGCCATTTTACGCTGGTTTGCGCTGGGTCATCAAAGTGAAATACCCGCCGGGCCGGTGGTTTCCGGCCCTCATTCCCGGGCCAGGCCAGGCAGTGCTCCCTGCTCCCGCAACCAGCGGATGGCATCCGCCAATGCATCCACCGGCGGCCGCCACGTGTAACCCAGCTCGCGGGCTGCCTTCTCACTCGAGAAGAACATCCGCTTGCGCGCCATGCGAACACCCTCGACGGTGACACGCGTACTGCCGCCTGTGACCCGGGCGAAAGCTTCAGCCACGTACGCGATGGGCAATACTGCAAGTCGCGGCAATCGCACCTGCGGGGGCTTGCGCCCGACGAGCCGCGCGATTTCGGCAAGGATCTCGCGCAGTGTCATGTTCTGGCCACCCAGAATGTAGCGCTCCCCCACGCGACCCTTTTCATAGGCAAGCAGATGTCCGGCGGCGACGTCATCCACGTGCACGATGTTGAGGCCGGTATCGATGTAGGCCGGCATGCGGCCCGCGGCTGCATCCAGAATCATCTGTCCGGTGGGAGTCGGCTTGATGTCGCCGGGACCCACGGGCGTGGATGGGTTGACGATCACCACGGAGGTGCCCGTGCGCGCTGCATCCAGGACGAGCTGCTCGGCGAGGAACTTGGAGCGCTTGTAGTGACCGATCATGTCGGTCAGCCCGACGGGCGTAGTCTCGCTCCCGGATGAACCGTCCGCGGGTATGCCCATGGTGGCCACGCTGCTCGTGTAGACGATCCGGGCTACCGCCGCTGCGTGGCACGCGCGCAGGATGTTGCGCGTCCCTTCCACATTGACGCGGTAGAGCTGCTCCGGATCCGGAGCGCCCAGCCGATAATCGGCAGCCACGTGGAAGAGCGCCTGGCAGCCCTGCAAAGGCTGTATCAGCGAGGCGGCATCGGTCAGATCGCCCTCCGCCAGTTGCAGCGCGAGTGACTGAAGGTTGCGGCGATCCGAGCTCGGTCGCACCAGCACGCGCACGTCCCAGCCGCGCGCCAGCAGTGCTCGCGCCACCGCCGATCCCACGAATCCCGTGGCTCCGGTGACGAGTGCTCTCATGAGGCAGCGCGGACGGTGGATGGCGGGAATGCGTACTGACGGTTGGCAAGACTCGGCCCGGCTGCGGCCATGACCTGTCGGGCGGCACGATAACGCCACGACAGACGCAGCAGTGAGGGGATCTGCGCGGGCTCGGCCATCAGTCCGGTCAACATCCGCCAGATCCTCACACGCCCCTGCGCATCGGTGGCGCTCGTCACCGCGACAGGTAGTGCATCGTCAGCCCGATCCACGATCACACGCACTGCGATGAACGGCAGCCGCTGATCGTCTGCGACCGCGGCCACGGCCAGGCTTTCCATGTCCACCGCGATCGCGCCGGTTGTGCGAAACAAAGCGGTCTTCTCCACGGCCGTGCGGACGACAGCAGGACGGCTCAGCAACATACCGCCCATCACGCGATGCTGTTCGGACAGCGCATGCGAAAGCCGCACGCGCCAGTCGGCAGTCGTCGCTCGCGTTGTGCCTTCACCTGCGGTGATGAATTCGGGGATCAGGATGTCTCCGGCCGCAAGGGTAGGAGCCAGTGCCCCTGCCAGTCCCCAGCTCGCCAGCGCGGCGGCACCGGACTCAACGAGCGCTCGCGCGCCCTGCGAGGCCGCATCCGGGCCCATGCCGCTGACGTGGATGAGTGTCCCGTCGGCAAGTCTTGCGCACGGCCCGCCGAGCGTCACGGGGCCCAGATGCTGCGCCTCTGTCTGCAGGGCGCACAGGATGCCGACCCGGTTCAATTCCAGTGTGTGCCGCCGAGATTGCGATACGCCGCCAGCGCCCAGAGCGGAAAGTAGGCACAGTACCCGTGATAGCGCAGATAGAACACCCGCGGAAATCCGGGTGCCGTGAAGTGGGGATCGCTCCAGAGCCCGTTCGACTGCTGGGTCTGCATGAGGTACTGGATGCCGGCCCGCGCAGCCACCGAAGAGGCTTCGCCCGCTGCCAGCAGGCCCAGCAGCGCCCACGCAGTCTGATGCGGCGTGCTGCCTGCGCGGTCACCCGGCTTCGAGCGCAGGTAACTGTCGTTGCTCTCGCCCCAGCCGCCGTCGGGGTTCTGGTGTGACAGCAGCCAGCTCACCGCGCGGCGCACGGCCTCATCCTGCGGGTCGATCCCGGCCTGCCCGAGGGCCGCCAGCACCGACCAGGTGCCGTAAACGTAGTTCGTGCCCCAGCGACCGAACCAGGCCCCTTCCGGGGTCTGCTCGCGCCTGAGGAATGCGATGGCACGCTGCAGCGCCTCGCGGTGCTCGGGCCGGTTCACCACCGCCATGGCGGTCACCACCCGGGCGGTCACATCGCTCGTGGGCGGATCGAGCAGCGCGCCGTGGTCGGCGAAGGGAATCTGGTTGAGGTTGTAGTGGATGTTGTCCACATCGAACGCGGCGAAACCGCCGTTGGTGCTCTGCATGCCGACGAGCCAGTCGAGCGCCCGTGTCAGCCGTTCGGCGTGCCGCGCAGGATTGCTGGAGCGTTGCATGGCCCAGACGATGACGGCGGTGTCGTCGAGATCGGGGTAATAGCTGTTGTTGAACTGGAATGCCCAGCCACCGCCCGGCAGATCCGGGCGGCTCACCTGCCAGTCCCCTGGCTCATCCAGCAGCTGCTTGGTGTGCAGCCAGTCGAGACCCTGCTCGGCGGCCTCCATCGACTGTGGGTCGCCCGCTTCCTGCAGGGCCAGACCCGCCAGCGCCGTATCCCAGACCGGCGACACGCACGGCTGGCAGTAGGCGCTGTTGGCGTCAACCACCAGCAACTTCTCCAGAGCGCGCTTCGCGGTCACGCGGCGTGGGTCGTCACTCGGATATCCGAGAAGCACCATTGCTTCGAGCGCGTTGACCATCGCCGGAAAGATCGCCCCCAGTCCATCCTCACCGTTGAGTCGCTCGATGAACCAGGCTTCGGCGCGCCGCGTGGCCGCGCGCCGCATGACTTTCGGGATCAGCGGGTCGAGCCACCGGAAGAACCTCTCGACCACGAACATGGCCCGGCCCAGCAGGCCGAAGCCTTCGTCCTCACGGTGGAAGTAGTGCCGCTCGCGCTCGGGCGCGATCGTGAACAGCTCGCGGATGTTGACGTTGCGCGGATTGCGCGCGCGCGGCTTGTAGGTGCACAGGATGAACAGCGGCACCATGACCGTGCGCGACCAGTACGACACCTTGTCGAGGTGGAACGGAAACCAGCGCGGCAGCAGCATGATCTCCACGGGGATGTACGGCACGGCGCGCCACGGCACCTGGCCGAACAGCGCGAGCGCGATCCGTGTGAAGACGTTGGCCTGCGCGGCGCCACCGTGCGCCAGGATAGCCTCGCGCGCCCGCACCATGTGGGGCGCGTCGGGACTGTCCCCGACGAGTTTCAGGGCGTAATAGGCCTTGATGCTGCAACTGATGTTGAAAGAACCGCCGTGGTAGAGCGGCCAGCCACCGTGAGCGGCCTGGCGTGCCCGCAGGTACACGGCGATCTTCGCTTCCAGGGACGGATCGATCTCGTCCAGGAAGTGCATCATCAGGATGTATTCGGCCGGGATGGTGCAATCGGCTTCCAGCTCGAAGAGCCAGTATCCCGACTCGCTCTGCAGGCGCGTGAGGGCGTCGCGCGCAGTCGCGATCGCCTCATCCAGCGGCGTACCGGCGTGACGTTCGAGTGTCTTGACCAGAATTTCCTGGGGCCCCGTCCGCTTTGCAGCATCGGCGCCAAGTGCACGGATGTTGCGGCTCAAAGCGCGGATCTCCCCTCGGACCGTCGGGCGGTGCGCTCCAGCGGCAGGGAATCGGCCAGTTGCGCAAATGCGGAGGTCTGTACGGCGGCCTGCAGGCTCGGCCGGCTGGGGCGTCGCACCACGCCCGGGGCTGCCAGCGGTACTCCCGCGGCAGCGAAATCGAACAGGCGGCGAAGTGACCAGTCGCCGCGTACGCACAGGTTGGTGGACAAGCGGGTGATGGCCACTGCCGCGTGTGAGACCTTCACCTGCGCTCCGGCCGTGAACCCCGGCGTGTCGGCTATCTTGCGCAGCGTGAGTATCGCAAGTCCTATGGCCCACAGGCAGAAGCGGCGGATCCCGGTGTCCTGCGGCGGTATCAGCAGCGTGAATTCCAGCGCATTGCGCAGGTGTGCATGGGCTACGCCGGCCAACTCCCGCATGCCCGCATCGAAACGCGCATCCGTGGCGCCCACGGAGATCTGCCCGAGATCCACGCCATGGCGCGTGAACACCTCCTGCGGCAGCCAGCAGGCGCCGCGACCGCGATCCTCCCAGACATCCTTCAGGATGTTGGTCATCTGCAGTCCCTGCGCGAAGGACACATCGAGCTCGTGCAGGGCGTTGCGCTGACGCTCGATCCGCGGCGCGTAGCCACAGAACAACTCGGTGAGCATCTGGCCCACGACACCCGCGACGTAATAGCAGTAATCGTCGAGATCCGCGCTGCGCGGCAAGCCGCGCAGGCTCGCGGTCCGCTGGAACTGATGCATTCCGCCGCACATCACTTCGACACAGCGCTGGATGGCCAGACGCTGCGGCTCGGGCAATCGAGCGGTGACCCGCACCACGCGGCCCATGTTGATGACGAGGTCGCGTTCGGCTGGCAGGGTGCGTTCGGACAGCCGCGGCGCCAGGTCCCTGGCGAGCGATCCGGCGCTCTGCTCGCCCTTGAGCACGGCCACGAAGCGCTGCAGGTATTCGAAGCTGTCGTCCGCCGACAGCGCCGGCTCATCCTCGATGGTGTCGGCTATCCGGCACAGCAGGTAGGCGCTGGTGACCGAGGTGCGCAGGGCTGCCGGCAGCTGCGGGATGGTGAGCGCAAAGGTGCGCGACACGTCCGGCAGGATCCGCTCCTGATACGCCTCGTCGGAGATGCTGGATTCCATGGTGGCGGCGTCTGGCGGCATCTTCTGAACAAAACCTCTTAGGCGCAGGGCGCCCGGCGCCCTTCGTAAAACGCGGACTTTAACATGCAATCAATCGGTTAGGTCCCGGCCCGGCGCGAGGGTCACCCCTGTCAGGCCCGCTGCCGCCATCCTTTCCGAAACCTTCCGGGCGACCCCACCGTCACCCCAAATGACAAACAACGCGCAGCCCGGCGACCCGGTGACAGATCAGTAGTGACGCGCCAGCAGCCAGGCGGCCAGCGCGCGCAGGGAATCGGCGCGTGCGCCGAAGGGAGTCAGGCTGTCGAAGGCCTGGGCATGCAGCAGCCGCATGCGCTCCTGGGATGCGGCGATACCGATCACCGCGGGGTGAGTGGGCTTGGCCCGCTCGCTGTCGGCGCCGGTGGCCTTGCCCAGGGTGGCCACATCCCCGAGCACATCCAGCAGGTCGTCCTGGATCTGGAAGGCAAGCCCGATGGGTCCGGCGAATCCCGCCAGCGCCTCGTAAAGCCGAGGTTCGAGCGTCGGTTCGCAAGCCGCGGCCATCATCACGCTGGCGCGGATCAGCGCGCCGGTCTTGCGTGCGTGCATCTCCTCCACCTGAGCCAGGTCCAGCCGTTTGCCCTGCACGCTCAGATCAATGGCCTGGCCGCCCGCCATCCCGAACGAGCCGCTGCACTCCGCCAGCCACTCCACCAACTTCAAACGCACCGCGGGAGATTCGGGGAGGCTGGCGTCCCGGGCCAACACGTGGAATGCGAGGGTTTGCAGTGCATCACCCACAAGCACCGCCGTCGCCTCATCGTAGGCTTTGTGACAGGTCGGACGGCCACGGCGCAGGTCATCGTCATCCATCGCCGGCAAATCGTCGTGGACGAGGGAATAGACGTGGATGAGTTCGATGGCGCAGGCGGCACCCTCCACCTGCTCCTCCCTGAGTCCAACCGCGCGTGCAGTAGCGAACAACAGGGCAGGACGGATGCGTTTGCCTCCGCCCAGCACCGTGTACCGCATGGCCTCATGCAGGCGGCTGGGGACGACATCGGGACCGGGCAGACGCGCCGCAAGCGCGATTTCCATGCGCGCCTGCCACGCCGCCAGCTGGGCGCCGAACTCCGGGTGCCCGGATTCGTCTGCGCGCGTCCGGAGCGCTTCCGCGGAACCGCTCATCGCCACCCCGCCGGCCATTCCGCCGCCACGAGGTTGCTCATTGCGGACTGGAGGGATGTCCTGGGACCGGCGCCCGGTTCGAGCGCTTCACCTCGGCCACCGGTATGGCGGTCACCGTGCGTGGACGGTCGCTGTCGCTGTACACGATGGGCAGATCCGGCGCCATCGGTCCCGTCAGTGCCGGTCCCCGCAGGGCCACCTTGATCGCCTTCAGCGGGTGCGCGAAGGCGTCATCGACGGCCGTGCCCTCGAAGCCGCAGTGGGCCATGCAGTTGTCGCAAGCCGGGTTGCGACCCACTCCATAGCGATCCCAGTCGGTCTCGTTCATGAGGGCCTGGAAGCTTGGCGCATGCCCCTCGTCGGTGAGCAGGTAGCAGGGCCGCTGCCAGCCAAACAGGTTGTACGTGGGCGTGCTCCAGGGTGTGCACTGGTAGGCCTGGTTGCCGGCCAGGAAATCCAGGAACAGACTCGAATGATTGAAGCGCCAGCGGCGGCGCTTGCCGCCGTCATCAGCCTTGCGGCCGCGCTTGAAGATCTCGCGGAACAGCCGCTTGCTCGCGCTGCGGCCGAGGAAGACATCCTGCCGGGGCGCGTGGTGATAGCTGTAGCCCGGGGAGACCATGATGCCCTCCACCCCGAGTTCCATGGCCTCATCGAAGAAGGCGGCGACGTGGTCAGGATTCTCGCCGCTGAAGAGCGTGCAGTTGATGGTGACCCGGAAGCCCCTGCTGCGGGCGAGACGGATCGCGGCCACGGCCTTGTCGAACACGCCTTCCTGGCACACCGACTCGTCATGCCGCTCGCGGCTGCCGTCCAGATGGATGGAAAAGGTGAGGTAGGGTGAGGGCTGGTAGTCGTCCAGGTGCTTCGGCAGAAGGATCGCATTCGTGCACAGGTAGACGAACTTCTTGCGCGCCACGATGCCGGCGACGATCTGCGGCATGTCCTTGTGGATGAGGGGTTCCCCTCCGGGGATCGACACCATCGGTGCCCCGCACTCGTCCACGGCCCGCAGCGCATCCTCCAGGCTCATGCGCTTCTGCAGGATCTCCTTGGGGTAGTCGATCTTGCCGCAACCGGCGCACGCCAGGTTGCATTGAAACAACGGCTCGAGCATGAGCACCAGCGGATAACGCTTGATGCCCCGCAGTTTGCGGCCGGCGATGTAGCGGCCCACCTTCAGGGCCTGGATCAGCGGAACAGCCAACGGGCAGACTCCTTACGATACAACGGGTCCAAATCCTTCACTGCAATGCCAGGAGCGCGGCGCGGTGCTCGCGCCGGATCCGCTCCCATTCCATCACGAACCAGGGCGTGAAGCGCCCCTGCGGGTCGGCCAGCTCGCCCTCGAGCGCCTCCGGGCTGACCCAGCGCCAGGCGTGCACCTCGCGCGGATCGGCCCGCACCGCATCGGTGCTGCGGCCGATGAACACCGAGCACAGCTCCTGTTCCGCCCCGGCCTCGTCAAACTGCGCCTGGTACTGGAATTTGTACAGAAACTGCAGCGGACAGCGCAGCCCAAGCTCCTCGTACAGCCGGCGATGGATGGCCGTCTCCAGGGCCTCGGCGCGCCGCGGATGGCTGCAGCAGCTGTTCGACCAGTACAAGGGCCACAAGCGCTTGCCCGCGGCCCGCTGCTGCAGCAGCAGCCGTCCGCCGGCATCGAAAATCAGCAGCGAAAAGGCACGGTGCAGGACTCCCCGGCCCTGATGGCAGCGGACCTTGTCGAGATGGCCCACCTCCCGGTCCGCCTCATCCACCAGGATAAGCGATTCCATGTCCGTCCCGGGCGCCGGCGCCGCGTGCGCCCCGCGCCGTTCTTCATCCATCCCCAAGAGTACTCCCGGACTGCTGGCGACCTGCCGATACGCACATAATAGCGGCCTGTAGGGCATCCGCCACACGAATTGCGAGAACTGGGGTTCACGACCCCGGTCCGGGTGCGTGCGCAGGCGGAACTGGCCCTGTATGGGGAGCGAACCGAAGAACACATGGCGCGCAGCATGGCAATCGAGTCGAGGCGAAGTCCTATCCGGACGCGGCTGCAGTCGCTCCGCAGCGCACGGATGGCCGCATGAGGGCGCTGCTGCGCCGGATCCTGCTGATCCTGGCCGTGGGCTATCCGATCGCGCTGCTGGCAGTCATCGCCTGCCTGCGCTTCATCGGCGAGCAATGGTGGTTCACCACCGCCGCCCTCTACCTGCCGCGCCTGCTGTTTGCCCTGCCCCTGCCGGCGCTCGTGCTGGCGCTAGCCTGGTTCGGTCCGCGGCGCGCGCTGTGGGCCCAACTCGCCGCAGCCCTGCTGCTGCTCTTTCCGCTGATGGGTCTGCGCATTTCGCCGACCCGGACAGCCACTCCCGGCGCCTTGCAGCTGAGTGTTCTCAGCTGCAACGTCGACAGCGGTTCCTTCGGCGTGCCGGCGATTCTCGGCATGGTACAGGCGGCCAACGCCGATCTGATCCTGCTGCAGGCCGTCAATCCCAACGATGCCGGGCGTCTCGCCGCCGGTGTCCCCGGATACTCTGTGCTGACCTCGACCCAGTTCTGGGTCGCGAGCCGCTATCCCATCCAGGAGATGCTGACACCGCCCAAACAGATTCACGACGGCCGTGAGCGTTCGCCTCGCTTCGTGCGCTATCGCATCGAGACCCCACGCGGAGCGGTGTTCGTCTACAACGTGCACCCGATCTCGCCCCGGGATGGACTGGAGGATCTGCGCGGCAACGGCCTGCGGCACGAGCTGCTGAGCGGTCACTTCCTCTCCGGCCGCGGCAGCGCCAGCGTCAAAACCAACACGGCGCTGCGCCTGGCGCAGGTGCAGGCGATCGCCGCGGACGCCGCCGGTGTTGACTCCCCACTGATCATCGCCGGCGATACCAACCTGCCGGGCCTGAGCCACGCGCTCAACGAGCAGTTTGGCGGTTACACGGACGGCTTCAGTGCCGTGGGCAACGGCTTCGGATATACGTTCCCGGCGCCCCGTCATCCATGGATGCGTATCGACCGCATCATGACCAACAGTCAATTTCGCTTCCTGCGCTTCGAAGTCATCAGGACGCCCGTGTCCGATCACCGGGCGGTGCTCGCGCACCTCGAGCTGAACAGCAACAACACGAAGTGAGGCGCCGCTCGCCCGGGTCCCAGCCTTCGGTGCGCGCACCGTCGGCACGCACACCCGCGCGCAGCCCCCGGAGCGCGGCACGCTCGCAGTGGTGCGGCTCGGGGATCTGCCAAGCTTGCGAGCCGTCCGCGAGGCACGCCATTCGCGGATTATGTCTCATGCGCAGACCGCTTCGGCGTCCGCGCCAGTAGCCATATTGCAGCCGTTGGGCGACACTCTGGCTCGAACTCAGGGGAGCAACAACAACATGCGATCCCGGACTGCCCGTCTGGCGGCCCTTGCCCTGTCGTGTTTCGGTTCCGCGGCGTTGCACGCCCAGGTGAATGTCACCACGTACCACAACGACAACGCGCGCACTGGCCAGAACATCCAGGAGACCACGCTCACACCGTCCAACGTCAACAGCAGCCAGTTCGGCAAGCTGTTCACGGTACCGGTCGATGGCGTGGCCTACTCGCAACCGCTCTACCTTTCCAACGTCACGATCGCGGGTGCCGTGCACAACGTGGTGTACATGGCGACCGAACATGACAGCGTGTATGCCATCGACGGCGACACCGGCACGATCTACTGGCAGAAGAGTCTGATTCCCGCCGGCGGCTCGACGGTGAGCAGCGGCGGCGACCTGGGCTGCGGTGACATCGCGACCGAAGTGGGCATTACCGGCACGCCCGTCATCGATGCAACCACGGGAACTCTCTACGTCGTCGCCAAAAGCAAGGTCAACGGTGTCATCTCCCAGTACCTGCACGCACTGGATGTCAGCACCGCCGCGGAGAAATTCGGTGGCCCGGTGAACATCCAGGCCAGCGTGCCGGGCACCGCGACGGACGGCGACGGCAGCATGCTGACGTTCAGTCCCAGGATGGAGAATCAGCGGGCCGCTCTGTTGCTCGAGAACGGTCACGTGATCATCACCTGGGCCAGCCACTGCGACAAGACGCCCTGGCATGGCTGGATCATGTCCTACGGGGCGACATCGCTGGTGCAGGAAGGAGCGGCCAACATGTCGGCCGACGGATCCGGCAACGGCATCTGGATGAGCGCCGGAGGACCGGCGGCCGACCCGAGCGGCAACATCTACTTCGCGACGGGCAACGGCACCTGGAACGGCACCACCGACCTGGGCGACAGCATCGTCAAGCTCGGGCCACCGGCCAACGGCCGCTTTCCGGTGTTCGATTATTTCACGCCCTTCAACCAGGCTGCCCTGGCGAGCGTGGATCATGACGTGTCGGCGGGGGGGCTGGTGCTGCTGCCCACGCTCGCTTCCGGCCAGCAGCTGCTGGTGCTCATCGGCAAGGAAGGCAAGCTCTACCTGGTCGACCGCAACAACATGGGCAAGTACTGCGGTACCCAGCCCGCCTGCACCTCCAGCGACCCCAACATCGTGCAGGAGATCCCGAACGCCTTCACGGGCATCTGGGGCACGCCGGGGTACTGGAACGGCAATCTCTATTGGGCCGGCGGCAACGCCGACACCAAGGCCGCCGAGCAGTTCAAGGCCTTCTCGTTCAATGCGGGCAACAGCGGGCTGGTCTCCACCACGCCCACATCGATGTCCGCCAAATCATTCAACTTCTCGGGTCCCGTGCCGTCCATCTCCGCCAATGGAAATACGAACGGCATCGTCTGGGGCCTGGACAACGGCGCCTACAAGTCAACCTGCAGCGCCGGGGTGAATTGCCAGGTCCTGTACGCATACGACGCCACCAATCTGGGCAACATGCTGTACAACAGCAGCCAGGCGGCAAACAACCGCGACGTGCCGGGCGGGGCCGTGAAATTCACCAGCCCGACGGTAGTCAATGGCAAGGTGTACGTCGGGAGCATGGGATCCATCTCGGCGTTCGGACTGCTGAGCACCACGGTACCGATTGCCACCGCGCCAACATTCTCGCCGATCCCCGGCAGCTACACCGCCGCCCAGTCGGTCACGCTGAATGACGTGACGCCCGGCGCCACCATCTACTACACGACCGATGGTACGGTACCCACGACTCTGTCGACGCGGTACACCACGGCCATCACGATCTCCGGGACAGCCACGATCCGCGCGCTCGCGGTCGCGACCGGTTATTCCAACAGCAATGTATCCACTGGCACGTACACAATCGCGGCCAGTGGCACGGCGCCCGTCGACGTCACGCTTAACGCACTTTTCAACGTCAACGGCATGGCGAACGAAGGTGCGACCGTAGTAAACGGTGGAATGGACGGACTGGGATACGCCTACTCCTCCAAACTGCTGGGGTCTTCGGTGACCTGGGCTGGTACCCCGTTCGTGTTTGGCACCGCGGGCGTCGCCAACGCCATCTCGGGCGGCACGATCGCCCTGCCCGCCGGAACCGATACGACGCTGGAGATTCTGGCAACCGGTGTCAACGGCAACCAGGCCAATCAGTCGTTTGTCGTGACCTACACGGATGGCACGACCACGACGTTCCGTCAGAGTCTCAGCGACTGGAAGAACCCTCAGAACTACGCCGGTGAAGCCAAAGCAGTCACCATGGCGTATCGAGTCAATCCGAACGGCACGACGACCGGCGCAACCGCGACGGGTCCGTTCTACCTTTACGGGTACTCGTTTGCGCTCAATCCCGCGAAGACCGTCAAGAGCCTGACACTGCCCGGCAATCGCAACGTCGTGGTACTGGCCATCGCCCTGGTACCGACACAGACCGTCGCTCCGCCCCCGCCACCACCGCCCCCGCCACCGGGCTCGCCGACTCCGGTCAGCCTGACATCGGTCGCGAATGTCTTCGCCATCTTCAATGACGGTGCCACCGTGACCAATGGAGGCATGGACACACTCGGCTACGCCTATTCGGGAACCTTGCTCGGCTCCTCGGTGAGCTGGTCCGGCACCACGTTCACCCTCGGGAGTGCGGGTGCCGCCGACGCCATCAGTGGCGGTACGGTTCCGCTGCCCGCAGGCAATTTCACCGCGGTGCAGCTGCTCGCCACGGCGAACCGGGGCAACCAGACCGGTCAGACTTTCACCGTGACCTACACGGATGGCACCACCACATCCGCCCAGTTGAGTCTCAGTGACTGGTTCACGCCACAGAGCTACGCGGGGGAATCGAAGGCCGCGACACTCGCATACCGCGTTACACCCAATGGCACTACGGGTACGGGTCCCTACTACATCTATGGGTATTCCATAGCGATCAACTCCGCCAAGACCGTCAAGAGCCTGAGCCTGCCCGGTAACCGCAAGGTCGTCGTGCTGGCCGTTGCGCTGGTGCCCTCCTCCACCACGACACCACCGCCGGCCACTACCCCAACACCGGTCAGCCTGGCTCCGGCAGCGAACATATACGGCCTGTTCAACGACGGCAGCACAGTCACCAATGGCGGACTTGACACGCTTGGTTATGCGTACTCGGACACGCTGCTGGGCTCATCTGTCACATGGTCCGGAACGACCTTCACTCTGGGCGCGCCTGCTTCCGCAAACGCGGCCAGCAGCGGTGTCGTCACATTGCCGGCCGGCAATTTCGCCACGTTGCAATTGCTTGCCACGGCAGTCCGGGGTAACCAGACCGCTCAGACATTCACCGTCACGTACACCGACGGCACGACGAGTGTCTTCAAGCAGAGTCTGAGCGACTGGTTCACGCCACAGAGCTACGCTGGCGAGTCCAAGGCTGTCACGATGTCGTACCGGCTGACGCCCACCGGCGCCATGGGCACCGGACCGTTCTACCTGTACGGTTATTCGTTCGCGCTCAACTCCGCCAAGACGGTCAAGAGCCTGACGCTACCGGGCAACCGGAACGTGGTGGTCGTGGCGGCGTCATTGCTGCCACCGGCGCAATAGCGCAGCCGCGCCAGACAGAGCTGGCGCGGCGATTGCGCACGGTTGAATGATTCAACGCAGCCCGGCGAAGATCTCCCGGGCCGCCGACAGCTGTCCGAGCACATGCGCCTTTTCCTGCGGGTTGTTCCAGTCGGGATAGGCCGAGGTGGTCTGCGTCACCCGGTCGATCCAGGCCACGAAATAAGCCGCATCCTCCGGCGAGCGCGGCTTGGTACCACCGACGTCGATGTAGACCGGACTCGTCGTCGCGTAAACGTAGTTGTCCAGGACCGGGTGACGGCCGCCGTCGGTGGAGGCGCGCAGAACGCACCAGCCGGAATGGCTCACGTCGATAGTGCCTGACACATCTGCCTGCGCTGCCGGCTTGCCCTTGATGAGCGCGCGCGCGACCTTGCCGTCGCAGACGAGCTCGAGATGGTCGACCGGGACGATGGATTGCAGTCGGGCACGGAAATGAACACCGCGCTGGGCCTGCCCCAGGTGCAACTCGCTTCCGACCTCCTGGCCGCCGACGCTCAGACCCAACAACGGGCCGTTCGTTGCAAACGTCCGCCCCGCCTTGATGGCCTGGGCAAACGTGCCGGGGTCCAGGGCACCTTCAGGCACGCGCGCAAAAACCCGATTCATGCCCACCGGCCCGCGCAGCGAGGCGAAGTCGGCCATGGCATCGGTGCCGGCGCCGGCCGGAACCCGGAATCCCAGGTTCAGCAGCCGGTACCACACATCCGCAGTGGTGCGGTGATCGCTGAATCCCAGGATCTCCATGTAATCCACCTTCCCCAGCGCCACGTCCACCGGCAGCTCGTTGCTGAGCGTCTCGCTGGCCACGAACGGGTGCGGCGGATCGTCGAAGGGGTGCACATAGCCGACGATCGCACCCCGGGCATGGGCTAGGTCGGCGATGTCGGCGTTGCTCGGATACAGACTCGAGGCGGCAGTGTTGGGGTAACCCGCGTAGCCGGGCAACAGGATGCCCGTGAGGTTGACCAGACCCAGGTGCCCCCAGTAGCTGGTGTGATACTCCTGCCCGTGCACGATCAGTGTGCCGGCATCGGAGGCGGGGTCGACGTGGCGACCGTTGTAGGCGATGTCGGGGAAGCGCTGTTCCTTGTTCACGATCAGTGACTCGATGAACTGCAGACCCTCCGCGCGGGCCTGCATCGCCAGATGTTCGGGCGTGTTGCGATACGCCCCGCCGTAGTTCATGTGGACGTGCAGGTCGCCACTCACCCAATGACCTTCGGCTGGCACGCTCCACTGCCCCTCGCCCATCGCCAGGGAAAGCTCCGCCGTCTCGCCCGCCTTGATCTTCAGGTCATGGCTTTCGAGGCGACGGCCAAAACCCTGCATGACCTCCACGTGGATCGCGCCTGCGGGGACGTCGATGCTGGCTTCCCCCTGCGCATGAAAGTAATGAGCCTCGAAGAGCCGTTCCTTGCGGTTGAAGCCATTGTCGCCGTGGATCCAGGCATCGCTCGGCGCATGAAACATTCCGGCAGCATCCGTAACACTCAGACGAGCTGCCGCGGGCCCACCGTCTGCGCCCCGGAGCGTGAGGTGCAGCCTTCCTCCTGGCTGCAGATAATGCCGTTCGGTGACCACGAGGGGCTTGGGTGATCCTCCCGGTATGGGCAGGATCTCGATCTGGGTGTTGCCACTGCGATTGGTGACGCAGGCAATGCTGCGACCATCGGGTGACCAGCGCGGAGCCACCTGGTCGAAGTCGCCGTATCCGATCGCGAAGGCATCGCCGCCCTGGGCCGGCATGAGCCACAGGTTGTGCCAGGACCGACCCACATAGGAGGCGTACACGAGGCGGCTGCCATCCGGGGAGAAATCCGGCCGGGCACGCCAGTTGGTCTCCTCGTAATGGATCTCCCGCGCAGTCCCGGGGGAGTCGATCGCCGTTCGCCAGAACCCGCCTGTGCCGTACAGATGGTTGCGGTTGGAAACGTACAGGAGTTCCTTGCCGTCGCGCGACCAGACCGGGCTGATCTCATGATCGAAATGGCTGTAGTAGTAGCGTGGCAGGTTGCTGCTGGTCTCACCGGTCACCCGCCGCACCTGCGTCAGTGCGCCGTCATGGAAGTCGCCCACGAAAATGTGGAACCGGCGGTTGAACGCGGTGGAGACGAACGCGATGCGTCTCCCGTCCGGTGAGAAGCGGGGCTCGACATTCACCGCGCCGTTTTGCAGCAGTGGATGCGTACTGCCGCTGACGGTATCGAGCACCCACAGTTCCACCGAATCGCTGCGGTAGGAGGCGTAAACGATCCAGCGGCCGTCGCGGGACCAGTCCGGCTGATAGTCGTAGGCGCTTGCAGCTGTGAGCTGCCGCGCGACAGTGCTTCCCAGGGATTGCCGCCACAGGGAGCCGGCCATGGAGTAAACCAGTTCGCGGGAGTCCGGCGACCAGGCGAGGCCACTGGGCCCGCTCGTCAGCTGCGGCAGGTACATCTCGCCGTAGTAGTAGGGATGCGGGAGGTCGATCTGGCCCAGGACGGGAAGGCGCTGGGCCGGCGCCGGGCAGGACAGGAGCGCCGCGAACAAGGCGGCGAGCACGACATGGTTTCTCAAGGATGGGACTTCCGGCTTGGGGTCGCACTGCGGCCGTGAGGGCGGCCATGGTAGCCGTGGCCCAAGGTCTGACGCCAGACACCGACATTCTCCCGGGCAGACCGGTCCCCTGTCGCGATTTTCCGCCGTGTCCGGCGCCCGGGGCCCGGCTTGGTGTATCTTCGCCCCCGACCTGAAAAGCGCGACCTTCGTGAACGGTGGAGGCAGCAAGAGCGGCCATGACAGGAATCTGGACCAAGTTCGAAGGCCAGACGGTCAACGGTCTCTACCCGCTGCAGCGCTGCCTGAGCACCTCCGATCACAGCGCCGTATTCCTGACGGAATCCGCTGCCCGGCAGCTGCCGCGTGCCGCGATCAAGCTCACGCCCGCCCACCCGTCGTTATCCGAGATGCAGCTGGCGTACTGGAAGACCGTCGCCGGCCTGAACGACGCGCATCTGATGCGCCAGCTCGATTTCGGGCGCTGCCAGTTGAACGCCGTCCAGTTCCTGTTCGTGGTCATGGACTACACGGATGAGACGCTGGCGCAGATCCTCCCACAGCGCGCACTGACGCCCGAAGAGGTCAGGCAGATGCTCGCGCCCATCCTGGATGGGCTGAGCAGTCTGCACTTACAGAATCTCGTACAGGGCCAGGTCAAGCCCACCAACATCCTGGTCGTCAACGACCAGATCGTGCTGGCCAGCGACACGATCCGGCCAGCCGGCGAACTGCGCGCCAGCCTCGCCCGTTCCTCGCTCTACGATCCTCCCGAGGCGCGTCACGGCCGCATGAACAGCGCCGGCGACATGTGGGCGCTCGGCATCACCCTCATCGAAGCACTGACGCAACGCCCGCCTCTGTGGGCCGACGATCGGGCGGCCAGTTCCTCGTTGCCCACCGCCATCCCGGCGGACCTCGCCGAAATCGTCGGACGTTGCTTGAGTGCGAACCCCGCCGACCGGCCGACCGCTGCGGCCCTCGCGGACCAACTGAAAGGGATCACGACGCCGGTGGTCGCTACTGAGGCGCCGCCGGCTGCGACCGAAACTTCTCCCCCTGCGAGTGCGCCACCGTCCGCTCGGAGCGAACCGCCGCCTGCTGAGAGCGAGCCGCGATCTGCGGTGACCGAATCCCCTGGCAACGCGAGCACGCCAGCCACGGTTGATACGCCATCGCCAGCCCCAGTCTCACTGCCCGGCTCGGCGCCTATCGCGATAACGGCGCCGATCGCGCCCCCTGCGTTGGCCAGCGGCGCTGCCGTGGGAGATCCGGCAGCCTTCACGACCCCTCCTGGCGGGGATTCCGGCTCCCGTGCCGCCGCGGTATCCCCCCTGCCGCCTTCGGCAAGCTCCGGGAGCTCACCTTCGGCAAGCTTGAGGGGCTCGCAGGCGAATTCCGCTTCTGCCCGCCCGGCGGCAACCACTGAGTCGGTGCGGCCAGTAGCGCTCCCTCGGCCCCGGCCACCTGACACCTCGCCGCCGATCGACTCCGCAGCACGAACCCAGGAAGTCCGGCGGGGATTGCCGCTGCCCGCCATTGCTATCGCGCTCGTGCTCGTCGGGGTCATCTGGGGCGCTACGCACCTGTTCCGTGGCAAGTCGCGACCGGCGGACTCCCCGGCGCGTCAGACGACCCTCTCGCAGTCCGGCAGTTCGGAGAGCGCACCACCCGCTGTCGGGGCCCCCGCGGCTGCCCCCTCTACAGCGGCGGCTGCCACGTCAACGCAGTCTGCTCCGGTTTCCTCTGCGTCAGCCGCGGCCGCGGGATCCTCCCGTCCGCCGGCACCCTCCACGCAGCCCGGAGCTGCGCCGGGTGCGGTCACGCACGAGGAAATGCCGGTTGTCTCGCGAAGTGCGCAGGGATCGATCCGTGGCCACATCAAGATTTCCGTGCGCGTCAGCGTCGACGATGCCGGCAACGTGAAGGACGCACTTCTGGTGGTTCCCGGCTCGAGCAGGTACTTCGCGCGCCAGGCCATGGAGGCGGCCATGAAATGGAAATTCGCGCCCTCCGCGGATCGGAACGCGCACAAGCGCGTGCTGCAGTTCGAATTCACGCGAGCGGGAAATACGGCACACGCAGTCCCGTTGCGATGAGCTCCGTATCGCTCACAGCAACGCCCGACGGGGCCGTCGTGGCCCATCGCGGCATGATCACCGTGTCGATCATGCTCGCCACCATCATTCAGGCAATCGACGGCACCATCGCCAATGTTGCCCTGCCCCACATGCAGGGCAATCTGTCCGCTTCGCAGGACCAGATCACCTGGGTACTGACCTCCTACATCGTCGCAGCCGGAATCGCCACGCCGCTGACGGGGTGGCTCACCGATCAGTTCGGCCTCAAGCGCATCCTGCTGGTCTCGATCGCGGGATTCACGGTCGCCTCGGTGTTGTGCGGTGTCTCCGAGTCGCTGTTCCAGATCGTGGTGGCCCGCCTGGCGCAGGGGGTATTCGGCGCCGCGCTGGTGCCGCTGTCCCAGGCCGTACTGCTCGATGTCTACCCTCCCCGCCAGCACGGTTCGGCCATGGCGGTCTGGGGCGTCGGTGTGATGATAGGACCCATCGTCGGGCCCGCGCTCGGCGGCTGGCTCACCGAGAACTGGAGCTGGCGCTGGGTGTTCTTCATCAATCTGCCGATTGGCGCTCTGGCCTTCTACGGAGTAGGCCGCTACATCCTCGGCCGCGATGCACTGAAGAATGTGCGCTTCGATTTCTTCGGCTTCGCCACGCTGAGCATCGCCATTGGCGCCCTGCAGCTGTTCCTCGACCGCGGCGCGCAGAACGACTGGTTCTCCTCCTACGAGACCTGCGCCGAAGCCATCATCTTTGCCATCAGCTTCGTGTTCTTCGTCGTCCACACCGCCCTCAGCCCCGAAGGCCAGTCGTTCTTCGACCGGCGGCTCCTGCACAATCCCAACTATGTGTTCGGCATCGTGCTGATGTTCCTGGTGGGCATGATCCTGTTCTCCAGTCGCGCGCTGATCGCCACGATGCTGCAGAACCTGTTCGACTATCCCGCCTCCACCGCCGGCCTGGTGATGGCTCCGAGCGGCATCGGCACGATGGTGGCGATGCATATCGTCGGCCGCCTCACCGGTCGCATCGACGTGCGGGTGTTTCTGGTCGTCGGGTTCGTCCTGATTGCATTTTCCACCTGGCAGATGACGCAGTACGATCTCACGGTCACCCAAAGCGAGATCGTCTGGCCTTCGGTCATCCAGGGTGTCGGGCTGGGTGCTGTTTTTGTGCCGCTGGCCACGGCGGCGTTTGCAACGCTTTCACCCGTACTGCGTGCAGATGGCACCGCGATGTTCAGCCTGCTGCGTAACATCGGCAGCGCGGTCGGAATCGCCGTTGGACAGGCGCAACTGGTGCGCAACACCCAGGTGGCTCATGCGGGGATCGTCGAGAATCTCGGCCAGGGCGATCTGCTTACGGGTCCGATCGCGTCCGTGTTCCATCTGCCGGGGGCGACAGGTGCGGCATCCCTGAACGCGGAAGTCACGCGCCAGGCCACGATGCTCGCCTACCTCGACGATTTCCGGCTCATGCTGGTGATGACGGTCGTGGTGATTCCGCTGCTGTTGCTGATTCGGCCGTCAAAGAAGAACGGCGCTGTCGCGGCGAGCAGTGTTGCTTTGGAGTGAAATGTCGGCTGCGCGGCAGCCTGGCGAGGGTTGATCACGAGGCATCGTTGCGGCGCAACTGAAGCAACTTGAGTGTCCCCAGGAGGATCAGGAGGCTGCCCAGGTACCAGATCCCCCGATTCACGTGGCCGCGCGGACTCACGACCAGACCGAGCGGGAACAACAGCACACCCATCAGCACCACCAAACCGTAGCATTGTCTCCAGGACATGGCGCTCCCTCCTCCGAAGTTGTCAGTGGATGCTACGCCTGCGATAGAAGTTTGCGCCACTCTTCGGCGACGTTTGGCAGTTTGAAGCGCGGATCCGGCCGGACGACCGGACGCTCCCCTCCACGCCATGCGCGTATGCGCTCGACATAACGATCGAACAGCCCCGCCCGTGCCGCCAGCAGGGCTGGCCAGGCCCGCCATCTCATATTCATCGAACGGAACAGATCCTCGTACAGAATCTCTGCAGACCTGACCGGCATGAGCTGGCGGGGATCCGCCAGGATCTCTGCCGCCGCCCCGCAGTCGCTGGTGAGGCACGGCGTGCCCAGCGCCTTGGATTCGGCCAGCACCAGACCGAAGGTCTCCGGGTAGACGAAATTCGGGAAGAACACGCACAGGGCCGAGCGCACTTGCGCGTGGATCTGGCTCTGCGGCAGAGGTCCCAGATACTCCACGCCCTCGATCGGGGGCCAGGACTTGACCCGGTAGCCCGGATCACCCACGGCCAGGCGCAGATCCGGCATGCGCCGGCGCAGCTCGCGAAACGCATCCAGTGTGAACTTGAGTCCCTTGTTGGGAGCGGAGAGGAACACGAGCTTGCGGTCGTCCACCGCCGTTCCATCGGGCGCCAGCGAATCATCGACGGGATTGTAGATGGTCACGGTGCTGAGGCGGTCCTGCAGGTCCAGCAGGCGCAACAGCTTCTCGAGTTCGAGCCGCTGCTGGTTCGAGACACAGACAATGGTGACACCCATCTCCCTGAGGAACGGGACTGTCGAGGCAAAACGCAGGAACAGCTTCGAGCCGAGCGGAAAGTGATGATGCACCCAAAGATACAGGCGCGCCTCGGGATACAGTTCGCGGGCGCGCCGCAGAGCGCGTGAGTCGCGATTCACGATAACGTGCGTGACTCCCGGCACTCGCTGGACCGGCAGGTACCGGCCATGCGCCTCCGTGCGGTTGTGCTGCATGACCAGCGCGCCGATGCTGTCCGCAATGCGCGAGACACTTGCTTCCGTGCCGCCGGCGGCCGCCTGCCGTACGCTGTCGGTGTCGTACGGTTTCTGGCAGACCGGATCATAGAACACGACGGAGCCGCAGTCGGCTCTTGAGGGTGGTTGCATCAACTCAAGTCTGAGCCCTGATCACCCGTCGTGCCAGTCCCCGTCGCGGGGTTGCTCACGGGTGTGCCCCTCTTGCCGGCCTGGGCGTCTGGTCGGCAAGAGAGGGCTCAGCGGCGGCCGCGGATTCCGCCTTACCGCGGTGGCTGGTACTCGATCGCTCCGACATCGCAGCGAGTTCCATGTTCGTGGACGCGCGCGTCCACCCGCGGCTCACCGATCTGATCGAATGGCGTGCAATCGACGTCAACCCGCCCGCCGGCGTCGATGAGCGGACTATCCGGCAGCAAAGGAAAATGTGGGTTGCCTGGCTTGCCGTTGTCCGTCAGTGCACCGATCATCGGATCCAGATTCGTCAGATCCGTGTCGGCTTCATGGCCACTGTGCGGCGCGGGTTGCAGCGTGCAATCCGCGCTGCTGCCCAGAGCATTGTGTCCCTCAGTCAGCAGCACGCCCAGGTAGTCATCGCGCTGGTTTCCGGCGATGAGCGTGTCGGCGATGCGCACAGTACCTGCGTCGGACCAGATTCCACACCCACCCGTAGTGCAGTCGCCGTCAGGAAATATGCATGTGGGCGGAAACGGCGGCCCGCTAAGATCATTCCGACCCGAACCCTCTGCAACGCTATCCACCACGGTCACGCCTTGCAGCGTGAGATCGCCGAAATTCGCGATGCCACCGCCCGAAGTCGCCGTCGTGTTGCCGGCGATGGTGCTGTTCTCGATGTGCATCTCGCTCGCGTTGTAGATTCCGCCGCCGTAGCCGAGGCCATTCTCGAAGTTCCCGACCACCGCGCTGTCCAGTAACCAGACCTTGCCCGCAAGATTGTAGATGCCGGCGCCGTCGGCAGAAGATTGCGAAAACGTGAGATCGCCAATCAGGTTCTGCGTGATGGTGCTGCCGACGACAATGAGCCTGCCGCCGCCAACGTAGATTCCTCCACCGAGATTACTGCCACCATCGCCATGACCACCGATCACTCCCTGGTTCCCGATCAGAACCGAGTGACTGATCAGCATCGTGCCTCCGGTCAAGTACAAGCCGTTCCGTGAATTCCGGTGGTCCGAAGAAAGCCAGCAGGTCAGCCCCAGCACTGCGTGCAGTAAACGCCACGGTGAATGAG
>DATKLO010000149.1:0-13667 GCA_035542375.1 Steroidobacteraceae bacterium | reverse complement strand
ACCTTTTGATCGATTTTCTGGCTTTTCTTTGGCCCCAGGCGCCCCCGACACTAGCGGCAACGCGAGGGGGACCATCATGGTGGACTACATTGGTGTCGAGCGGCTGCGCGAACTGGTGAACCGGATCGGGCCGGCCGAGTTCATGGCCGCACTGGCGAGCGAGATCGAAGCGGACTACCGCCGCTGGCAGGACTTCGACAAGTCGCCGCGGCATGCGACGCATTCCCCCGTCGGTGTCATTGAACTCATGCCGACCAGCGATGGCCGGCTGTACTCCTTCAAGTACGTCAACGGACATCCCAAGAACACGGCGGAAGGGCGTCTGACCGTGACCGCCTTCGGCGTGCTTTCGGATGTGGACACCGGTTACCCGCTGCTGCTTTCCGAACTCACGTTCACTACCGCGCTGCGTACCGCAGCCATGTCAGCTCTCGCGGCGCGCCGCATGGCGCGTCCCGACAGCCGCGTGATGGCACTCATCGGCAACGGTGCCCAGTCCGAATTCCAGGCCATCGCCTTCCATCACATGGTGGGCATCCGCGAGCTGCGCCTGTTCGATACGGATCCGCGGGCCACTCTCAAACTCGAACGCAATCTGACCGCTCTGCGTCTGCCAGGGCTGCGCGTCATCCGCTGTGAATCGACGGCCGAGGCGGTACGTGGCGCTGACATCGTCACCACGGTGACGGCTGACAAGCGCAACGCGCTCATCCTGACACCGGAGATGATCGAGCCGGGAATGCATCTGAACGCGGCGGGTGGTGACTGCCCGGGCAAGACCGAATTGCACGCGGACATCCTGCGCAGGCGCGATGCCCGTGTCATCGTCGAATACGAGCCGCAATGCCGCATCGAGGGTGAGATCCAGCAGCTCGAGGCCGACTTCCCGGTGACCGAGCTGGCCGACGTGCTGAACGGAACCGCCCCGGCACGCGCGAGCGCGCAGGAAGTGACCATCTTCGACTCGGTCGGTTTCGCGCTGACGGATTTCTCCGCGCTGCGCTACCTGTATCGCCTCAACCGCGAGCAGCGCAGCGCCCAGGTCGATCTGATCCCCGAGCTGTCGGATCCGAAGGATCTGTTCGGTGGTCTGCAGCCGCCGGCCCAGCGCCGGCCGCTGGCGGCCGCCCGCTGGTCGGAGGTGCAGATTGCGCCGGAAAAGGTGCGCGCATGATGCCAGCCACCCCGCGCAGTGCGACGTTGATCGGGGCTCCGACGGATGTCGGCGCGAGTGACCGCGGTGCCTCCATGGGACCTGAGGCAATGCGCGTCGCCGGTCTGAGCGGCGCGCTGCTGGGGCGCGGCCTGCAGGTCATCGATCGCGGCAATCTCAACGGGCCGCCCAATCCCAACCTGCCGCCGGTGGCCGGCTATCGTCATCTGGCCGAAGTACTGGAGTGGAATCGCCAGGTGCACGAGGCGGTATACCGCGATCTGGCCGCCGGTCACCTGCCCATCCTGCTGGGCGGCGACCACAGTCTGGCCATCGGTTCGATCAGCGCGGTGGCGCGGCATTGCCGCGAGAGCGGCAGGAAGCTGCGCGTGCTCTGGCTGGATGCGCATGCGGACTTCAATACTCGCGAACTCTCGCCCAGTGGCAACCTGCATGGCATGCCGGTCGCCTGCCTGTGCGGCTTCGGACCTGAGGAGCTGGTGCGGCTGGGTGGCGTCACGCCGGCGATCAGCCCGCACTGGATCAGGCAGGTCGGCATCCGCAGTGTGGATGCCGGCGAGAAGCGCTTCGTGCACGAGCAGGAACTGGAAGTCTTCGACATGCGCTACGTCGATGAGATGGGTGTGCGCCAGGCCATGGAACTGGCGCTCGCGGGAGTGGATTCCCGGACCCATCTGCATGTCAGTTTCGATGTCGACTTTCTCGATCCGGAGATCGCACCCGGCGTGGGCACGACGGTCCCCGGCGGTCCGTCCTACCGCGAGGCGCAGCTGTGCATGGAGATGATCGCCGACACGGGCCGGCTCGCCTCCCTGGATGTCGTGGAACTCAATCCGGCGCTCGACGTGCGCAACAAGACCGCCACGCTGGCCGTGGACCTGATCGAATCGCTGTTCGGCAAGAGCACGCTGATGCGGCGGCCCATGCCGGCTCAGATGAGTGCCGGCAACCGCTGCGCGAGAAAATCGATGAACGCGCGCACCGAGGGCAACAACCCGCGGCGGCTCGGAAAGACGGCGTGAAGGATTCCCAGCGGCAGAGTCCAGCCCGGTAGCACCGCTTCGAGGCGTCCGGCATCCAGATCGGCGCGCACCACGCTTTCGGGCAGCAGCGTGATGCCCAGGCCCGCGAGCACCGCGGCGCGCAGCAAAACGAAGTCGTGACAGACCAGTCGCGGCGAATGTTCCACGCGCACCGACTCTCCATCCGTGCTGACCAACTCCCAGCTCTGGCGCTCCGTCTCGGGCGCGAATCCGAGCGTGGCTAGTCCCGCGAGTTCCTCGGGCCGCATCGGTCGGCCCGCCAGATCGAGGTAACTGGCGCTCGAGACGAGCAGCTCCCGGCCCTCCCCGAAGCTGCGCATGATCAGACCGTCTTCGCCCGAGGGGTGAGTCCGGACCCGCAGCGCCAGATCGAATCCCTCATTGATCACATCGACGCGCCGGTTGCTCGCGTGAAGCAACACCCGCACGGCCGGATGGCGCGCCAGGAACTCGGGCAGGATGGCTGCGAGGGCAGTCTGCGCCAGTGACACGGGACAGCTGACTTTGATCAGGCCGCGCGGCTCGGCCCGGGCAAATTCGACCGCCTCGACGGCAGCATCGGCTTCCGCAAGCATCGCCAGGGCGTGCCGCTGGACGTTCCGCCCAACATCCGTCACTGCGAAACGCCGGGTCGAGCGGTTCACCAGCCTCGCACCCAGTCGCGCCTCGAGAGCCGCCACGTGACGGGACAGTCGCGACTTGGGGATGCCCAGCGCGCGCGCCGCCTTGGCGTAGCCGCCGTGCTCGATCACCCTGGCGAAGTAGAAGAAGTCGTCGAGTGCGCGCATGGGGTGGCTTTCCGGGATGGTCTTAAGGTCTCAGAGGCTGACTATTAGTACCATATATGGAACGATAAGTTCCAATCTGACCGGATTATCAAAGATCGTTCCAGAGATTAGCATGATCGGCACCTGAAAACCTGACCTGGACACGATCATGAAACTGCTGCACATCGACTCGAGCATCCTGGGAGAGCACTCGGCCAGCCGCACCCTCAGCCGCGAGATCGTCGCCCGCTGGCGGGCCGCCGTTCCGGGGATAGAGGTGAAATACCTGGACCTCGGCACTCAGCCCCTTCCACATCTGTCTGGCGTCTCCCTGGCTCAGGCCGACGCGGAGGAGGCGGCGCGCAACGCGCGTGCGATGACTGACTTCCTGGAAGCCGATGTAATCGTTCTGGGCGCCCCCATGTACAACTTTGCGATACCGTCGCAGCTGAAGGCTTGGATCGATCGCGTCGTGGTCGCCGGCAAGACGTTCCGCTACACGGCCTCGGGCCCGGAAGGCCTGGTGAAGGGCAAGCGCGTGTTCGTCGCGATTGCGCGGGGCAGCGTGTTCGCGCCCGGAGCGCAGAGCGAGTTCGCCGAGTCCTATCTGCGGCACGTGCTCGGTTTCATCGGCGTGCACGACGTGACGTTCGTGCGGGCCGAGGGGCTGGGAATCTCGCCCGAGCATCGGCAGAAGGGCCTGAATGCAGCTCTGGCGGCGATCGAGGTACCGCAGCCCGTGGCCACCGCGGCCTGAGCCGCGGGTGCCTGTCGCCGTTGCAATTCGACAACCACTTTGGGAGATATTCGTCATGACAGGTTCGACCGCCCGCACCGTCGCACGCATCGTGCGCGGCATGCCCACCTCGGATGGGGCAGGCGTCAAGTTGCGCCGTGTGATCGGTCAGCCCGAGCTCGCCGAGCTCGACCCTTTCCTCATGCTCGACGAATTCGGCACCGATCGGCCGGATGACTACATCGCCGGCTTTCCGGAGCATCCGCACCGCGGCTTCGAGACCGTGACGTACATGTTGGATGGCCGCATGCGCCATCGCGACAATCATGGGCACGAGGGTGTGCTGGTCCCGGGCAGCGTGCAATGGATGACTGCCGGCCGCGGCATCGTGCACTCGGAGATGCCCGAACAGCAGGAAGGACGCATGCGCGGCTTCCAGCTCTGGCTGAATCTGCCCGCGCGCGACAAGATGACCGCGCCACGCTACCAGGAGTACGGACCGGAGAAGATTCCGGTGGCGACCCCGGCCGCCGGTGTGTCGGTCAAGGTGATCGCCGGTCAGGTCGGAGACGTGCGCGGGCCGATCGCGCAGCCGGCCACGGACCCCACCTACCTGGATGTGGCTCTGGCTCGCGGCTCGCAGTTCGCGCACACGCTGCCTGAGTCTCATTCGGCCTTCGTGTTTGTCTACGAGGGCTCGGTGCGAGTGGGCGAGGGTGCCGTGGCGAAGGACGTTCGCGCCGGTGAGCTGGCGGTATTGGGAGAGGGTTGCGAGGTGCGACTGGCCGGCGTCGATTCCGGCAGCGCGCCCAGCCGCATCATCCTGGTCGCCGGCCGCCCGTTGCGCGAGCCAGTGGCCCGCTACGGCCCGTTCGTCATGAACACGCGCGAGCAGATCATGCAGGCGGTGGAGGACTTCCAGAGCGGGAGGTTCTGAGGCCAACGAGAGGGATGGCCGTCGACCGGCGGCACCGGCTCGACATCAGGACGTCGCCCTCGGTCGCCCTCGGTCGCCCTCGGTCGCCGTGCGGCGGCCGGTGCGTCAGCGGCCCTATATCCCCAGGATGCGGGCTTCCACGGCGGGAGCCGGCTCGTCAGTGGGCTCGGCGGCCGGTTCCGGCCCTGAGCCCATCACGGTCACGCTGGTGTCGTAGACCACCACCCGGTTGCGGCCGGCGCGCTTCGCGGCGTACAAGGCCGAGTCCGCGTGAGCCAGCAGCTGGCGCAACTCGTAACCGGAGGAACTGGTTGACGCCACGCCGAAACTCGCCGAGATGTAGGAATCGGAATCATCCCGCACCAGGATGGTCGAGATCGACAGGCGCAGCTGCTCGGCCCGCTGGCGCGCATCATCCAGGCCGCAGCCGCTCAGCAGGAAGCTGAACTCCTCGCCCCCGAAGCGGCCGAACAGATCGCTCAGACGCATATGCCGGCGGCAGGCGCCAGCGGTGCGTTTGAGCACCAGGTCGCCGGCGGCATGGCCATACTTGTCGTTGATCGCCTTGAAGTGGTCCAGGTCGCACAGGATGATGCTCACCGGCTGGCCTTCGCGGTTGGCGATGTTCAGCGCCTCCTCGGCGCGTGCGATGAAGTGCGGCCGGTTGGAGATCCCGGTCAGCCCATCCACCTGCGACAGGCTCATGAAGTGCAGCTGCGAGCGCTTCGTGCGGAACGCCCACAGTCCCACGAAGGCGACTGTCATGAGCAGCAGGATAATGTACAGGCGGCTGTTCTCGACGGCCTTGTGGCCGAGTTCCTTCTCCAGCTGCAGGACGTGATTCTGTTTGTTCAGCGACTCGATCTGCAGCCGGCTCGACACGCTCTCGTGCGCGACCCGCTGATAAGCCAGCTGCCTGGCCATCATGTCATCCAGGTAGGCCTTCTGCAGTGTGGCGTACTTCTCGTGATACTCCAGTGACTGCTTGAAGTCGCCCTGCTGGCGCGACATTTCATACAGCAGGCGGTACGCAACCACGAGCGCTTCGCTGGCTTGCGTGGGTGAGGCGCTGGAGATCGTGCGCAGCGCATACTCGCGCGCCTGCGTGAGCTGCCCCTTGTCCCGGTACGCCTGCGCCAACAGGGAGTCGTAGGCGGCGATCAGCCGCCGGAAGCCCGTGCGGCTGACTTCGCCGTAGTGTTCGCCCAGCAACAGGATGGCCTCATCGGGCAGGTGCTGAGTGAGATAGACGGCGGCGGCGTAAGTGCGAATGTCGTTGGCATTCGTCACTTCATTGAGCTGCATGCACGCATCGATGGCCGCGTTGACCTCGGGCCCGACGGTCAGCAGCTGGCCGCTTCTGAGCATGGCGCGCAGCTTCAGATCGCTGCCCTTGCAGATGCCCCGGCCGTGCCAGTTCTCCTGGATCAGCTTGTCGGCGTAGCCGATGCCGCGATCGTACTGACCCACCTCGTCATACAGGTGGCCGATCACGAACAGCCCGTGCTCACGCGCGGCCGGATCCTTCACTTGCGGCAGGAGCGCAAGGACCTGCGGAAGCCGCGTCAGTGCCTCCTCGTAACGTGACTGGAGCACCAGCACGTTGATGATCGCGGCATGGATCCGGAATGTCAGGTCCGTGTCCTGGGTTTCCTGCAGCGTGGCCTGCAACTGTGACAGCGCGGCGCCGTAGTGACCGTCGAAGGCACCCTTCCAGCCCTGCAGGAAGTGCAGATTCGCCCGCTGCAGCTCGTCGAGCTCGCCCTGTTGCTGTTGCAGGGAATCGAGCAGGGATGCGAAGCCGGCCGGATCGGAGGTTTTGATGCTGTCAGCCTGCTGCAGCAGCCGATCGGCCTCGGCGGGTTGAAGTGCAATCGCCGCGTGCGCCACGCCGAGCAGCAAGGCGGCCGTCACGGCCGTGAGCCACGGGCGGGCGGGCCGGTGCGCGTTGTCGTCGGGCGCCTGGCTGAACCTCACGATCGGCGTGGTTCCTTGCAGAAAATCACGAAAATGGCACTACCGCGGGAGCGTATGTCGAAGCATCCGCACTCGGCAACCGAGCCATCTGCCTGGACGTTTAACGTTTCTCCCTAAGTCTCAGTGTCATCTGGATAAAGGGCGATTTTCCTTGTTCCGGCCCACAGGACGTGAAGCGGCGCAGGGCAACTGTCCGCGGTGTGCGCCAGTTCGCACTCCCGGCAAGGTTGTGCATCCCCGGTGGCTTCCCGTAGGCTTCCGCCCCGCGCCCATGCCGGCGCATCCGGGAGTTGGGGGTCGATGGATCACGCCGTTGCGGCCGTGCTGGCGGAATACGATGCGCGCGCCGCCGCAGAAGAGAGTCTCATGCCGGCGCCCGGCCGGCCGGGCTCGGCGCAGGTGGACGAGCTGCTGCTGCGAGTCGGCCCGGACACCGGCTCGTTCATGAACCTGCTGATCCGCAACTCGCAGGCCCGTTCCATCCTCGAAATCGGCACCTCGTACGGCTACTCGACCCTCTGGCTGGCGGAGGCCGCGCGGGCCACCGGTGGCCGCGTGGTCACGCTGGAAATGCACGCCCGCAAGGCCGAGTACGCGCGCGAGCGCCTCACCCGGGCGGGTCTTGCGCAGCAGGTCGAGTTCCGTCTCGGTGATGCGCGCGAGAGCCTGGCCACCCTGGCCGGTCCGTTCGATTTCGTGCTTCTGGACCTGTGGAAGGATCTGTACGTCCCGTGTTTCGATCTGTTCCACCCGAAGCTGGCGCCCGGCGCCTGCATCGTGGCCGACAACATGCTCTACCCGGAAATGGCGCGGCCGGCAGCCGCTCTCTACCGGCGCCATGTGCGCCGTGCGGCAGGCATCAGCACCGTGCTGCTGCCCATTGGCAGCGGCCTGGAAGTCAGTCGCTTCGGCACCGAACCGTGAACCCCTCGCTGTCACTGCTCGCGGTAGCACTGCTTTCACTGCGCCTGGCGCCTGCGGCGCTGGCGCGACCGAGCGAAGCGCAACGGCAGGTTGGAATCGTCGAGCAACCCTGCGCCGCTGCACCGGCGGGGCCGGACCTCAAGGACCTGCGCGAACGCATCCTCGATCCGGCGGCCGGTCGCGATCTGGAGCCTCCCGACCCCGCGGTCATAGCCGCAATGCACGCGGCCGAAGAGGAACGGGTGCATTACGACTGGGCCTCCCTGTGCCGGTACCGCGCCGAGAATGCGGCACTGCATCGTTCCGCCACCCCGCGCGTGGTGTTCATGGGCGACTCCATCACCGAGTTCTGGAAGGTGGCGCATCCGGAGTTCTTCGGTGAGGGTTACCTGGACCGCGGCGTCTCGGGACAGACCACCGGTCAGATGCTGGTGCGCTTCCGTCAGGACGTCATCGCCCTGAAGCCTGCGGTCGTGCACCTCATGGCCGGAACCAACGATGTGGCGGGAAACACCGGACCGACCACCCTGGATGCCATCAGGAACAACATCGCCTCCATGGTCGATCTGGCCCTGGCCAACGACATCCGGGTCGTGTTGGCATCCGTGCCGCCGGCGGGATTGTTCCCCTGGCGCCCGGGTGTGTCCGATCCGGCCGGGCACATCGTCGAACTGAACGACTGGTTGCGACGCTTCGCGCGTGAACGCGGGCTGTTGTACGTGGACTATCACGAGCCGCTGGCGGACGAGCGCGACGCCATGAAACAAACCTTCAGCAACGATGGCGTGCATCCGAACCGTGACGGCTACTCCGTCATGGAACCGCTCGCGCGCCGGGCCATCGAGCAGGCGCTGGCCAGCGCGGGCACCGAACCTACGGTCCGCCCAGGTGCCCGCCCGAAGGAAAAGAACCGCTCCGGGAGGTAACCGCCGTGCGCTTCGAGCAGATCCGGCCCGGGATGGTGATCGAGGGCGGACGTCGGACGGTGAGCGAGGAGGAGATCATCCGCTTCGCCAGCCAGTATGATCCGCAGTGGTTCCATACTGACCCGGAACGCGCCCGGCACAGCCGCTGGGAGGGCCTCATCTCCAGTGGCTGGCTGACCTGCGCCATCGCCATGGAACTGGCCGTCAGGAATGTGATGGCGGATTCCGAGTCGATCGGCTCCCCGGGCGTCGAACAGCTCAAGTGGCCCCATCCCGTGCGTCCAGGTGATCAGCTGACCCTGCGGATCGAAGTGCTCGAATCGCGCCTGTCGCGCTCGGGTGCCGTCGGGGTCGTGCGCTGGCGCTGGCTGCTGAGTACGCAGACCGGCGCCTGCGTGCTGGACCTCATCGCCACCAGCCTGTTCCAGATCCGCGCCTGACCCCCCGGGGCCGCCTCGCCATTGCGGGCCGCTTCTTCGGTGCGGGCCGTTTCGTCGGTGCGGGCCGTTTCGTCGGTGCGGGCCGTCTCACCGGTGTCGGCCGCCCCCGGCTGCTGGCCACTTCGCTGGTGCACGCCCCGGCCAATTTTCCGCAACGCGTCCGTCGGTTCCTCTTGACACCCGCTCTGCGCGAGATAATTATGATGTTAAGCAGTTGCCGGGAGCGGCCATGGCGCACGTCCAGATCGAGTACTCCGCGAACCTGCGCGGTCAGGTGGCCTTCCCCGAATTCATCGCCGCCGTGCATGCGGCCGCGCTGAGCACCGGCATCTTCCCGATTGGCGGGCTGCGAACTCGCGCCTACGCCGCCGAGCACTACCGGGTTGCGGACGGTCATCCCGACAACGCTTTCATGCACATCATGCTGAGAGTGGGCCACGGACGTGACCTCGACACCCGCAAGCGCGCCTGCGAAACGATTTTCAAGGCCGTCTGCGAGCAACTCGGACCTCTGCAGCAACGGATCCCCCTGGGCCTGTCGCTGGAGATGCAGGAAATCGATCCGGTGCTGACCCACAAACAGAACAACCTGCATGAGTACGTCAAACGGCGTGCGGGAGATGCGCGATGAGTGCCGCGGGCACCCTGGAAGAAAACCTGCGCAAGGCGCAAGGCTATCTCGCACGCTGGCGCGATCAGCCGCTGGGGCACTTCATAGCCGGACGTGCCGAGCGGGGGCAGAGCCAGGAAATCTTCGACAACCTCTCACCCGTCGACGCTCGCGTATTGAATCGCATCGTCGCTGGCGATGAGCGTGATGTCGATGCGGCCGCGACGGCCGCACAGAAGGCATTTCCCGCCTGGCGCGATCGCACCGGCGAGGAACGGCGCGCCATCCTCCACCGGGTCGCGGATCTGATCGAGGCACGGCGCGAGGAGATCGCGCTGGTCGAGTGCATGGACACGGGCCAGGCGCTGCGTTTCATGAGCGGGGCGGCGTTGCGGGCCGCGGAGAACTTCCGCTTCTTCGCCGACCGCGCTCCGACCGCTGCCAACGGCCTGTCACTGCCAGCCGCCGAGCACCTCAATTACACGTTGCGCCAGCCGCTGGGGCCCGTTGCGATCATCACGCCCTGGAATACCCCGTTCATGCTGTCGACCTGGAAGATTGCGCCGGCGCTCGCCGCGGGGTGCACGGTCGTGCACAAGCCGGCCGAGTGGAGTCCGCTCACTGCGACGCTGCTCGCGCAGATCATGACCGAGGCGGGTGTGCCGGCTGGAGTCGTCAATGTGGTGAATGGAATCGGCGAGGGCGCCGGCCGACTGTTGACCCAGCACCCCGCCATCCGGGCCACCGCCTTCATCGGCGAATCACGCACCGGCAGCCTGATCATGAGCCAGGGCGCCCCCACGCTGAAGCGCGTCCACCTCGAGCTGGGAGGCAAGAACCCGGTGATCGTGTTCGATGACGCCGACCTGGATCGCGCCCTCGATGCCGCCGTGTTCATGATCTACAGCCTCAACGGCGAGCGTTGCACCTCATCCAGCCGCCTTCTCGTGCAACGCTCCATCTACGACAGCTTTGTCGGCCGAGTGGCCGAACGCGTCCGGCGACTGAAAGTCGGGCACCCCCTGGATCCCGCAACGGAGATCGGCCCGCTGATCCACCAGCGTCACCTGGACAAGGTCCTCAGCTATTTCAGCATTGCGCGGGAGGACGGCGCCGAGATCCGGGTGGGCGGGGCCAGGCCCGAATCCGCTCTGGAGGGATATTACGTCCAGCCCACGTTGTTCGCCGGTGCGAGCAACTCCATGCGCATCGCGCGCGAGGAGATTTTCGGGCCGGTGCTGACGGCCATACCCTTCGCCGATGAGGCGGATGCGCTGAAGATCGCCAACGACACACCGTACGGTCTCGCGGCCTATCTGTGGACACGCGACAGCGGACGGGCGCTGCGGCTGGCGCAACGCATCGAGGCCGGCATGGTGTGGGTCAACTCGGAGAACAACCGCCACCTGCCCACGCCTTTCGGTGGCGTGAAGGCGAGCGGCATCGGCCGCGACGGCGGCGACTACAGCTTCGATTTCTACATGGAGACGAAGAATGTTTGCCTGGCGCACGGCACGCACAAGGTGCCGAAACTCGGTGCCTGAGTGGCCCCGGTCCGGCAGGAGACCCCACCATTGATCATGGCGCCCGACAGGCTGAAGGGATCGATTCCTCCACTGGTCACCCCGTTTCGCAACGGTGAGGTGGATTACGAGGCGTACGCGCGTCTGGTCGGAATCCAGATCCGCGATGGCTCGCACGGCATACTCGTCAACGGCACGACCGCGGAGCCTTCCACGCTGAGTGTGGAAGAGCGCAACCGACTGGTCGACATCGCGGTGCAGGTCGCCGACCGGCAAGTGCCCGTGGTCGCCGCTACCGGATCGCAGTCATTGCGCGAGACCCGGCAGCTCACCGAGCACGCCGCGAAAGCGGGCGCTGATGCCCTGCTGATCGTGACTCCCTACTACATCCGGCCGCCGCAACGGGGTCTGATTGGCTACTACCTGGAACTCGCGAGGCTCTCGCAACTGCCGTGGATGGTCTACCACATTCCCGGTCGAACCGCGGTCAGCGTTACCCTCGACACGCTCAAGGAGCTCAGGGAGCGCTCACCGCAGTTCGTGGGAATGAAGCACGCCGTCAACGATCTGGGTTTCGTGAGTGAGTGCCTGGCGGCGCTCGGCCAGGATTTCCGCATCTTCGTCGGCCTGGAAGAGCTGAGTTTTCCGATGATGGCGGTGGGCGCCTGTGGGCTGATGAACGCCGTCGGCAATGTGCGGCCACGTTTGCTCGCCGAGCTGTGCGAGGCGGTGTGGCAGAGCGATCTCGCACGGGCACAGGAGCTGCACCAGGGCCTGCTCGAACTCAACCAGGCGGTGTTCTTCGACACCAACCCGATTCCCATCAAGTACATGATGCGCCGGCTGGGCCTGTTGCCGGCCAACGAACACCGCCTGCCCATGGTGCCGGCCACAGCGGAACTCGAACGCCGTCTCGACCAGGTGTTGCGCCGGGCCGGCCTGTTGCAGGAGTCGGCGGCGTGAAACTTCTGAATTTCCGTGCCCAGGGTCGGGAGTCCTTCGGTGTGCTCGGTGCCCGGGGCATCACCGACCTGGGTGCGCGGCTGCGGGCCGCGGGTGGCTCGGCCGGCGCGGGCGGCGCGGCCGGCTCGCCAGCCGATATCCTGTCCTTCGTGCGCGCCAAGGCCGCCGGCGCGGACATCCCTCTGTCGGAATCCGCATCGGCCGACTACGCGCTCCAGGATGTCCATCTGTTGAGCCCAGTGGGGCGTTACACCCGCTACTTCTGCATCGGCGTGAACTATCCCGACCGCAACGAGGAGTACAAGGACGGCGCCGAGCGACCCAAGTACCCCAGTCTGTTCATGCGGACGCACACCTCGTTCGTCGCCCCTGGCGAGCCGTTGGTCCGGCCGCGGGAGTCCGAGCAACTGGACTACGAAGGAGAGATCCTCATCATGATCGGCACGGGTGGCCGGCGCATCCCGCAGGAGCGCGCGCTCGGGCACATCTACGGCTACTCGTGCGCCAACGAAGGCTCGGTGCGCGACTGGCTGCGCCACTCCAAATTCAACGTGACGCAGGGAAAGAATTTCGACCACTCCGGCTCGATCGGGCCCTGGCTCGTGAGCGCCGATGAAGTCGGAACCGCCCCCTTGAGGGTCACCACTCACGTGAATGGCGAGCTGCGCCAGGATGACACCAGCGACCGCATGATCTTCGGCATCCCTTACCTGATCAGCTATCTGTCCACCTTCTGTACGCTCGAGCCCGGCGATGTGATCCTCACCGGCACGCCCAGCGGCGCGGGCGCTCGTTTGAACCCACCGCGTTATCTGCGACCCGGCGATGTGGTACAGGTCGAGGTGTCACGCGTCGGTGTGCTGTGCAATGGCGTGGTGGACGACCGATGAGCTCCACTCCGGTGAATTCCGGTCCAGTGAACTCCGGTCCGGTGAACCCGGGCGCTCTGCCCATGCGCGATTTCTCGCAGTCCCTGCCGATGGCACTGCTGCGGGCGCGCGAAGCCGTCATGCGTCAGTTCAGGCCGGGACTGCGCCGACAGGGTGTGACCGAGCAGCAATGGCGCATCCTGCGAGCCCTGACCCGCGCCGGCTCCCTGGAGGTCACTGCTCTGGCGGAGGCGACATTTCTGCTGGCGCCCAGCCTGTCACGCATCCTGCCGGACATGGAAGCGCGCGGACTCATCACGCGCCGCCAGCTCGATTCCGATTTGCGCCGCGCCCTGGTCAGCCTGACGCCCAAGGGCCTGAAGCTGATCGGCGCGCATGCGCCCGATTCCGAACGCACCTACGATGCCATCGCCCGTCAATTCGGCACCGCGCGCCTGGAGCAGCTGTTCACGCTCCTGCGCGAACTGGAACAGACCCTGGCTACCGATGGTCACACGGGCAGGGCCCGTTCGCCGGCGCGCAGGAGGGTGGAGAGATGAGCCTGTACGACGTGCAGAAACTGATCTACCAGCTCAACCGGGACGCGCAGCTGCGTGAGCGTTTCAAGACGGATATGGAAGCCGTATTGACGGAATACGATCTCAACGACGAGGAACGCCGCTCGATTCGCGAGCCTGACGTCGGACTGCTCTACGTCATGGGCGTCAATGGTCAGTTGTTGATGCACTATGCGGCGCTGCGCGGCTATGAATGGAAC
>DATKLO010000148.1:0-35571 GCA_035542375.1 Steroidobacteraceae bacterium | reverse complement strand
GGCCACCTGCGACCAGGCGAGCCGGCGGCGCGGTCATACCCGTCGCGGCGGCACGCCAATGGCCTAAGCTTGCGACACTGGGGCCGTACTGACCGCTGCGCATGCTCAATTTCGACATCCTGCGAATGAACCGCAACGCGCTGTTCTGGACCATGCACGCGGCGGGTTGGAGCGCGTACGCGGTCACGCAGTACTTCGGAGCCTTGCTGTACGAGAAGCCCTCCAGCTACGGCGAGGTCATCCTCATCGCGGCCGTGGCAGGCTTCATCCTCTCGATGCCCATGCGCTCGATCTATCACCGGCTGTGGGGCCGTTCCCCGCGGGTGTTCTTCTTCGGCGTGCTTGCCACGTCCTACATCACCGCCCTCGCGCTGCGTACGGTGATCAACCTCGCCTACAAGCAGCTGGTCGAACCGGACTGGCAGTTCAAGACGCTGTTCGAGGTATTCGCGGGAGCGCTGTCCACGACCTACCTGCTGCTGTGCTGGAGCGCCCTGTATTTCAGCTTCAAGCACTATGAAGGCCAGCAGATGCAGCAGGCCGCGGCACTCAAGGCCGCCGCCCTGGCGCAGGAGGCGCAGCTCAAGATGCTGCGCTACCAGCTCAACCCGCACTTCCTCTTCAACACGCTGAACGCCATCTCCACGCTGATCCTGGACAACCAGAACCGCACGGCCAACAACGCCGTCACGCGCCTGTCCGAGTTCCTGCGCTACACACTCGACCAGGACCCGGTCAAGAAAGTCACGCTGCGCCAGGAGATCGAGGCGCTGGATCTGTATCTGGGCACAGAACGGCTGCGCTTCGGCGAACGCCTGCGGCTGGAGTACGCGATCGACGGGCCGGCGCTGGAAGCGCTGGTGCCGAGCCTGCTGCTGCAACCCTTGCTGGAGAACTCGCTCAAGTACGCGATCTCCTCCCGCGAGCAAGGTGGCTCCATCCGGATCGAGGGGCGGATCCGCGGCGCCATGCTGGAAGTCAGCGTGATCGACGACGGCCCCGGTTTGCGCGAAGGGCCGCCCTCGGGCGACCGGCGCGGTGTTGGATTGCGCAATACGCGTGAGCGTCTCGCCGTCCTCTACGGTGGCAATCACCGCTTCGCCGTACTCAACAGCCACCCCGGACTGCGCATCGACATGGCGCTGCCCCTGGAGACCGCGCCGGACTCCGGTGTCGTGCAGCCGGTGCGGCGCACTGCTCCCGAGGCCGCACGAGCATGAAAATCAGGGCCCTGATCGTCGACGACGAAGCGCTCTCCCGCCGTGGCATCGAAATACGCCTGCTGGCCGCCGGCGACTTCGAGGTCGTGGCGCAGTGCGCCAATGGGCGCGAAGCGCTGAGTTCGATCACGCATCACAAGCCGGATGTGGTGTTTCTCGACATCCAGATGCCGGGCATGTCGGGCTTCGAGGTGTTGGCCCACCTGCCGCAGGAATCCCTGCCCGTGATCGTATTCGTCACAGCCTACGATCAGTACGCCATCCAGGCGTTCGAGGCACACGCGGTCGACTATCTCCTCAAGCCGGTGGACGACTCACGTTTCGGAGCCGCGCTGGAGCGTGTGCGCAATCAGGTGCGCTCGCGGACCGCGGCCACCCAGCGCGACCGTCTAGTCGAGATCATCGCGGAACTCACGGGCTCGGGCGAACTGGCCCTGGAGGAATTACTCAGCCGTGGGCCGAAAGCCGCCGAGCCGCGGCATCCGGAAATTCTTCCCATCCGCCAGGGCCGCGAGACTGTGCGGCTCGCCGTCGCCTCGATCGAGTGGATCGACGCCGCCGGCGACTACATGTGCATCCATGCCAACGGCAACACCCACATCCTGCGCGGAACCATGAAAGAGCTCGAAGAGGTGCTCGATCCCAAGCTCTTCCAGCGCGTGCACCGCTCGACCATCGTGAATCTCAGCCTGGTCAAGAGCCTGCGCGCGCACATGAACGGCGAATACTTCCTGACGCTCAACGGCGGCCACGAACTGAAACTGTCCCGCACCTACCGCGACAAGGTCGAGTACTTCCTGAAGGGCGCGCGCGCCTAGGCATGCCGCGCGGCCCGCGCGCGCCCCGCGCCCCCTGGCGATCCGTCCCGGGCGTGGTGCCGCCCGCCGCCAGGCATGCTCCTCACCACGTATAGCGCACCTTGTAGCGGACCACCGTCTCGCCGTCCCTGGGCACATCGACCGGGAATGTGATCGTGCGGGCATCCTCCTTCTCGAACTCGTGTGACTTCGAGACGATGCTCCAGTTGCTCCAGCGGTAGAGATTCTCCTTCACGAGCACGCGCACCGGCTGGTCCTTGTGGTTGCGCAGCTTGATCTCGAACGTCTCCTCCAGCCACTGCGCCTTCGTGTCCACCGCGAAGTCGGTCTGGCGGCGCTCGCCCACCACATCGAAGGCCGAGCCCAGCTTGATGCGCACCGCTTCGTCCTTCGGCGTGTGATCGATGCGGTCCTCGCCGATGAACTCCAGGCTGTTGTCGGCGGTGTCGAGCTTGGAGACGCGGATGCGGCCGGCCGGCAGCGGTACGCCCAGTCCGTATTGCCTGTCGTTGCGGAACTCGAGGTACACATCCACCTTCTTGTTGGAGGCGATGCCGAGGTTGCGGTCGGTCAGCGGGCCTGCGTAGTAGAACGATTGCGGTGCTCCGTAATACAGCAACACCTTGTGCGCCGGAATCTGCCGGGCCTGGTCGAACAGTTCGATCTGCCGGGTGGAGTTGTTCGCCAGGGTCGTGCGCCGTTGCAGCGTGTACAGGTGGAATTCGAAGAACGATTTTTCAGTGAAGCCCTCCGCATCCGGAGCCGCCTCCGACAGCGTCGCGAGGGCACGCTTTGCCATCGGCGCACGCTGCTCTGGCGTCGCGCGATGCACATCACCGGCGATCAGTTTCAGCCGTGCATCCCGATAGGTGGCGCCCGACTGGTTGATGATGCTCACCCAGGCCGACAGATCCAGCAGGCCACTGTTGGCATCCTTGCCCTCGTTGAAGATGAGGTTGTAGTCCGCCCACCAGGTGACTCCGCCTGTCTGGTAGGTCACCCGGCTGCGCTGCTCACCGGCGCGCGCCGACTGGACGTCCCAGACGAGTGTCGGGCGTGTATCCAGTCCGCCGGGCAGCTCCGGGAAGCGCACCGAGGAGTAGTTTCGAAGCGCCTGGATGGCGCCGTCACTGGTCTTCAGCACGAGCCCATCGAAGCTCGACAGCAGCGTGCCGCTGATCGTCTCCGCCTTATCGCCGACCTGGCGTTCCACCACGATCGGCTTGTCGATGTATTTGAGCAGCAGCTTGTCGGTGCTGACGAGATCGAACTGGTAACTCTGCTCCAGTACCCGCGTGCGCGGATCCGTCAACGACGTGAAGGTCACCGTAGTTGGATCGATCAGCGCGGCGACGTCCGTGAATTTCAGCGTCGAGCGCCCACTATCCAGCTTGACGTCGCGCTCCTGCCGGATCATCGCGTAACCCGGCACGCTTTCGGCGTTGGGAACTCCCGCTCCGGGCAGCGGCCTGTACAGATCCGGCGAAATCGCGCCCGGCTGCTGGGAACTGTAGATCGTGATGGCGGTGTCTTCCGGTGTGGCCGCGGACGCGGCCGTCCCCGAAACCAACAGGAGCACGGCAAGTGCAAGTGGGCCGGGCCGGTGCGGGCGGGATGCGCTGGACATGGGCGGGTGACCTCGAGTCAGAAATGACGTACGCAAGCTCAAACGCGGCGCCGGCCCGAAAGGGTCTACGCGGCCGGAAAGAATCCAGGTTCTCGCCGAAGGCGCCACGCGCCCCGGGGTACAGCCTGCTCCGGGCTGGCGCGGTCGCGCGTCACTGTTTTCGCAAAACACCACGAAGCAGCAATTGTGACGTGGCTCACGAACCAGGGGGTGGCCTCCCGTTCTGTGAGCCATCGCGCAGGTAGGCGGGCGGCGGCATTGCACGATACGTTCAGGAAAGGCCTGCTCGAGGTTAGCCGCTACCCTATGGAAGCCGCTTCCCGTTCCCGCTACGCGCCCCTGGACGATTTGCCGGTGGAGGAGCCCTTGGACGGGGCTCAGGCCGCCGCCCCGGTGGGCGCACGCGCGGCTTCGGGGGTACAGTCGCCCCAGGCGGAGCCCATGGACCCCGAAGACCTCCTCGCGCACGGCGCACTGATCGATTCCGACGTGCCGGCCCAGGCCAGCACGGGGCCTGCTGTCGCTTCCTCCTCCCCGGCTGCGTCCGCCATCCCGGCCTCGACCGCCGCGCAGGCGGGCCATGACGCCGCGGCGACCGGATCGGCCGCCTCTGGATCGCCCGTGCCGGGCCCAGCCGATTCCGGCGTCATTCCCAAGCTTCTGTCCTCGGCCGGTCTGGTGGACCCGGAGATCGCCCTGGAGATGCCGGGAGCACCGACCGCCGCCCCTGAGCTGAAGCCGCCACCGGTCATTCCGGCGGGAGCCGCAGGGATCCCCGCACCCGCCGCGGCTGCAACCCCAACCCCAACCCCGGCCCCGGCCTCGACCCAAGCGGCAACCGCGGCCTCGAACTCCGGGGCATCCTCTGCCGTATCCGGCGGCCGCTCGACGGCGGCCCCCTCTCTGGCTGCTGCCGCAGCCAAGGCGGCGGCAGCGTCCGGAGCAACCAGCGCGAAGCCTGCCGCCGTGGCGCAGCGCCCCGTTTCCAAGCCGGCGCCATCGCCCGCACGTCCCGCAACGCAGCCTTCCAGTGCGAGCCGGGCCGCCGCGCCTGCACCGGGGCCGGGATCGAGGCCCACCGCGGTTCCGACGCCAATTGGTTCGAAATCGACATCTCCGGCGCCTCAGACCCCGCCTGTCGTTTCACCAGCCGTACAGTCAACGACTGCGATGAAGCCTCCACCTTCGGCGGCGCCTGTGCGCACCCCCGCTCCCGCTCCGGCCGTCTCGCACAGCCCGACCGCAGGCATCGCAGCCGCGATGTCCGAGGAGCCGTTGCCAGATCTGCCGCTGGAGCTGATGGCCGAGACGCCGCCGCCCGCACCAACCTCGCAGGCCGCCTCGCCAGTCGTCGCCCCTCCTCCCGTGGCGGCACACGCCCCAGCGGTCAAACCTGCCCCTTCGGCGGCGGCTGTACCTGCACACGCCGCCTCGGGCGCCCCGGCACCCGCACCCACACCCGCCCCGAGCGTGGTGACGCCGGCCGCCCCGATCGGGGCTCCTCCGGCAACCTCCGGCGGGACCGCTACGGCGGCAGCATCGGCTCAAGCTACAGCACCGGCCCCAGCGGCAGCACCGGCCCCAGCGGCGACCGCCGCCGCGGCAGCGCCTTCACCGATGGACCGCGACTTCATCGCGCGCAACCAGATCGTCGAGCGTTATCTGTCGGGACGGCTGCCCCTGAAGGGAGCCACGGACTTCGAGCGCTTCTGTCGCGACAACCCGGAAGTGCTGGACGAGCTGGGTCTGCCCGAGCGGGTCAATGCCGGTCTGCGCCTGCTGGAGGCCAGTGGCAAACCCGAGCCGTGGCAGGAGTCCCAGCCGCGTCGCCCGTGGGCCAAGCCGCAGGTCACCCTGGGATTGGCAGGCGCCGTTCTCGTCCTGCTGCTGACGCTCGCCGTGGTGGCCAGCGGCAGTTCCAGCAAGTCGCAGAAGATCGCGATGCTGCAGAAACGCTCCGCGGAGCAGCCGCTCGAGCCTGCGACCAGCACACGCAGCATCCGCCTCGTGCCCAGTCGCGACGGTGCATCCAACACTCCGGCGGTGGTGATCGGTGGTGAACCGGCTCAGCTCGTGGATTTCAGGATCGACGAGTCACGCTCGGCCTACAAGACTTTCCGCATCACGGTCGACCGCATCGACCAGGGCCGCGTGATGGTGCTCCACAACCTGGTGAAGGATTCCAACGGACACCTGCGCATGGCGCTCAACAGTTCGGCGCTGGGACCAGGCAACTATCAGCTCACCATCGAAGGCCTGTCGTGGCGCGGCGATCCGGAGCCGGATTCCTGGGTCACCATCGGCATCCAGCGCTGAGCTGCGCACGGCCGGCCTGAACCCGGTTGCCGCGCGGTACCGCGACTTTGGTCCCGCTGCAGGCCTCCTGCCTGATGCGAGCGCAACAAAGGCCGACCCTGACACGCAGCAGCGCCGATTGGTGCTGTAAAGTCTGGCGCGATCCGCTGCAGCAGCGGCTCTCGAGGTTTCATGACACGTCAGGATGATCGCCGGCGACCCCTGGACACCGCTCCGCCGGCTGCACAGACGGACGTCTTCGTCGCGCGCCAGCCCATCTATGACGCCTCCATGGCGGTCATGGCCGTCGAGCTGCTGTACCGGCATTCCCCATCCGTCACTCGAGCCCAGATCACCGACCCGCGCCAGGCAACCCTCGAAGTCATCTCCAGCGCGGCCCTGGAAATCGGGCTGGACAGGCTTTCCGGCGGGGCGCCGGTGCATATCAACTTTCCGACCGAACTCCTCGAGGACGTCCCTCAGCTGCCGCTGCCCCCCGATCGGGTGGTGATCGAGGTGTTGGAAGACGTGCGCGCCGAGCCTGACGTGGTCGAAGGCATCCGCAAGCTGCGTGCGCGCGGGCATCGCATCGCGCTGGATGATTATTCGCCCGAGGTCAGCGATCCGCGCCTCTTGCAGTTCGCCGACATCGTAAAGCTGGAGATCACCCATCCCCACCCGGGTGACCTGAGCACGCTGGTGGAACAGCTGCGCGCCCGCGGGCTGCGCCTCATCGCTGAGAACGTCGAAACACCGGAAGCGTTCGAAAAGTGTCTCGCACTCGGATTCGACGGTTTCCAGGGCTACTTCCTGCAGCACCCGCAGACCTTCCGCGCCAAGAAGGTGCCCTCCAGCCGGCTGGCTACACTGCGCCTGGTGGCCTCGCTGCAGAGCGAGCAGTACTCCATCGACGAAGTGGAGCGGCTGATCAGCCAGAACGTGTCGATGTCCTATCACGTCCTGCGCTGTATCAATTCCAGCTTCTACAACCTGCCGCGCAAGATCGACTCGATCCGCCAGGCCATCGTCATCCTCGGTGTCGAACATCTGCGGCAGTTGTGTTCCCTGCTGTGTCTGCAGGGTTTTGACGACCGCCCACCCAGCCTGTTCATCAACGCGATGACCCGCGCAAGGATGTGCGAGCAGCTGGGCCGACTCGGCGGCGCCAGGGATGCGGGGCCGTTTTTCATCACCGGCCTGTTCTCGCTGTTGAATGCGATGGTCGGGATGCCGACCCAGAAGATCGTGGAAGAACTGCCGCTGGCTCCGGCCATCGCGCGGGCACTGATCGCCGGAGAGGGCGAACTTGGCAAGGCCCTGCAATGCACGCGGGCTTATGAGCGGGCTGCGTGGGATCACGCCGTGTATGGCGATCTCACACCGGCTCTCATTCGCGCCGCTTACGTCGACGCGCTGTTCTGGGCCGAGCAGGCCCGGACGCTGATCGCCAAATAGTCCGCGCGACCCCCCTCAGTCCGCTCGCTTGTCCTCAAGCCGTTCGCCTGTCTCGCTTCGCCTGCGACGGCTCGCCCGCGCGCGCCTGCGACGGTCTCAGTCCGCCCGTAGCGTCCGCAACGGCGGTTGTCTCACCACCGAGCGCGTAGCGAACCAGCCGGTGGCCGCCACCAGCAGCGCACCGCCAGCCAGTCCGGCCAGGCACAGGCGCCAGTCGAAGTTGTAGTGCATCTGCAGTACGCGGGTGTCCATGTAGTACGCCGCGATCGATGCGCCTGCCGTGGCCAGGATGCCGGACAGCAGTCCCAGCGTGATGAACTCCGCAAGCACTCCCTTGAGCACCGTCGCCCGACTGGCCCCGAGCGTGCGCAACATCGCGCTCTCATAACGCCGCTCCTCGCGACTGGACTGGACCGCCGCGAGCAGCACGGTCAGTCCCGCAAACAGCGTGAACACGAACACGCTCTGCACGGCGAGCACCGCTTTGTCCAGCACGGAGCGCACCTGCGCCAATAGATCATCGATGTCGAAGATCGACACGCTGGGGAACTTCCGCGCCAGCTGCGCCAATGAACGTGATGCTTCGCCTTTCAGATAAGCGCTGGTGATGTACGTCCCGGCGGTGTTGTCCAGCACGCCGGGCGCGAACACGACGAAGAAGTTGGGCTGGAAGCTGTCCCACTTGACTTTGCGGATGCTGGCGACCTCCACGTCGAATGCCTCGCCCGCCACATCGAACGTCAGCTTGTCCCCTACCTGCACACCGAGGGAGTCCTGGAACTCCGTGGCGAGCGAGACCAGCGGCTTGCCCGCATCCTCGGCCGTCCACCAGTGCCCGGCGACGATCCGGTTGTCGTCCCCTGGTTCCGCGGACCAGGTCAGGTTCTGTTCGCGTGTGGCGAAGTTCTCGCTGTCCTCGCCGGAGAATTTCAGGTCTTCGACCGAACGTCCCTTGATGCTGGTGAGACGGCCCCGGATCATCGGCAGCATGCGGGCGGTCGTGCCACCGTGCTCGGCGAGGAAGCTGGTGAATGCGGCGCGATCCTCGGGACGGATGTTGACGAAGAAATAGTTCGGTACGTTGGCCGGTAACGTGCGCCGCCAGTCGCTGTTCAGGTCCGAGCGCACGATGGCCAGCAACAGCAGCACCATGATTCCGGTGCCGAAGGCCACGATCTGCACCAGGCTCTCGCCGCGCCGTCTGCTGAGGTTGGCGACCCCGAAACGCCAGGCGACGCCCACACGGCCGCGCAGCCGCCCGGCCAGCAGGACGAGCGCAGCGCCGGCGAGACTCAGTACGAGCAGGAAGCTCGCCAGTCCCACCGTGAATCCAACAAACATCCTGAGGTCGCGCACGACCCAGTAGACCAGGAAGAGCACCACGGCGACCGCGGGACCGAACGCGAACAGGACGAGCAGCGGGGGCGCACCAACATCCCGGCGCAGCACACGCAGCGCGGGGACACGCGACAGCTGCAGCAGGGAAGGGAGCGCGAAACCCAGCAGAACGGCGATGGCCGTCATGAACCCGATGGCGGCCGGCACGAGACTCGCGGGTGGGAGATCCACCGCAAGCAAGCCGCGTAGCGTCCGCAAGAGCCACTCCTGCGCAAGGAAGCCACCCACGCACCCCAGCGTAGAGGCAATCAGGGCGACCGCGAACAGTTGAATGAGGTTCACGCTGAGCGTGAAGGCGCGCGAGGCTCCCAGGGTCTTCAGCAGGGCAACCGTGTCCAGATGACGGTGCACATAGCGTCGCGCCGACATCGCCACGGCGATCGCGCACAGCAGTACGCTGACCAGGCTCGCCAGACTCAGGAAACGCCCGGCGCGCTCGACGGCATTGCGGATCTGCGGGCTCGCATCCGTGATGTCATGGACGCGCTCGCTGCGTTGCTTGTGCGCCACGAGCCACGCCTTGAACTCATCGATGCGGCTGCGCTCCCCGGCGAACAGCCCGCGGTAGCTGACCCGGCTGCCGGGCTGAATGAGCTGCGTCCCCGGGACGTCTGCCGCATTCATCAACAGGGTGGGTGCCAGCTCGGCGAACGTGCCGCTCTGATCCGGGCGCGAGATCAGCACGTGCGCCACACGAAACGTGGCGGCCCCGATGGCGAGTTGCGATCCCACGTGCGCATCGAGCGCGGCGAGCAGCTTGGAGTCCGGCCAGATCTCCCCCGGAGCCGGGATGCCCTGTGCCGTCCGTCCGGGGACGAAGGGCTCCTCGGCGATCAACACACGCCCGCGCAGCGGATACCCATCGGTCACCGCGCGGAGATTGGTGAGTTGGCTCCGCTCACCGTTGAAAACGACACTGAGAATCGCCGTGCTCGTGGCGGTACGCAGGCCCCGGCGCCTGGCTTCCTCGAAGTACTGATCGCTGATGGGCTGAGGCGAGCCGATGCGGATATCGGCTGCCAGTACCTCACTGGCCTGGAGCGCTACGGCCGTGCTGATGCGGCTGACCAGGAACCCCACTCCAGTGAGCGCGGCGACCGCGACGGTGAGCGCCAAGAGCAGCACGCCGAGCTCGCCCGAGCGCCATTCACGCGACAGCGAGCGCAGGGCGAGCACCAGCGCTCTCATTGCAACAGAGCCCGGCCCGCTTCCATGCGGATCGTGCGCCCGCAGCGGGCGGAGAGGCTGGAGTCGTGAGTAACGAGGACCAGTGTCGTGCGGGAACTGGCATTGAGCTCGAACAGCAGCTCGCCCACGCGCGAGCCGGTCAGCGTATCCAGATTGCCGGTGGGCTCATCCGCAAACAGCACAGCCGGCTGCGTCACGAAAGCGCGAGCCAGCGCGACCCGCTGCTGCTCGCCACCGGAGAGCTGGCGCGGATAGTGGCCGGTGCGGGCAGCCAGTCCAACACGGTCCAGCGTCGCCAGCGCTGCCCGCCGTGCATCCGGGCTGCCGGCCAGCTCCAGCGGCAGCATCACGTTCTCCAGGGCCGTCAGAGCGGGAATCAGGTGGAAGGACTGGAACACGAACCCCACGCGGCGCGCGCGCAGCCGCGCTCTGCCGTCTTCATCGAGTTGCGTGAGATCCTCGCCATCCAGCAGCACACGCCCCTGGGTGGGCAGGTCCAGTCCTGCCAGCAGCGCCAGCAGCGTTGACTTACCGGCACCGGAGGGGCCGACGATCGCCACGGACTCACCCGCCGCGATGTCGAACGAGACGTCGTGCACAATAGTCAGCGGACCTTCTGGACTGCTAACCTGCCGGGTGAGGTTTTCGGCCTTGAGAACGCTGTCACGGATCATCGGCGCCTGCGCGCTGGTCGTCGGATTTTGGGTCATCGCGCTCCAGAACGCGTCGGCGTCCGATCGGACCATCCTCGTGTTCGGCGACAGCCTCAGCGCCGCTTACGGGCTGAGGTCGGAACAGGGATGGGTAGCCCTGCTGGACAAGCGGCTACAGTCGCAAGGGTACGGATACCAGGTCGTCAACGCCAGCGTCAGCGGCGAAACGACCGGCGGCGGACTCGAGCGACTGCCCCGTGCGTTACAGTTGCACAAGCCGGAGATCCTGGTGCTGGAACTGGGTGCGAACGACGCCCTGCGCGGCTTGCCGCTGAACCTGGCCCGGGACAATCTGGCGCACATGATCGACCTGGCGCAGCGGCGCGGAGCCCGCGTGCTGCTGGTCGGCATGCGCATCCCGCCGAACTACGGCCCGCGCTACACGGCGGAGTTCACGCAGATGTATGCGGACCTGCGCGACCGGTATAGGCTGGCGCTCGTTCCCTTCCTGCTGGAGTCGGTCGCGCTCGATCCGGCGCGGATGCAGGACGACGGTCTGCACCCGAATGCGCGGGGTCAACCGGCGGTGCTGGACACGCTCTGGCCGGAGCTGGTGCCGATGCTGAAGAAGAATCATTGACGGCGCGCCGCGAGGGGGAGCGATGCAGAGAATCTGGCTGAAGTCCTATCCCGCCGGCGTGCCGGCCGACATCGATCCGGAGCACCTGCGCACGCTGGTGGACCTGATCGAGCAGAGCTGCGCCGCACATGCCGACGCGGTGGCCTACGTCCAGATGGGTCATTCCCTCACCTATCGGCGGCTCGAGCAGCTGTCGCGCGACTTCGCCGCGTTCCTGCAGAAGAAGGCCGGCCTGGGTAAGGGCGAGCGCATCGCCATCATGCTGCCCAACGTTCTGCAGTATCCGATCGCTTTGTTTGGCGCCTTGCGTGCCGGACTGACGATCGTCAATACCAACCCGCTATACACCGCGCCGGAACTCGAACATCAGCTGAATGACTCGGGCGCCACGACCATCGTGGTGCTGGAGAACTTTGCACACGTTCTGGAGAAGGTGTTACCGCAAACCGCGGTCCGTCAGGTACTCGTGACGGGCGTGGGCGACATGTTGGGATTTCCGAAAGCGGCGATCGTCAACTACGTGGTGCGCCACCGGCGCAGGCAGGTACCGCCCTACCGTATCGATGCCTCCATTCGCTTTACCGATGCTCTGCGTGAAGGCGCCAGCCTGACGCTGGATCCGGTCGCGATGAATCGCGAGGATCTGGCCTTCCTGCAATACACCGGTGGCACGACCGGCGTCGCCAAGGGCGCCATGCTCAGTCACGGCAACGTGAGCGCCAACGTGCTGCAGGCGGAAGCGTGGATCGGAGTGACGATTGCCCGCACGACAGGCACGCTCATCACACCGATACCGCTGTATCACATCTTCGCGTTGACAGCGAACTGCCTGCTCTTCGCACGGCTCGGATGGCGGAACATCCTCATCGTCAATCCGCGTGACTTCCCGGCGGTGATCAGCGAACTGCGGAAATATCCTTTCCGATTCATCTCCGGAGTCAACACACTGTTCAACGCGTTTCTGCACACGCCCGGATTCGACCAGCTTGACTTCAGCAGTCTGCAGATCACGCTCGGTGGCGGCATGGCCGTGCAGGCCGCCGTCGCGCAGCGCTGGAAACAGGTGACCGGCAACATCCTGACCCAGGCCTGGGGTCTGACCGAAACCTCACCCGCCGCCTGCATCAATCCGCCGGGAGAGGACTTCAACGGCGCGATCGGTCTGCCTATCTCCTCGACGGAGGTGGCCATCAAGGATGACGCCGGGAATGATCTGGCGATCGGTCAGGTCGGCGAGATTTGCGTCCGAGGTCCGCAGGTCATGAGCGGCTACTGGAAGCGGCCGGACGAGACCGCGAAAGTACTGTTGCCCGATGGCTGGCTGCGAACCGGCGACGTCGGGCGCATGGACGAGCGCGGCTACGTGTTCATCGAGGACCGCAAGAAGGACATGATCCTCGTGTCGGGATTCAACGTATACCCGAACGAGGTCGAAGCCGTGGCCGCCACTCACCCGGGAATCCTGGAGGCCGCCGCGGTCGCGCAGCCGGACGAGCACTCAGGCGAGGTAGTCGCGCTGTTCGTGGTCCCCAAGGATCCGGCACTGACTGAGCAGGCTGTGATCGACTTCAGCCGCGAATCGCTCGCGCGCTACAAGGTGCCGCGACACGTGTATTTCAGGAAGGAATTGCCGAAGACCAACGTCGGCAAGATTCAGCGCAAAGCGCTCCGGGACGAACTCGCCGGCAAGTGACGAGTCGCCCCTGGGGCTGGCCGCTTAGTGGCCGCCACCGCTCACGCCGTGGAGGGTGATACCCCCACCGCTGACTCCGTTCAGTCCGCCCCCGCTGACGCCGCTGAAGCCACCACCGCTGACGCCGCTGAATCCGCCACCGCTTACACCGCGACCGCCACCGCTGACGCCCAGGACGCTGCTGAAGCCTCCGCCGCTCACGCCACTGAATCCGCCGCCACTGACACCGTGGAAGCCTCCGCCGCTCACGCCGCTGAGTCCGCCACCGCTGACCCCACTGAATCCACCGCCGCTCACGCCGCTGAGTCCGCCACCGCTGACCCCACTGAATCCGCCGCCGCTTACGCCGTGGAAGCCTCCGCCACTCACGCCGCTGAATCCGCCGCCGCTTACGCCGTGGAAGCCTCCGCCACTCACGCCGCTGAACCCACCGCCACTGACCCCGTGGATGCCGCCACCGCTCACGCCGCGGCCGCCGCCACTGACTCCGAGGACGCTTGTGAAGCCTCCGCCGCTGACGCCGCTGAAGCCACCACCGCTGACTCCGTGTATGCCGCCGCCGCTGACGCCGCTAAAGCCGCCACCACTGACGCCACTAAGGCCGCCGCCACTTACCCCGCGTCCACCACCGCTGACGCCGTGGAAGCCTCCACCGCTGACGCCGCTGAAGCCGCCACCACTGACGCCACTGAAGCCTCCGCCGCTTACGCCACCGAAGCCGCCTCCACTGACACCGTGGATGCCTCCACCGCTGACGCCGCTGAACCCACCGCCACTGACTCCGTTGAGTCCGCCGCCGCTGACGCCGCTAAAGCCGCCACCGCTGACCCCGTGGATGCCTCCACCGCTGACGCCGCTGAAGCCACCACCGCTGACGCCGCTGAACCCACCGCCACTGACTCCGTTGAGTCCGCCGCCGCTGACGCCGCTAAAGCCGCCACCGCTGACGCCACTCAGGCCACCACCACTCACGCCGTTGATGGTGAATCCACCGCCGCTTACGCCATTGACGCTGATGGTTCCATGGCTTACGGGCTGCGTACCGCTGATCAAAACGCGGCTGCCCACGGTGAGCGAAACTGCGCCGGCCGACATCAACGGTGTCAGGTCGACGCTCAGGCCACTGACGGTCGCACGGCCCAAGGCCGCATCGTTACGCTGCACTACGCCGCTCAGGAAGATGGACGAAGCGCCGGCGACATACTGCCCGCGCTGCTGAATCGAGGAGACCACAAAGCGGCCGTCCGCCAGGGCTCTGCCGAACACTGCTACGTTTTCACCCACCGACAGATGTGTACCGGCTCCCACCGAGAACTGCTGTCCCAGTACCGTAGCCGTGCCGTTCGTCGCGTTCGTCGATTCGACGGGCCCGATAGCGAGCAGACTTACGCTGTCTTCAGCAGCCCCTGCCGCGACGGCAATTTCTGCGCATGCCAGCGCCGCCACTCCTACCGTGGCAACCTTGACGAACCGGCGGATGAAATTGTTCATTGAAACAGTCCTTTTCATGTCATCACTTCTTCAAATGCTTCGGCGCCAGCACGTCGATTTCTTCGAGCGTGGCTGACACCGGACGGCGTTCGTTACGTTCTTCGGTCTTGACGCTTGGCTCATCCAGCGGCCGCTGGCCGGCGAGCTCTTCAAAGAAATACACGCCCACGCCATAGCGTTTTCCCGAGCCCACCGACTCGGAAGCGGCCAGGGCCGTGAGCGACACATCGAGATCGGCAATCAACTCCGTGCCTTTCTCGCGAGCCAGGGACAGAAACTTGTCGCGCCCGGAATCGGACAGCATCTGGTCCGACACCACGGCGCGTTCGAAATAAGCGGGCTCGTCGTCAGCGCGCAGCAGGTTGTGGACGAAGTTCGCCGCGGCGACGCCGAGGAATCGGCCGGTGCGCTCGATCCGCATCACATCGCCACCGGGCGGCACGTACGCTCGCGACAGGCAGCGGGCCGTGACCCCATCGATGACCTCGACCGAACGGGCAGCCACCAACTCGTCGAGCAGGGCCTCTTCGTCGGTGCCGGGGCACGCGACGGACACCAGCTCCTTGAAGCTGCGCCGGGGTGAGCCGGGGACGGGGCCCAGGTCGAGATCCAGGGGCGTCCCATAGGCGCCCGAGAAGTTGGAATCGTTGTGCCAGACCGTGAGCAGGCTGGTGATCTGATCCAGGCTCACCGAGGACTTCATGCTGTGCGGTGCACCGGCGCGCAAAGCGTCACGCAACGCGCTGACATCCGACTTCGGGAGCCCCGCAACGGCAGCCAGCCGTGCGTCCGTCGTCGGCCGCTTCTGGTCGCGCAGACGTGCCTCGAGCGCCTCGATGTAGGAACGCCTGACAACACCGGCAATCTCGCCAGCGGAAATGCCGTACTCGAATGCAACACGCATGAGCGGGCGCACCAACGCCGCAAACACGTTGAGTACCGCTTCCTTTTCCCGGCTGGTCTTGTTCATTTTGTTAAGTGACGCCGTGACACCGCTGCATCGGGTGCGCTCGGTGTTCTTTCGCGCGCATTCCCGATTGCCCTGACCGACACACCCCGCCTCCCCGTAAGGCCGGCACTCACCGACCCTTACCCCATGTTATGTAAGGCAAAATAGCAGCTAATTGTGACAGTCGTCAAAGATTTGCGACTGCAGGTTGACGCGCCGGCTCAATACTGGGTCGAACTGGCTTTTACGCGTTTAACTTATTGATTTAACAAGTTGTTTTTACGTATACGTATGATGCCGCGCGTCATGACGTATCGGGACCTTGGTCTCGGTCTAAAGCGGGCGGGCAGGGGCAGTCCCGCGACGGGCGGGACAGTGCGAAATCGGGTTGGCTGGGGTTAGCGGGCGACGCAGGTCGGCCGACCCACTGGATGGCGCCGGGTCGGGGTTCAAACCAGGGGTGCGAAAGGCGCCGAGTGGGGGTTCAAGCCACGGGTCGGAAAGGCGCCGGGCGGGAGAGGTTAGATACGATCGGCGGGCTAGATACGATCGGCCAGGTCAGGTCCGCTCGGTGGGGTCGAACATCCGTTCGTGTTCGAGGATCGCATAGCGATCCGTCATGCCCGCGACGTAGTCCGCTACAACACGTGCACGTCCGTTGGCCCCTCGCTCCTTCTCGGCAGCGAGGGCCAGATCGCGATGCTCCCCTGGCATCAGGTTCACGTCCTGGAAGAAGGCATCAAACAGGTCCTTCAGCACGCGTCTGGCCTTGGACGTCATACGGAGCACCTTGTAGTGCCGGTAGACGTGCTCCCTCAGGAACTGCATCAACTCGGTATGTTCCTCGCGCACCGAGTCGCTGAAGCCGGCAATGGCGCGGGGCTGTTCCCGGATCTCGTCGATTGACTGGGGGCGTGCCTCGTCGAGGTGGGCCTGCGTTGTCAGGATCAGATCGGTCACGATGAAGTTGATCATGCGGCGCACGATCTCGTGCACCAGCCGACGCTCGCCCAGCCCGGGGTACTGACCTACCACCGCCTCGTACTGGCGGCGAAACAGACGGACCTCACGGAGGTCACGGACGTCGATCAGCCCCGCGCGCAGGCCGTCGTCCACGTCGTGATTGTTGTACGCGATCTCGTCCGCCAGGTTGGCGATCTGAGCCTCGAGACTTGGCTGCCGACGCAGAATGAACCGCTCGCCGATGTCCCCCAGCTCGCGCGCATGGCGCACCGAGCAGTGCTTCAAGATCCCTTCCCGGCATTCAAACGTCAGATTCAGTCCCCGGAACTCGGCGTAGCGCTCCTCCAGCTCATCCACGACGCGCAGCGACTGGAGGTTGTGCTCGAACCCGCCATAGGGCTTCATGCACTCATTCAGTGCGTCCTGGCCGGCATGCCCGAACGGGGTATGTCCGAGGTCGTGGGCCAGACTGATCGCTTCCGTCAGTGACTCGTTCAGGCGCAAAGCTGCAGCAGCCGAGCGAGCGATCTGCGCAACCTCGATCGAGTGAGTGACCCGCGTGCGGTACAGATCCCCCTCATGATTCACGAACACCTGGGTCTTGTAGACGAGGCGTCGGAACGCGTTCGAATGGATGATCCGATCGCGGTCCCGCTGGAACTCCGTGCGAAAGGGCGGTGGGGGCTCCGGAAAGCGCCGGCCCCGGGTGCGCCCGTCGTGGGCCGCGTAGGGGGCGAGGGAACCGCGCGGGGTGACTAGCTCGTCCACGGACTTATCCCGTCCACGAGTTCAGCTCGGGGGGTGGCGGCGGCAATCAGGATGGGAGTCAGGCGAAACATGTGTGCAGGGTGCGCTGCAACGCCTCTTCCGGGTAGTCAGCCGTCACGAAGGCATCGCCGATGGCACGCATCAGGACCAGCCTAAGGCGGTTTGCAACGACCTTTTTGTCGATGCGCATGTGCTCGAGCGCCACATCCGGCGCGACACCGCCGATTTTGACAGGCAGCCCCACGCGCTCCAGCAATGCGCGCACGCGTAACACTTCCGCTTCGCCCAGCAGCCCCGCCTCCCTGGACATTGTGGCCGCCATCAGAAGCCCGGCGCCTACCGCTTCTCCGTGCAGCCACTCGGTGTAGTGCGTTGCGGACTCGATGGCGTGTCCGAACGTGTGGCCGAGGTTGAGCAGTGCGCGGTCGCCGTGTTCGCGCTCATCCCGTCCCACGATCCGGGCCTTGATCTCGCACGAGCGCCGGATCACGTGCGCCAGGGCGGCGGTGTCGCCCGCGAGCAGTTCGCCGGCGTGAGTCTCCAGCCACGTGAAGAACGCGGCATCGCAGATGAGGCCGTACTTGATGACTTCGGCCAGTCCCGCCCGCAGTTCACGCGGTGGCAGGGTGGACAACGTGCTCGTGTCCGCCAGTACCGCCTGTGGCTGGTGGAAGGCGCCGATCAGGTTCTTGCCGCCGGGATGGTTGACCCCGGTCTTGCCGCCTACCGATGAGTCGACCTGAGCCAGCAGGGTTGTCGGAAGCTGCACGTAGGCAACGCCTCGCTGGTAGCAGGCGGCCGCGAACCCCGCCATGTCTCCAACCACGCCTCCGCCGAGTGCCACCACACAGCTATCGCGGCCGAACCGGTTGGCCACCAGTACGTCGATGACACGACCCACTGTCGCCAGCGTCTTGTTGGACTCGCCGTCGGGCAGTATGGCTTCGACGACTCGCCGCGGGCCCAGAGCCGTCGCCACGGGTTGCAGGTAGAGGGGTGCGACTGTCGTGTTGCTCACGATGAGCACGTCGCGAGCCGGGATGTGCTGGCGGAGCAGTTCCGGGTCGGACAGCAGCCCGGCTCCGATCACGATCGGATAGCTGCGCTCACCCAGCTCCACCTTGAGGATATCCATGCGAAATGGCCCGGGCCGAAGGGGTCCGTGCCGCTCTGGAGTATACGTGTGTGAAGCCCGCTCCGGTGCTGCTGGCCGAACGCACCGGCCAGGATGCTGTCGGGGTGCTACCGCGGGCGATTTGCGGAATCCAGTTCCCGCAGGATGTCTTCAGCGACGCTGCGCACCTTGCGGTTATCCGTGGCAACGGTGACGTCAGCAATCTCCGCGTACAGAGCCGCGCGCTGCTCCATCAGCTCGCCGAGCTTGCTCGCCGTGTCGACATTGCTGAGCAACGGGCGTGTACGTCCGTGTCGGACCCTTTCAGCCTGCTGGGCGACAGACGTCTTCAGATACACGACCCGCCCACGCTCCGACAGCACCCGGCGGTTCTCCTGCAGAAGCACTGCTCCGCCGCCCGTGGCGAGAACGATCCGGTCCATGGAAGTCAGCGCCTCGATAGCCTCCCGCTCGCGCTGCCGGAATCCCACCTCACCCTCCTTCTCGAAGATGAAGGCGATATCCACGCCGGTACGGCGCTCGATTTCGGCATCGCTGTCGAAGAAACGCATGTTGAGCAGGCGCGCCAGGTGCTTGCCCACGGCGCTCTTGCCCGAGCCCATGGGCCCGACGAGGAACAGATTCTGCGGTCCGAACATGCCGCAAGCATACCCAAAACGCAGCGGCCGCCCGAAGGCGGCCGCTGCGACTCACACCCGGAGGAGTTTCAGGTCACGGTCACCGGAATACCGAAAACCGTATTTGTGCCGTTGGGTGAGGTCACCTGGATGGTGATCGTTCCGCTTCCAGGGGAACTCGCCGCGCTGAACGAGAAGGGTATCTGCACGCCGTTGCCGCCGTCGCAACCGATGACGAAGGGGCTAGGTGTCACGGTGGGCGTGCCGGCGGCCGTGCTCGCCGTAACTGTAACCGTGGTACCTGCCGCCATGGCATTCCCGTTCGCGTCGCTGACACCGATAGTGATCGTGCCGCTGGCCGAGTGCGCGATCGTCAGCCCGCTGCCGTTGCCCGTGAATGCCGAAGAGGCACTGACGAACGAGACCGCCGCCTGGCTGGTTGACATGACGATCAGGTGGGAAGCGCTGATCGCCAGAGTGGTCGTCGTGCAGCTTCCACCGGAGCAGGTGATTCCCTTGAAGGTTCCGTCACCCGCGTCCCGCGTACCATTGTGGTTGAAGTCCAGGAAGTATTCGCCGACCTGGTAGGCGCCATCTTCGTTGTCGTCCCGGTACGGTTCGCCGAGATTCACGAAGGTCTCGCCGGAATCATAGAAGCCATTGCCGTTGGCATCGTTGAAGGACTCTTCGCCGATCGCCGTTGCCATGACGATGACGCGTCCCGCGCGAGCGGCAGGGGGCACGCTGGCAGTCGTCGGCCTGGGGTTGGCGCTGGTCCAGGTCACGGTGCACGTGCCGTCACCCGAATTCGCGGGTGAGGACGGAGTCGTGCAGCTTGCGCCGACATGACCGCCATCCGTCGTGAAGGCGACCGAAGTTCCATCGGGCGCCGGGTTGTTGTAACGATCGGCCAGGCGCACGGTGACGGGCACCGTCACGCCGTCGATGTTATAGGCCTCGACGTTCGGACAGGCCAGGTTCACCGGAGTCGTGCCATACGTAGCCGGTCCGACAGCAATCGAGAATGCATTCGATGCCGGAAGTCCCGTACTCACGGTCAGCGCACTGGATTCCGTCTCCAGCGCCGGAGTGGTGATGGCAGCCTTCACGCGCACGGTGGTGTGCACGGTGCCTGAACTGACCACCGTCTGTACCGTTCCGTCCGCCGCCGAAGTGGCCGTGGTCGGCGCAATTGTCAATCCGCCAGTGTTTGAATCAAGGCTGAAGGTGACCGGCACTCCCGGACGGGCTCCACCGGTGGAATCCGTTACCTTGAAGACGACCGTGGAAGTCTCGCCGAGACCCGTGCCCTTGAGTCCGATCGACGCGGGCGTCGCGGAAACGAACTGGATGGAGCCCACGGCCGCGGCGGCCACCGTCACGGTGCCCGTCGCGGTCAGTGTTTTACTGGCAACCACGGCGGTTGCAGTGATCACGTCCGAGCCGCTGCATCCCTTGGCCGTGTAAATGGCGCTCACGCTGCCGGTGGTGCTCGTGACCGATCCGGCGGTGGCACCGGCTACGCTGGTTCCAGAGGCAGCGATCGTCGCCAGGCCCTGCGCCACGCACGGGGAGTTGAAATTCACGCTGATCGACTGCGCCGTGTAGAGGGTACCGGTCTGATCGACAACGGTGACCGAAAGGCTCGAGGTGCCACCGGCGGAGAGCGAGCTGCTCGACAGCCCGATGACGCCGGACTGAAAGCTGCTGCCGCTGCCGTTGCCCATGGAGTAGGTGGTCGCGCCGCCGGTGCTGCCACCGGTGCCACCGGTGCTACCGCCCGTGCTGCCACCGGAGCTGCTGCTGCCCCCGGCTGCAAGGTCCTGACTGCCGCCGCCGCAGGCGGCGAGCGCCAGGGCCAGGATGCTCAGAGCCGCCAGAGATTTGAAATTTCGCATTTGCCTCACCTGAAATCTGTTACTGCCGCGTTCCCTGTACGCGTCAGTACACGTTGACCCCTTCACGAACGATCTTCGGCGTGACGAAGATCAGCAGCTCATCTTTGTCGTTTTCCTTGGACGTCGTCTTGAAGAGGTTGCCGAGCACCGGCACGTCGCCGAGCCACGGCACCTTGGTCTGGTCGTCGCGATGCGTGGTCTCGAGGATGCCGCCCAGCACGACGGTCTGGCCATCGTTCACCAGCACCTGCGTGACGATTTCACGAGTGTCGATCGACGGGACGTTCACGCCACCCGAGGCGACGGTGATCGTTCCGATCGTGTCCTTCTTGACGTCCAGGTCGAGAATGATGCGGTTGTCCGGCGTGATCTGCGGAGTCACCTTCAGCGACAGCACCGCCTTCTTGAAGGAGATGGTGGTCGCACCGCTGGAGGCCGACTGCTGGTACGGAATTTCCGTACCCTGCTCGATGGTGGCTTCCTTCTGGTTCGCCGTGATCACGCGCGGCGAGGAGATGACCTCGGCGCGGGTTTCCGCCTGGGCGGCGGACAACTCCAGGTCCACGATGTAGTTGGAACCCAGGATGCCCAGCGCGAAGCTGCCCGCGGGGCTGGAGACCGGCAGGTTCACGTTGTAGCGGCTCGGCGCGTTGCTGCCGGTCGGAACCTGCACGGGGAAGGAGCGGCCAGTGGCCGCCTGATTCGCCAGCGCGGAGCTGATCGCGGTATCGGTCGAAGCGGCCGATCCCGACGTCGTCCAGATGCCACTGCCGTTGGACTGCGCCGTCGTGTAGCCGACGCGCGCACCCAGATCACGCTTGAAGTCATCGTTGACGACGACGATGCGTGCCTCGATCAGCACCTGCCGCACCGGGATATCCAGGGTGGCGACGAGCCGGCGGATGTCGGCGAGCCGGTCGGCCGTGTCCTGCAGGAGCAATGTGTTGGTGCGCTCATCCACGGCAACGCTGCCGCGGGTGGAGAGCAGGGTACCGCCCTGCGACTTGATCAGGCCCGCCATGTCGGAGGCCTTCGCATAGTTGACCTGCAGATACTCGGAGCGCAGCGGCGCCAGCTCCTGCAGATCCTTCTTGGCGGCCAGGTCGGCCTTCTCGCGCGAAGCCAGCTCTTCCTGCGGCGCGACGATGATGACGTTGTCCTGCCTCCGCTTGTCGAGACCCTTGGTACGCAGGACGATGTCCAGCGCCTGGTCCCACGGAACGTTTTGCAGGCGCAGGGTGACGTTGCCCGTCACGGTGTCGCTGACCACGATGTTCTGGCCGCTCGCATCCGCAAGCAGCTGCAGCACGGCGCGGGTCTCGATCTCCTGGAAGTTCAGGGTGAGGCGCTCTCCCGTGTACTGCGGTTTGTCATCCTGCTGCGCGGCGGCTTTGCGCTGCGGCTGTACCTCGACGACATACTGATCGTCGGACTGATAAGCCAGCTGCTCGTAGTCGCCCGTGGCGTTGACGGCGATCCGCGTGCCAGTGCCGACCCTGGATGCGTCGAATGAGCTGATCGGCGTGCCGAAATCGCTGGCGTCATAGCGGCGCATCAGGTTCTTCGGCAGATCCGCATCGAAGTCGACCACGATCTGGTTGCCGACCTGGCGCAGGTTGATATGGGTGTGGGGATCGGTGAGGCGCACCAGTATGCGGCCGGCGCCATCGGCGCTACGACGGAAATCGATGCTGCGGATCGAACGCCCGGTCGCGCTGGAGGCCGCCGCGCGGCTCGCAACAACCGGGGTCGCTCCCGAAGTGCTCACGGTCGCCTGATTGGCGCCGCCGAGCATGACGACGATGTTGTTGCCGGAGACGCGCGTGTCATACGGCACCAGTTTGTCGAGATTCATGACGAGGCGCGTGCGGTCCTTGGCCTCGGCCGCCAGGATCGAATCCAGGCCCGAGGTGTGCACGTCGATACGGCGCGAAGGCAGCGCCAGCGTCGTGTTGGGCAGATCGAACGAGATGCGCGCCGGATTGTCGATCGTGAACGACAGCGGCTGCGGCGCCGGAGCCGACAGATGCATCGTGACCTGAACCTGCTGGCCCGGCAACGGCTGCACGTCGATGGACTCCAGCTTCGGACCGTCGTCGGCGCGCGCCGCCTGACTCGGGAGGAACCCGAGAACGCCTGCGATCACGAGCCACGCGGCCGTGGCCAGGATCCGACTCATCGGGGTGTAAGGTTTCATTCGTGAGAGCTCCCTAAGAACCGGTGCGAGCGAGTTATTCGTTCAGACCGAGCGCCGCGGGGCGCTCCATGTACCCACCGAGGCCATCCGGAACGATCTCGGTCAGGATGATCTTGGCGGGGGTGATTTCGGTGATGTGGCCATCCGCCTGGCCCAGGTAGTTGCCTTCGGTGACGCGGTGCACCAGCCCGTCCTTGGTCTGCACCAGGCCGTACATGCGGCCGCCGAGCTTGAGCGTGCCCACCATCTTCAACGTGTCCAGCGAGAACTGCTCGAGGAACTCGCGGTTGCGCTTGGAGTCAGGATGCAGGCCGTTCTGGGACGAGGCGCCCGAGCCGCCCGGCAGGAACGGAGAGCGCAGATCCGCATCGGCGTACACGTACGTTTCGTACGGCTTGACCTCCGGCAGCGGCTCCACGCGGCCGCCCGGTTCCTTGTTGGTGTCTTCGATGAAACGCTGCAACTCGTCATCGGCGCTCGAGCAGGCGCTCAGGCCCGCGGCGGCGGTGACGAACAGCGCGCTGGCGAGCAGCGCACCGGGACGGAAATTCGGTTTTCTGTGCATATGAATCAGCCCGCCCGTGGACGGTGCCTACCCTCCGCTGCCTGGTCGTGGGTGACGCGCATCTTTCTTCTTTTCGGACTCGGCCGCCGCGATCTCTTCCTCATCCAGGTAGCGATAGGTCTTCGCGGTCAGATCCAGCGTCAGCTGATCGTAGGCGTCCTTGCTGGCGGATTTGATCTCGATGTCGTGAAGCGTGACGATGCGCGGCAACGCCGCGATACCGCTCACGAACTCGCCGAACTGGTGGTAGCTGCCGGTCAGGCTGATCTTGATGGGCAGCTCGGCGTAGAAGTCCTTCTTCTGCTCCGCCTGGGGCTGGAACAGCTTCTCCTCCAGACCCGCCGACAGGCCCGTCTGCGAGATGTCCACCAGCAGGTTGGGAACTTCCGTCTTGCCCGGCAGCTGCCGCAGCAACGCGCCGAAGGAGCGCTCGATGTCCTTGAGCTGCTGCTTGTACACGTTGAGGTTCACGGCCTTGGCATGCTTGGTCTTGAACTCCTGGCGCAGCGCCTGCTCGACATCCTCACGCTTCTGCAGTTCGGGACGCTGCTGGTCCCAGACGAACAGATAGAACAGCACCGCGGTGAGGACCACGAAGCAGATACCCACCGCGCCGGCGCGCACCGCCAGCGGCCAGCGGCCCGGGTCGCGCGGATCGAGCGATCGCAGCTCTTCCATCAGATTCATTGCGCGGCACCTCTGCTGGCCATGACCTTCGAGCCCGGCTTGCCCTTGCCCTTGCCGGCGCCCGCGCCACTGCCATCATCCTGGCCGGCGTTGGAAACCTGTTCGGCGTAGAGCGTGAAGCTCGATCCGGGCGCCTTGTCCTTGCCGGTCTGCACCACTTCCAGCTCGGGGTTGCGCAGCCAGTCGGAGGAATCGATGTTGCGCATGAACGAGGACACGCGCGTGCTCGACTGCGCCACGCCCTCGAACTTGAACTTCTTGTCGGTCTGCTTCACGCCCGTCAGGTAGACGCCATCGGGCAGGGTGCGCACGATGGTGTCGAACACATGGACGATCTCGGGGCGCGAACGCTGCAGCCGCTCGATGATCTCCATGCGCGCGATGAACTTCTGCTTGGCGGACTCGAGGCTGTTGATCTCCTCGATCTGCTTGTCGAGCCGCTTGATCTCGGCGCGCAGCGTCTCGTTGCGGCGCTCCTGCGCATCGATCATCGACCCGTAGAGCAGGTAAACCGCGAACGTCGCGACGCAGGCAGCCAGTGCGGCCACGCCGAGCGCCACGGTGAAGGCGATCTTGCGCTCTTTTCGCTGGCCTTCCCGCCAGGGAAGCAGGTTTATACGAGGCATGTCAGTCGAAACTCCGCAGTGCGAGGCCGCAGGCCGTCAGGAGCGCCGTGGCGTCGCGTTGCACCGCCTGGGCCTTGGCGCGGGAGGACAGCTTCATCTGGCCGAGCGGGTCGCCTTTCTCGGCCGAGATGCCCACGCGGCTGGAAATCACATCCGCCACGCCCGGAATGTTGGCGCAGCCACCGCAGATGATGATCTTCTCGGGCTGCTCGCGGCCGGAGCCGGAGGCCAGATAGAACTGCAGGGAGCGGCTCACCTGCTGGGTCATGTCATCGATGAACGGATCGAGCACTTCGGACTGGTAGTTGCCCGGCAGGCCGCCCTCCTTCTTGGCGCGCCCCGCCTCCTCCATCGACAGTCCGTACGTGCGCATGATCTCTTCGGTGAGCTGCTGCCCGCCGAAGGCGAAATCGCGTGTGTAGACCACTTTGAGATTGCGCAGGACGCTGAACGTCGTGCTGCTCGCGCCGAAATCCACCACGGCGATCGAGCGATCGATGCCACCATCGGGCATCTGGTGTGTCATGAGTTTGCAGGCGTTCTCGAGGGCGAACGCCTCGACGTCGACGATGCGTGCAGTGAGGCCCGCCGCTTTCACCGCGGCCTGGCGCTGCTCGACGTTCTCGGTGCGGGTCGCGACCAGCAACACGTCGTTGGTTTCCGGATCCTTCTCGGAAGGACCGAGGACTTCGAAGTCATAACTGACTTCGTCCATCGGAAACGGGATGTACTGGTCGGCCTGCATTTCAACCTGGGCTTCCAGATCGTTCGCGCGCAGCGAGCGCGGCATCTGGATCACCTTGGTGATGGCCGCATCGCCGCTGATGGCGATCGCGACTTCACCGCTCTTGGCTCCAGCGCGCTTGACCGCACGGCGTATCGCCTCGCCCACGGCCTCGGAATCCACGATCGCCTTCTCGTTGATGGCGTTCTGCGGCGTGGGCTCGGCGGCGTAGGCCTCAACCCGGTACTGGCCGCCCGCCATCGCCAGCTCGATCAGCTTGACCGACGAGGTGGTGATATCGAGCCCCAGCAGCGGACGGTATTTGCGCTGGAAGAGGAACATTATTTTATAACCTTTTCAGGAACTTACGCCTGAAAGCGCTGACCCCGCGTTACGGCGGAAGTCACTATATAACAGCGCAAAGTTAAATAGAACGTGAGATGGATCACACAAGGGGTCCGGCCCCGGCCACGGCCCGCCAGAACTGCTACGGGTCTCACGACTTGCGCGCGAGCGCTTGCAGGTCAACGAATCCTGTTGCGACATGTCCAAGCTGGTGTCCCCGGGGACGGGTGGCCGAGAGCACTACGGTGGCAGAGCACGTGCATCACGAGGGTCGCCCGGACCCGTTGACCCCTGGCCCTTGGTGGGCCTGCGCGGAGTGGGTTAACGTTCGAGCCGGCAACCCCGCTGTCGTAGGCACATGCATCATGCGTCCCGTAGACCGGAGGCTTTGCGTCCCCACCTTTCGGTGAGTTTGCCCTTGAAACGACAGTTACTATGCATAGCGCCCGTTGGGAGCGCAAGCCAGTAGCGGCGGAGAGAGTTGCTTTCTGTGAAATGGAATTACTTTCGGATGGCGGGTGTGGCCGTTGCGAGTGTGACGCTCATCACACTCCTGGTCGGCTACGCGTTGGTTTGCAGTTTTGTCTACCTGGCGCCGTCCCTTCCGACCCCCCAGGCGATGCGCAGCGTGGAATTCCAGGTGCCGCTGCGCGTGTATACCCGAAGCGGCGGGCTGATCGCGCAGATCGGTGAACAGCGGCGGATTCCCGCCACCTACGAGCAGATCCCGCAGATCGTCAAGCAGGCATTCCTCGCCGCCGAGGACGACCGCTTCTTCGAACATCACGGCATCGACTACATCGGCGTGGTGCGCGCGGTGATGGTTGATTTCGTTTCCGGACACAAGACACAGGGCGCCAGCACGATCACCATGCAGGCCGCCCGCAACATGTTCCTGACACTGGACAAGACCTACCGGCGCAAGCTGCAGGAAGCCTTCGTCACCTACGAGATGGAGCACGAGTTCTCCAAGCAGGAGATCTTCGGTCTCTACATGAATGTCATCTTCTTCGGCCAGCGCGCCTATGGAGTTGCGGCGGCCGCGGAGACCTTCTTCGGCAAACCGCTCGATGAGCTCACCGTGGCCGAGGCGGCCACCATCGCCGGATTGCCGAAAGCACCCTCCACCTACAACCCGATCGTCAACCCGCAGCTCGCCACGGCACGTCGCTCCTATGTGCTGCGGCGGATGCTGGATCTGAAATTCATCGATGCGGCCACTGCCGAGGCCGCCAACCGCGAGCCCATGCAAGCTCGCGCGCATGCGCCCCTCTTTGCCGTGGAGGCGCCTTATATCGCCGAGATGGCCCGGCTGCAGGTGAGACAGCAGTTCGGTGCTGCCGCGGAAACGGCGGGCTACAAGGTTTATACGACTATCGATGACCGGCTGCAGGCGGCCGCCAACCGCGCGGTGCGTGTCGGCCTGATCGAGTACGACCGCCGGCATGGCTGGCGTGGCCCCATCGGCCACGTCAATGTCACCGCGGAAGGCAAACCCGAGCAGCTCGACGAGCTCGTCGATGAATACTCGACCGTCGGCAATCTGACACCGGCTGTCGTTGTATCAGTCGCCGAGAAGGCCGTCCGTGTTTACGTGAAGAGCAGAGGCTATGCCCAGATCGACTGGGATGGGCTCTCCTGGGTCCGCAAGACTGGCGCGAACGGACAGGTATTGCCGTCACCGCCGAAGTCGGCGAGCGAAGTCGTGTCGCGTGGGGATGTGGTCTACGTGATCTCCAACGGCACCTATGCCCAGCTGGGCCAGATACCCGAGGCGCAGAGTGCCCTGGTGGCACTCGATCCCGAGGATGGTGGCATCGCGGCACTGGTCGGTGGTTTCGACTACTTCACGAACAAGTACAACCGCGTGATCCAGGCGCGCCGTCTGCCGGGCTCGGGGTTCAAGCCCTTTCTGTATTCCGCTGCGCTCGAGAACGGCTTCACGCCCGCGAGTGTGCTGCTCGATGCGCCGTTCGTACTCGAGGGTAATGGCATCGAAAGCTCGTGGCGTCCGGAGAATTCGCACAAGCAGTTTGGTGGGCCGACGCGACTGCGCGAGGCGCTGGTCCATTCGCGCAACCTGGTATCGATCCGCTTGCTGCGCGAACTGGGAACGTCCACCGCGATCGATTACGTCACGCGGTTTGGTTTCGACAAACGTGTGCTGCCCGACAACCTGACGCTGGCGCTGGGTACTCTGCAGGCGACACCCCTCGAGGTTGCGACCGGATACGCCGTATTCGCCAACGGCGGATTCAAGGTAACGCCATACTTTGTTGACCGTATAGAGAACGCCGCGGGCGACGTGGTGTGGCGCGCAGCTCCGCGCGTTGCCTGCGAACCCTGCGAGCATCCGGCGGATCTGCGCGCCGTTTCGTTGTCGGGTAATTCGGAAGATGCGCTGCAGGCGGCTGACGCCATCCGTGGCGGCCAGGGCACCATTCCGCAGGATCAACTCGCCCCGCGTGTCATTAGCCCGCAGAACGCCTACATCATGACCGACATGATGTCTGACGTGATCAAGCGAGGTACGGGCGTCCGTGCGCGTGCTCTGGGGCGCACCGACATCGCTGGCAAGACGGGTACCACGAACGAAGCCAAGGACACCTGGTTCAACGGCTTCACGCCCAACCTCGTCGCGACGGTGTGGGTCGGGTTCGATCAGGAACGGCCGCTGGGCGAAGCCGAGGAAGGCGCCCGCACGGCGCTGCCCATCTGGATCCATTTCATGCGCGAGGCGTTGAAAGGCGTACGGGACGTACGGCGTCCGATGCCCGACGGTCTCGTGACGTTGCGTATCTCTGCGTTGAACGGCGGACTCGTCAGCGCGGAGAATCCGGACGGTATGATGGAGATTTTCATGGCCGATCATCTGCCGGCAACGGCGAACGAGGAGGGTTCCACAGCGCAAAGTGCGGAGGGCGCGTCCAGTCCCGAACCGATATTCTGACGGTTCTACCCACGGAGCCGGCAATGACCACGCCCTTTTCCGGCGGGCGAGCCCGATGTCTGCAAAGGCGCAGCAGGCGCCTTTTGCCACTGAACGAGCCGGGCGGGAGGGCCAATGAAGAAGAACGCAATTCGTTCCGATAATCTGCGGCGCGCGCTGGCGCAGGAAGCCGCACGGATCATGGCCGAGCACGGGATCCGGGACTTCCTGGCGGCCAAACGCAAGGCAGCCGAGCGTCTGGGCGTGACCGACGGCACCGCGGTGCTGCCGAAGAATGTGGAGATCGAAAATGCGCTGGCTGAATACCAGCGGCTGTTCGGCGCCGAAACCCACCAGGAATCGCTCAACGCCCAGCGCCGCGCGGCGCTGAACGCGATGCTCTATCTACAGGAGTTCCAGCCGCGCCTGGTGGGCCCGGTGCTCAGCGGAACGGCCACGGAGCACTCGGAAGTGCAGCTGCACCTGTTCACCGACCACGCCGAGTCCGTCGCACTCAAGCTCCTGGACCAGGGTATTCCGCATGAGGTGACGGAGAGGCGCGTGCGCATGAACGCGGAGCGCGTGCTGGCTTATCCGGGGGTGCGGTTCGAACTGGACGATCAGCCGATCGACGCGACGGTGTTTCCGACCGACGGCATTCGCCAGGCACCCGTCAGTCCCGTGGACGGACGGCCGATGAAGCGAGCCAATAAGGTTGAAGTGGAGGCGTTGCTCGACGGCTAGTTGATTGGCAAAAGTCGCCTGCGGCGCTTTTGCAGACATCGGGCTGGGGCCGCCGTCAAAGAGCGTGGTCTTTGCCGGCTGCGTGGGGCGTCAGGCGCGCCGCTTGGCGATATCGACGTAATCGCGCTTGGCGGGACCCGTGTAGAGCTGCCGCGGGCGCCCAATGCGCATGCCTGGATCGGAGATCATCTCCTGCCAGTGCGCGACCCAGCCGACGGTGCGCGCGATCGCGAACATCACCGTGAACATCGAGCGCGGGATGCCGATGGCGCTGTAGATCATGCCCGAATAGAAATCCACGTTCGGGTACAGCTTGCGCGAGACGAAGTACTCGTCCTTCAGTGCAATCTCTTCCAGGCGCAGCGCCAGCTCGAACAGCGGATTGTCGGAGCGCCCCAGTTTGGCGAGCACCTTGTGGCACATCTCGCGGATGATCTTGGCGCGCGGGTCGAAGTTCTTGTAGACGCGGTGGCCGAAGCCCATCAGCCGGAAATGGCTGGACTTGTCCTTGGCCAGGTCCAGGTACTTGGGAATGTTGTCAACGGTGCCGATCTGCTCCAGCATGGCGAGGACCGCCTCGTTGGCGCCCCCATGCGCCGGGCCCCACAGAGCCGAGACCCCGGCGGAGATCGCCGCATACGGGTTGGCGCCCGTGCTGCCGGCCAGGCGGACCGTGGAGGTGCTCGCGTTCTGCTCGTGGTCGGCATGCAGCACGAACAGCAGGTCGAGGGCCTGCGCGGCCACCGGGTCGACCTGGTAGGGCTCGCAGGGCACGGCAAACAGCATGTGCAGCATGTTGCTGCAGTAATCGAGATCGTTGCGCGGATAGACGAAGGGTTGGCCCAGCGAGTGCTTGTGGGCGGCCGCAGCGATGGTCGGGATCTTGGCGATGATGCGATGGGCGAAGATCTCGCGGTGGCGCGGGTTATAGATGTCCATCGTGTCGTGATAGAACGCGGACATCGAGGCGATCACCGCGGACACCATGGCCATCGGGTGCGCGTCGTGGTGGAAGCCGTTGAAGAAACGCAGCAGGGTCTCGTTGATCATCGTGTGATAACGGATGTTGCCGGTGAACTCCTCGAGCTGCTTGCGGTTGGGCAGCTCGCCCAGCAGCAGCAGGTAGGCCACTTCCATGAACGAGCTCTTCTCGGCCAGCTGCTCGACGGGATAGCCGCGGTAGAGCAGGACGCCACTGTCGCCGTCGATATAGGTGATCTTGCTGTCCGTGGCGGCCGTGAGGCCGAAGCCCGGATCGTAGGTGAAGACGCCGAGATCCTTGTAGATCGGGGAGATGTCCACCACGGAGGGCCCGATGGTTCCGTTGCGCACGCCAAACGAGGATTTGCGCTGCGTGGCGGGGTCGACCAGCTCGAACTTCTTCTCGCTCATTCGCTAACCATCCGCGGAATTCGTGGCGGCGGCGGTCGCCGCTGCTCAAATCGCAAGATACTCAATTTGCACGCCGCTGTTCCACTCTCTTTAGTGAGAAGGACGTGAAACCTGAGTACTCACGCACGCGCGGAAGCGCTGAGCGCGGCGGCGGTGGTGGAGAGTTGGCTTGGCGGGGCCGGGCCGGCCACAGCGGTCGGTGCGCGTGGGCGAGCAGCGAAGCGAGGGCGGGATAAGGCGAAGGTCGGCAGACGGTCGGGGAACGTGTCGGAGCGCGAAGCGGGAGACGCCAGGCGTCCGCGCCGGGCTCCGGGAGAATCCCGGAGCCGCGCGATGCGATTACTTGGAGACGGCGCCTGCGGCTGCGTACTTCTTGCGGAATTTGTCCACGCGGCCGGCGGTGTCCACGATCTTCTGCTTGCCCGTGTAGAACGGGTGGCAGTTCGAGCACACTTCCACCTGCAGGTCGTGCCCCAGGGTGGAGGCGGTCTTGAAGGAATTCCCGCAGGTGCAGGTCACCGAGATTTCTTTGTATTCAGGATGGGTCGAGGCTTTCATGGCGATTTCCCGGTCAATGCGACGCCAGCCCTAGATGGAGACGGCTGGGCCCGAAGTAAAGGGCGCGGGAGTTTACCGGCACGGGCCCTGTCTCTCAAGCGTCCCCCGGGCAGGGAGCTGCTCGTCGCCTGGGCAGGGAGCTGATGCCGTCCCCGGGGAGGGGCGCCAGGCCCAGGTGAGGGTGCCGCGCGGGCCGTGTGGCGGCGCCAGCCGACCCAGGGAACCGGCCCAGGCGGCTGGTGCCGGCCGCGGGAGGGCTGCGGCGCGGGCTTTTCCTTATCCACAGAACCTGTGGATAAGTCTGTGGACTGTACGCCCCCCGCAGGTCCGGTTTCGCGGCCAGATTGCATATTTGTGAACCTGGCTAAAATTTGACCACGCCTTTTCGACGTTATCTATCAATGAGATAGGGGTATCTCATGGACTAACTTACATCGTTTAGCGCGTAATTGACTCATTTGCCGATGGGGCCCCGGGATCCTGTGAATAAAGCGGCCGCTACCGCGGTCGGAGGCTCACGAAACGGTTGACAATCGCGCTGCATCGGCCGTTTTCGGGGTTTCCTCAAGAAAAGCCAACAGCGTCTCATTCAGGAAGCGCAGCCCCAGCTCCGTCGGGCGGACCGCCAAGCCCTCCGCGGCCGCATCCGGGGGCTCGCTCAGAACGACCAGGCCGCGGCGCTCGAGTTCGCGCATCTTCGGCAGGACGGACTGCCACGCCAGACCCGTACGGCGCTCGAAAAGCTCCACCCCGAAGCCCTCGGTCAGGCGCAGGGCGTTCAACATGAACTCGAACACAACCTCACTAGCCGCGATCGCACGGCGCGTGGGAACGGCCGGTGAAACCGCAAGGTAGCGCCGCGGTTCGCGTGCGTGAGTGGTTCGCGTGATGGTGCCGCTGCGCGCGCAAGTCAACTTGCCATGCGCTCCCGCACCAACACCCAGATAGTCGCCGAAGTTCCAGTAATTCAGGTTGTGCCGGCAGCGTCGATCCGGCCTGGAATAGGCCGAAACCTCGTACTGGGTGAATCCCGCGGCGTCGAGCCGATCACGGCAGGCAGCGAGCATTTCCGCCGCGATATCGTCGTCCGGCAAGGCGGGTCGCTCCGCAGCAAACACGGTGCCGGGCTCCAGCGTGAGCTGGTAGTGCGACAGGTGCGCCGGCTCGAGCGCCAGTGCGGCTTCTATATCGCTGATGGCGGCGGCCAGATCCTGCTCCGGCAGCGCGTACATCAGGTCCAGGTTGAAGTTGCTCAGCCCGGCGGCATGCAGTTCTTCAGCTGCGCGGCGTGTCTCGTCGGGCGAGTGGATGCGGCCGAGCCTTTCCAGTCGGCCGGCGTCGAAGCTCTGTGCGCCAAGGGATACGCGGTTCAGGCCGGCGGCGCGGTATTCCGTGAATCGTCCGCGCTCCAGCGTCCCCGGATTGGCTTCCATGGTCACTTCGGCATCAGCGGCGACCGTCAGATGCCGGCGCGCAGCCGCCAGCGCTTTCGCGATGGCATCCGGGGAAAACAGGCTCGGCGTGCCGCCGCCGAGAAAGATGGAACTGACCTCGCGGCCGAGGACTTCAGCGGCCTGCGATTCCAGATCGCGCTCTAACGCGTCGATGTAGCGCTCCTCTGCGAGCTCCCCGTGCAGCGTGTAGGAGTTGAAGTCGCAGTAAGGGCACTTGCGCACACACCAGGGGAAGTGCAGATACAGCGCGAGCGGAGGACTGGTCAACAGAGTCATGGTGGCACTGTGCATGCCGGCGTGGCGCATGCGGCCGTGGCGCACGTGGGTGTGAGCATGAGCTGCCGGATCACTATACGCGCGGGCCGCTCAGCAAGGCGATCAGCGCTCGAAGCGCGCGGCCGCGGTGGCTGATCGCGTTCTTCTCCTCGGCCGAAAGCTGCGCTGCCGTCCGGTCGAAGCCTTCCGGCAGAAAGATTGGGTCGTAGCCGAATCCGCCGGACCCTTTGGGTGCGGTGGTAATGCGGCCTTCCCATGCGCCGTCGGCAATGACGGGGCTTCCATCCTCGCCGTTGCGCACAAAAGCGATCACGCATCGATAGCGTGCAGTGCGTCTTGCGTCAGGCACGCCGCGCAGCTCATCGAGCATTTTCTGCAGGTTGTCCTGATCGCTGGCGCGCTCGCCGGCGTAGCGCGCCGAATAGACCCCCGGCCGTCCGCCGAGAGCATCGACCTCGATGCCCGAGTCATCGGCCAGGGCGGGCATTCCCGCGCGGGATGCGGCATAGCGGGCCTTCAGGAGAGCGTTTTCGACAAACGTCGAGCCCGTTTCGGGCGGTGTGTCGATGCCGAGCGAGTTCTGCGCGACGAGATCGAATCCGAGTGGCGCGAGCAGCGGCTCGAGTTCGCGCAGCTTGCCGGCGTTGCTGCTGGCGAGAACTACGCGCACGGGTTCGCACTCCGTAAGTGGCGGGCTGAGCACAGCGTGGCCCACAGGGAGGGCCTGCGGGGCAACACGCTAGCGCTCCTGCAACGCCTGCGTCTGCAGTGAGAACAGCTGCCCCACGCCGGTGGCAGCGAGGTTCAGTAGTGCGTCGAGCTCGTGGCGGCGGAATGCATGACCTTCGGCGGTGCCCTGGATTTCCACGAAGCCGCCGCCGTTATTCATCACAACGTTCATATCGGTCTCGGCGCGCGAATCCTCGGCGTAGTCCAGATCGAGCACCGGTACGCCTTCGAAGATCCCCACCGACACTGCCGCGATCTGTCCGTGCAAGGGGCTCGAAGCAATCGAGCCGCGCGCGACGAGTTTCTCGCAGGCATCCGCCAAGGCAACGTAGCCGCCCGTGATCGAGGCGGTTCTGGTGCCGCCGTCGGCCTGGAGCACGTCGCAGTCGAGAGTGACGGTGCGTTCACCCAGCGCCTTCAGATCGATCACGGCGCGCAGCGATCGGCCGATGAGGCGCTGGATCTCCTGGGTGCGGCCGCTTTGCTTGCCCTTGGCGGCCTCGCGTGGGGAGCGCGTATGAGTCGAGCGCGGAAGCATGCCGTACTCGGCGGTCACCCAGCCTTGTCCCTTGCCGCGCAGGAAGAACGGCACGGTCTCCTCGACACTCGCAGTGCAGAGAACATGCGTATCGCCGAACTGCACGAGCACTGAGCCCTCGGCGTGCTTCGCGAAGCGGCGCGTGAAATTCACCTGACGCAATTGATCCGGCGCGCGGCCGCTCGGTCTGCCCACGATCTCTAGTCTCCGATCCAGCGCAATGCCGCAGCGGACGTGTTGTCGCTGCCCACTCCAGCTCGTACCACCGCCCGCTCGGCCAGTGATGCGAGCGTCTCGCGCAGAGGGACGGAGGGATTGTTCATCTCGGTGCCGATTTCCGCATCCTTCAGACCGGCCCACATGCCATCCGTGCAGACCAACAGGACGTCGTTGGGTTCCAGCGGGCGCCGGCGGCCCAGCGTCATGTCGGGCAGTATCGGGTCGCCTCCGAGGCAACACTCCACGAAGTTGCGCATCGGGTGAATCTGAGCCTGCTCGGCCGTGATCAGTCCTTCACGCAGCAGAAGCTCGACGTGGCTGTGGTCCCTGGTACGCGCGAGGACGGCGCCCTGCCTAAGGTGGTACAGGCGGCTGTCCCCCACATGAGCCCACCACGTGGCCTGCTGCTGCACTACGCACACGGCGCAGGTGGCGCGAGGCCGCTGCTCCATGGGCAGGTTGGCGCCGAGTTTCACGACTTCCTCGTGCGCCCGGCCGAGGGTCATGTGCAGGAAACCCATGGGATCGAACAGGGGCAGCGGGGTATGCCAGAAGGCTTCGAGAATGACTTGCTGGGTCACCTCGGCAGCACGGGCGCCATGGGCATGTCCACCCATTCCATCCACGACCACGAGCAGAGCGGCGTGCTCGGCCACCGCGGCCGTGACCCTGTCCTGGTTCTCCTCACGCCCACCCAGCAGGCTGATATCCGCGTACTCCACCTGCAAGAAGAATTCCGCACATCTGTTAGACTTGATCCGCCTTTATATCACCCCGCAG
>DATKLO010000147.1:0-36782 GCA_035542375.1 Steroidobacteraceae bacterium | reverse complement strand
ATTCGAAATCGATCGGCTGCCGATTGATGCCCATGGCCGGCGGCGCGATCCAGTTGGCGAATTTGCCCGGCTCGACCACGCGGCCCATGAGCGAAGCCACGTAGGCGCGGTCTTCCGCAGTGGGCAGCCATTTCGCTTCATTCGCAGCCCACTCGGCCTCGCCGATCACGCGACCGTCAGGGGCAACGCGCACGCCCGCGAAGGTGCCGATCTGGCGGTTGAACGCCTTGTGCGGCACGGTGAGGCGATAATCGATGCCGGCCTTCTCCAGCACCTTGTTCCAGCGGTTCACGCCCGCAATCGAGTCCGTGATGTAGTCGTCGCGCAGCACTTCGTTCATCGCATTGAGCATCGGCACGTCGCGCTCGACGAGCTTGCCGTCCTGCACGTCGAGCAGGCGGTATTGCTGGCCTTCGAGCTGATGATCGTCGTCGCGTTTCGTCTCTTCATAGCGGCCCTTCAGGCCCGAGCTGTAGAAGGTCGCGGCATTCGACGACTGATCGGCGCCGAACAGGTCGATCGTCACCGAGTAGTGGAAATTCAGGTAACGCTGGATCGTTCCAAGGTCGATCACGCCCGCGGCGCGCAAGCGGTTCACGTCATCGGTCTTCAGCTCGTTCATGACCTGCGCGGTGCGCTGCACGACGCGCGAGATGCCCGATTCGCCGACGAACATATGATGCGCTTCCTCGGTCAACATGAACTTCGTCGTGCGCGCGAGCGGGTCGAAGCCCGATTCGGAAAGCGCCGAGAGCTGGAACTTGCCGTCGCGATCGGTGAAAAAGGTGAACATGAAGAAGGACAACCAATCGGGCGTGGGCTCATTGAACGCGCCGAGGATGCGCGGATGGTCCGCATCTCCCGACCTGCGCGCGAGCAGGGCCTCGGCCTCCTCGCGCCCATCGCGGCCGAAGTAACGATGCAGCAGGTAGACCATGGCCCACAGGTGCCGTCCTTCCTCGACGTTCACCTGGAAAAGGTTGCGCAGGTCGTACATCGACGGACAGGTGAGACCCAGATGCCGCTGCTGCTCCACCGAAGCCGGTTCGGTGTCTCCCTGGGTCACGATGATCCGGCGCAGGTTGCTGCGATACTCGCCGGGCACCTCCTGCCAGGCCGGCTCGCCGCGATGCGCACCGAAGCCGATGCGTCGGTCCGGCTGCGCGGGGTTGAGAAAAATACCCCAGCGGTAGTCGGGCATCTTCACGTAGCCGAACTGGGCCCAGCCCGCCTGGTCCACGCTGGTGGCGGTGCGCAGGTACACATCGAATCCGGCCGAGCCCTCCGGTCCCATCTCGCCCCACCAGTTCAGGAACTCCGGTTGCCAGCGCTCCAGCGCCCGCTGCAGCGTGCGGTCGCTCGCGAGCTCCACGTTATTGGGAATCTTCTGGTCATAGTCGATGTTCATCAGACTCGCTCCCAGCCGAAACGCGCCTTGTGCCCCGTGCCGAACACGCGCAGCGCGCCAGCCTCGCCCACGGCGTTGGGCCGGTTGAAGATCCAGTTCTGCCAGGCCGACAGTCGGCCGAAGATGCGTGTCTCCAGCGTCTCACCCGGCCCGAAGCGCAGACTCGCCTCCATGCCCGTGAGTGCATCCGGCGACAGGCTCGTGCGCTCCTCGAGTGCGATGCGCAACTCATCATCCCAGTCGAGCGCATCGGGAGTCGCTGTTACCAGCCCCAGTTCGAGCGCGGCGCCGGCATCGAGACTGTCGCCGGCGCGCGCGCGGAGCCGCTCGAGTTGCTCCGGGTCGCCATAGAAGCGGGCCGAGAGGCGACTGACTCGCGCCACAGTTTCGTACGGTCCGAGGTTCATGCCACTCAGCACGATGCGTGGCGTCGGCAGTTCCGCATCGGCAAGCATGTAGCTGCGATCGGCGGCGAGAGCGAGTTCGAACAGCGTGCCGGCGAAGCACGAACCGCTGTCGATGAGTGCGAACAGCGTGCGCGAGCTGACATCCAGGCGCGCCAGGGTCCGGCCCAGCATCCCGAGGGTTTCGCGCACGAACCAGTGGTTCGCATGCGCAAGCAGAGCGGCATCGGCCGAGAGCACGCCCGCCGGATCACCGCGGGTCTTCAGGATCCATGTGCCGATCTCGAGTTCGTTGGTGCGCAACAGGAGAATGGCATCATCCAGTTCACGCGCCATCGCGAGCGGCCACCAGTCGGCCCCAAGGGCCTGTATGTCTTCAATATCGGCGGGCGAAGCCTCCGATGGCGCGCGCACAGTGATGGTCGCCGTGCGCGCTCGCGCATCGAGTTCAACGTCGACGTGCTGATAGTGATAGCCACGAGCATCGACAGTGCGCCTGAGCGGTGTCAACCTGACACCCGATGCCGCCCTGGGACGATCGCTCGTCTGCGCAAGTTGGAGAGCCCGTTCCCGGATGACTTCAGCGAACTTCTGGGGCTTGGCGAGGCCGTCGATCAGTTTCCACTCGCGGGCACGTGGCGCGCGCACCCCCTCGCTGAGGGTGCAGAACTGGTCGGCCAGATCACGGCGCACCCTGCGCTTGTCGGTAAGCCGGGTCAGGCCGCCCGTGCCCGGCAGCACACCCAACAACGGGATCTCCGGGAGACTGACAGCAGCCGAGCGGTCATCGATCAGCCACACCTCATCGCAGGCGAGCGCGAGTTCGTAGCCACCACCGGCGGTCGTTCCGTTGCAGGCGGCGAGGAACCGCAGTCCCGCGTGGCGGCTGGATTCCTCCATGCCGTTGCGCGTTTCGTTGGTGAATTTGCAGAAGTTGACCTTCCAGGCGTGCGAGGACAAGCCCAGCATGAAGATGTTGGCGCCGGAGCAGAACACACGGTCCTTCGCGCTCGTCAGCACGACCGTACGCACCTGTGGATGCTCGAAGCGGATGCGTTGCAGGGCATCGTGCAGCTCGATGTCGACGCCCAGATCGTAGGAATTGAGCTTGAGTTTGTAGCCGGGGCGCAGGCCGCCGTTTTCATCGACATCCATTGTCAGCGTGGCGATCGCACCGTCACAGGAGAGTTTCCAGTGGCGATAGCGCCCCGGGTCGGTGTCGAATGTGACGAATGGCCTCTCCTGCGGAGGAGTAACCGCGGCTTGCGTCATGGGACCCTCGGATCCATTCACGACCGCTGCGCCGCCGCGCCACGATCGGACACGGCCAGCTGCAGGGCAATGAAACTCTGCTCGACACTCGTGCCAGTCGTATCGACGATGGCGTCGGCCTTCCCGTACAGCGATTCGCGCGCGGACAGGATGTTGCGCAATTCCTCCATCGCCTCGCCGTGGCCGGCCATCGGCCGGGTATCCCCCTGAGCGATGACGCGCGCCATGTGCTCCTCGGGCGAGGCCTTGATCCAGACCGTGTAGCAGTTCAGGAGCAAGGTCTGGTACGTCTCGGGCTCCGACACGATTCCGCCGCTCACGGTCAGTACCATGTCGTCCTGACTGTCGATCAGGGACTGCAGAACCCGCCGCTCGATCCGCCGGTAGCCGGCCTGGCCGTACAGCAGAAAGATCTCGGAAAGACCGATCCCGGCCTGTCGCTCGATCTCCCTGTCGAGTTCCACGAGAGGCCGCCCAAGAGCACGCGACAGCATTGCGCCGAGGGTGGTCTTGCCGGCGCCTCGCAGTCCCACCAGGGTGAGGCGCCGCTTGCGAACCGACTGGGCCTCACCGAACTCACCGGTGAGACGCCGCAGGACTTCCTCGAGCCGATTCGGGGGAACGCTGCCGAGAAATCGGCGGATCTGGCGTTCTTCCGCGCTCGGCGCGCCCGATTCGAGCAGCTCCGGCAGAGCCACGCCCAAGGCAGCCGCGACCCGCCGCAACAGGATGACCGAGGCATTGCCCTCCCCGGCTTCGAGCTGTGCCAGATACCGCTCGGACACGGCGGCTTCGCGTGAGAGGATCTTCCGGGCCATGCCACGCTGCTCACGCGCCTGGCGGACCCGCCGGCCCAGATTGGCCAGAAACTCAGGATCGCGACTCTCCAGGCCAATCAGCGCCGTGGTCGCGGTCGCGGTCGTGGCCGCGGTCGTGGTCGCGGTCGTGGTCGCGATCTCGATCGTGGTCGCAGGGGAGACAGGACCCTCGCGGGTCGCGTCAGGCGGGATGGCCGGGAAGCGAGCGCTGTTCATGAGTGGCGTTATACTGCGTCTCCCGACCCCAAACAAGCACTATATCCCATTATCGGCGTGCCTCCAGATCATTGATTCCCAACGTATATGCACTATACTGCCTGTCGCACTGCAGGGGGCACCCCGGCGGGTAGGGGGTATTGAATGCCAGGCCTGAGTTCGGCGGACCACCGCACCAGCCCACCGCTCATCGACATCCCGGTCCGGTACAACGCGGCCTACGACTTGCTGCAGCGCAACCTGGCAGCAGGCCGGGGGCCCCGTACTGCCTATGTGGACGATCTGGGGCGGTACACCTATGCGGAGCTGGCCGAACGGGTGAACCGCTGCTCCGGGGCGTTGCGAACCTTGGGGATCCAGCCCGGAGAGCGGGTGCTGCTGAGCCTGACCGACACGATCGATTTTCCCACGGCCTTTCTGGGCTGCATCCAGGCCGGCATCGTCCCGGTGGCCGTGAATACCGGGCTGCGGCAGGCCGATTACGAATTCCTGCTGCGCGACAGCGGGGCCTGCGGTGCCATCGTATCCACCGCCGTGGCACCCCGGTTCACCGCCTCGAGACCGCTGCACCTCATCGTGAGCGATGCCGGGCCCTCCCCGGCAGGCGCGACCGATTCGAGCACCACAGGCCTCGGGGGCTCGGAGGCGTCAGGTCCGGGTGATCCGACCCACGGAGGCGCGGCAAGCGCAGCTCCGGAGCGCCTGAGTTTTGCGGCCCTTCTGCGCAGCGCACCCACACAATTCGAAGCCGCCGACACCGCACGTGACGATGCCTGCTTCTGGCTGTACTCCTCGGGCTCCACCGGCAAGCCCAAGGGGACCATTCACGCCCACTCGAGCCTCATCCAGACCGCCGAGCTCTACGCGCGGCCCATCCTCGGTCTCGGCGAGCAGGATGTGGTGTTCTCCGCGCCCAAGCTGTTCTTCGCCTACGGTCTGGGAAATGCCCTCAGCTTCCCGCTGGCTGTCGGCGCAACGGCCATTCTCATGGCTGAACGACCAACGCCCGATGCAGTGTATTCACGGCTGCGGCAACATCGCCCCACGGTATTCAGCGGGGTGCCAACCCTGTATGCGGCGATGCTGGCCGGCAAACTGCCCGCGCCCGCCGAGTTGAATCTGCGCCTGTGCGTATCCGCCGGCGAGGCGCTGCCGAAGGACATCGGCGAACGCTGGCACCGGCATTTCGGCGTGGACATCCTGGATGGCATAGGCTCCACGGAGATGCTGCACATCTTTCTGTCCAACCGACCGGGCGCCGTATGTTATGGGACCACGGGAGCCGCGGTTCCGGGTTACCGGCTGCGCCTGCTGGATGAAGCCGGGCAGCCCGTGCCCGCCGGTCAGATCGGCGAGCTGCAGATCTCCGGCCCGAGCTGCGCGCTGGGATACTGGAACAGTCCCGAGCAGTCCCGCGAGACTTTCCACGGCCCCTGGGCACGCAGCGGCGACAAATTCCATGTTGACGCGAACGGCCGCTACGTCTACGCGGGCAGAAGCGATGACATGCTCAAGGTCAGCGGTATGTACGTCTCACCTGCCGAAGTCGAGTCGGCACTCATCAGCCATCCGGCAGTGCTGGAGGCTGCCGTGATCGGAGCCGAGGATGTGGACGGACTGATCAAGCCGCTCGCCTGCGTCGTCACGCGTGCAGCCAGCGCCGACGCCGCGGCTTTGGTGGCGACCCGGTCGATGGCCGCGGGCGCCGGTCCGGTGGCCGCCGGATCTGCGGCGGCCGGCGACACAGCGCCGCCCACCGGCAGGGCGGCAGCGGCCACGCAGCTGGCGGAGGAACTCAAGCAGCACGTCAAATCGGTGCTCGCGCCGCACAAGTATCCACGCTGGATCGAATTCCTGCCCGAGCTGCCCAGGACCGCCACGGGCAAGATCCAGCGCTTCCGGCTGCGCGAACAATTCGCCCGCCGACCACTGACGCGCTGAAGCACCCGTGCCCTTCCTGGACGCGCCCTCAGGCCGCATCGAATACGAGCGCATCGCCGGCGCGAGCCAGGCATCCGCCGATCCGATCGTGTTGTTGCACGAGGGACTCGGCTCGATCGCACTCTGGCGTGGCTTTCCTGCACGCCTTGCCCAGAGCACCGGCAGCGAGGTCATCGTGTACTCGCGCCACGGCCATGGCCGCTCGGCGCCACTCACAGCCCCGCGCGCAGTGCGTTACATGCACGATGAGGCCCTCACCGATCTGCCGGCGCTCCTGGACACGTTACGGGTAGAGCAACCCATCCTCCTGGGCCACAGTGACGGTGGCTCGATCGCCCTGATCTACGCAGGCGTGCATCCTGGCGCGGTACGCGGCATCGTGACCATCGCCCCACACGTGCGGGTTGAGGACATCTCGGTGAGGAGCATCGCTGCCGCGAAGGTTGCCTACGAGACGACGGATCTGCGCTCCCGACTGGCGCGCTACCACGACGATGTCGACGGCGTGTTCTGGGGCTGGAACCGGATCTGGCTGAATTCGGCCTTCCGCGACTGGAACATCGAGGAATACCTGCCGAGGATCGACTGTCCCGTGCTGGCCATCCAGGGCGAACAGGATGAGTACGGCACGATGGACCAGATCGAGCGCATAGCACGCGGTGCGCGTTCAGTCGAACTATTGAAGCTCGCGCAATGCCGGCACTCCCCGCACCGCGAACAACCCGAGCAGGTGCTGACGGGCGTTGCGAACTGGATGGCGCGCCTGCCGCGGCGCTGATGCGGCTCCGCGCTGCCGTGGTTGATTCGATGATGGGGCCGTGTAAATGCCCCCGGGTATATCATCACGCGGGTGACATGGCATGAAAGCGGCGGGGTGGGTCCCCGCAACATCCTTCTGCTGCACGGCTTGGGCGCCACCGGTGCTGTGTGGCGTGGGCTGCGCGCCGAGTTGGAGCAACGCTCGCTCGGCCGCTGGCTCGCACCGGATCTCAGCGGCCACGGACACTCGGCGTGGGAACCGCGTTACAGCGTAGGCCAGTTCGCCGGGAATCTCGCCGACCTGGTACGGGGCACGCCTGAGTTGTATGTGATCGGGCATTCACTCGGTGTGTACATCGGCCTGGCGCTGGCGAGCGGCTGGTTCGGAGTCGAAGTGCGCGCACTGCTGGGAGTGGGACCGAAGATCACGTGGCCGTCCGCGGATGTGCAGTCCGCACAGGAGCTGGCCGCAAGACCCGTGCGCTGGCATGCGAGCAGTGAAGAAGCGTGGGGCCGTTACCGCCGGGTGTCGGGTCTGGATGAACGAGTGGCCCCGGGACTCGACTCGCTGGAGCGCGGCATCAGCCATGGCGAGCAGGGCTGGCGCCTTGCGCAGGATCCGCGCACGTTCGAAGTTGCCGGAGCGCCATTCGCCTCACTCGCCTCGAGCGCCCGGTGCGCGACCATGCTGGCGCGGGGCGCGAGCGATGGCATGGTCTCCGCCGGTGAACTGCGCAAGTACGTGCCGGACGCTGTCGATATTCCCCACACGGGCCACAACGCGCACGTTGAAGCGCCGGCCGCTATGGCAGACCTGTTTGAGCAGCTCCTACGACAGGTCTGATGAGTGCCGTGACCCGCCCTGACGCTCGTCGCCTCGCCGAGTCCTTCGATCCTGCCCGGCTGGATGCGGCCTTTTATGAGAATCCCTATCCCATCTACAGCGCCTTGCGGGAGCACTCGCCCGTGCATCGCTGTCCGGACGGAACCTGGTTCCTGACGCGCTACCGGGACCTCGATCAGATCTACCGCGACCGCACCCATTTCAGCTCCGACAAACAAGCGGCGTTCGCGCCGAAGTTCGGTGCGGATTCCCCTCTCTTCGAGCACCACACGACGAGCCTGGTGTTTCGCGATGCTCCCTACCACACGCGCGTGCGCCGTCAGATCGTCGGCGCGTTGACCCCACACGTGCTCATGGCGATGGAGCCGGGAGTGGGCGCGCTGGTGGATCATCTGCACGATGAGCTCGAGCAGCGCGGTCAGTTCGATCTCATCGAGCACTTTGCCGCGGCGATCCCCATCGAGGTCATCGGCAACCTGCTGCAGGTGCCGCGCGCCGAGCGTGCGCCGTTACGCGGCTGGTCGCTGGCCATCCTCGGAGCGCTCGAGCCGGTGGTCAGTGTCGATCAACGCATCGCTGGCGATCGGGCCGTGAGCGATTTCTGCGCCTATCTGCGCGGACTCATCGAGGCGCGCCGCCGACACCCCCTGGGCGATGACGATCTGCTGACGCGGCTGGCCGGCGACACCCAGCTGACCGAGGTGGAGCTGTTGCACAACTGCATCTTTCTGCTCAATGCGGGCCATGAGACCACCACCAACCTGATCGGCAACGCGCTGCAGCTGCTGCTGGGGGCGCCCGAGGCGCTGGAGCGATTGCGAGCCGATCCGCGCTGCATCGATGGGACGATCGAGGAGTGTCTGCGCCTGGAGAGCCCGAACCAGCTGGGCAACCGGCTGGTGCTCGAGCCGGTGCGCCTCGGTGCCACCGAGCTCGTCCCCGGGGACTATCTGACGTTGTGCATCGGCGCCGCCAATCGCGATCCGCAGGAATTCATCGATCCGGACCGGTTCGACGCCCTGCGCAAACCCAACCGCCACCTGGCATTCGCGGCCGGCGCGCACGCCTGCGCCGGGATGTCCGTGGCGCGACTGGAAGCCCGGATCGCGATCCTGAAGACCGTACAGCGTTTCCCCGATCTGCATCTGACCGGTGGGGCGGTCCGCGGCGGCCGCGCGCGCTTCCGGGGGTTCAAATCGCTGCCCGCGGCCTGCCGCTAGCGCATCGGCACCGATCGCGCCCGGCAGGTCCGTGGTCATGGCGTTGTGAGGATTCTCACCATCCAGGGTTGAAGCTCAAACATTTCCGCCGCCCTCGGGTGGCGGTCAACATTTCGCGCCGCCCCGCGTTATCGCCTGCGGTGGCGCTACCCGGCGCGGTGGCACTCCCCGGGCTCTATGGCTTAAAGTTCGCCCCGCCCAGGCTTGCGCGGCCGCGGATTTCGCGTGCGGCGCGCTCAATCAACAACGCACAACTCGGTGACCCCGTCCTGCAAGGGAACCCGGCATGCACACGAACGAGCACCCGGCAACGGGCTGGGGCAGCGCCTTCCTGTGGGGCGGAACCGGCCTGGGCGTCCTGCTCGCGGTGGGACTGCTCACTCATGGCTTCGGACTGTTGGGTCCGGGAGGCGCGGCCGGGAGTGAACCGGCGGCGCTGATCCGCAAGGACGGCCGGATCATCATCCCCGAAGGTTCGCCGCTGCGCTCGCGACTGGCCGTCGCCCCCGCCGCCGCCGAACCCGTGGGCGCGCAAGTGCGGCTGCCTGCTGTCGTGGAATCAGACCCGGCGCGGACGGCTCCCGTGCTCACTCCCGTGGCGGGCCGACTTCTCGAGCTGCGCGTCAGTCTCGGCGAGCGGGTGCGCCAGGGACAGGTGCTGGCGCTGATCGATTCGCCGGATCTGGCCCAGGCCTATGCGGATGACGTGCGGGCCGCGGACACCCTGGCACTGGCCGAGCGCAATCTCACCCGCCAGGAAGAACAGTTCCGTCTCGGCGCCGCCTCCAGCCGCGATCTCGATCAGTCACGCAGCGAGCGCGCACAGGCGGCCGCTGAAAGCGCTCGCACGCGGGCGCGCCTGAAGATTCTGGGAGTCGGAGCCGAGCCGCCCGAGCACGCCAGCGTGCTCGCGATCCGCGCCCCGGTTGGCGGCAGCATCACGTCCCTGGGCGTGGCCAGCGGCAACATGATCAACGATCCGACCCAGCCGCTGATGACGGTCGCGGATCTGAGCACGGTCTGGGTCACCGCGCTCGCCCCCGAGAAGGACCTCGCGGGAATCGCGCCGGAACAGGAAGCCGAGGTCGTACTGGCGGCGCGGCCGGATCAGATCCTGCGCGGCAAGGTGCTGACGGTCGGCGACGTACTCGAGGCCGACTCGCGCCGCGACAAGCTGCGCATCGCCTTCCCGAACCCGGACTACGCGCTCAAGCCGAACATGTTCGCCACCGTGACGCTGCGCCGCCCGGCGCAAAGCCGCGTGGTGCTACCTGCCTCGGCCCTGCTGATGAACAACGACCGCACGAGCGTGTTCGTGGCGACGGCGCCCTGGACGTTCGAGCGGCGCAATGTCGAGGCCCAGTTCGAGGAAGGCACCCGCGTGGCCATCGGCTCGGGGCTGCAGCCCGGCGAGCAGGTGGTGGTCCAGGGCGGGATCCTTCTCAATGATTGACCAGTTCGTCGCCTTCTGCCTGCACCGCCGGGTGGCGGTAATTGTTCTCGCGGGACTGCTGGTCGCATTCGGCATCTACGCGTGGGAGACCCTCTCGGTCGAGGCCTATCCCGAACTGGGTGACGTCGCTGCCCAAGTCACCACCCAGATGCCGGGCCTGGCCGCCGAGGAGGTGGAACAGCTCATCACCGTGCCTCTGGAGCGGCAGATCAACGGTACTCCGGGCCTGCTGCTGATGAGGTCCTCCAGCACTTTTGGCCTGTCGCTGATCACCGTGCTGTTCCGCGACGGCTACGAGGACTACTGGGTACGTCAGCGCCTGCTCGAGCGGATCGGCCAGACCGTGCTGCCTCCCGGAGCCGCGCCGTCGCTCGATCCGGTATCCGGTCCCGGAGGCGAGATCTACCGCTACACGCTCGAATCCGACCGCCATAACCTGCAGGAACTGTCCGAGATCCAGCGCTGGATGGTGATCCCGGCGCTCAAGTCGGTGCAGGGTGTCGTGGACGTAGCCAACTTCGGCGGCCTGACTACGGAGTACCAGCTGGATCTCGACCCTCGCCAGCTGCAGCACTATGGACTCGGCATCACGGACGTCATCAACGCGATCAACAACAACAATACCAACGCCGGCGGCGGCCGTGTATCGCGGGGCGATCAGAGCTACGTCATCCGTGGCGTCGGCCTCATCCGCAGCCTGACTGACATCGGCGCGACGGTGGTCGCGCAGGTGAACGGCTCGCCCGTGCTGGTGCGTGACCTGGGGACGCCGACCCTGAGCCACCAGGAACGCGAAGGCATCCTCGGCAAGGACAACAATCCGGACACGATCGAGGGCATCGTCCTGATGCTCAAGTACCAGAATCCCTCCCAGACGCTCGCGGGTCTGCACGAGCGGGTGGCGCGTCTGAACGGCCAGCTCGCCGCGCAGGGCGTCCGCATCGTGCCCTACCTGGACCGCGAGGACCTGGTCAAGGCGACCGTGCACAAGGTGGGACGCACCATCGCCGAGGGCATCGCGCTCGTGTTCCTCGTGCTGATCCTGTTCCTGGGCAGCCCGCGCAGCGCCGTGGTCGTCGCCGTGGCGATTCCGCTCGCGCTGGTCTCCGTGTTCTCCTTCCTGAATCTCACCAAGGTCTCCGCCAACCTGCTGTCCCTGGGAGCCATCGATTTCGGCATCCTGGTGGACGGCGCCATCGTCGTGACCGAAGCCATCCTGCGCCGGCGCGAAGCCACGCCTTCCGAGGAGCTCAGCGAGAGCGAAGTGAAGGCCGCAGCAGTCCAGGTGACGCGCCCGATCTTCTTCGCAAGCCTCATCATCATCACGACCTACCTGCCGCTCTTCTCCTTCGAGCGCGCCGAAGCGAAGCTGTTCACGCCGATGGCCTATACCATGGGCTACGCGCTGTTCGGCGCGCTGCTCACCGCACTCGCGCTCGTTCCGGGTCTGGCCTACTTCGCCTTCCGAAGTCCGGGGCACGCCTATCACAACCGCTGGCTCGAGCGCCTCACCTGCCACTACGAGCGCTGGCTCGCCGCGTGCATCCACGAGCCGCGCATCATCTACGGTGTCGCGATGTTCGCGCTGCTGTCAGTGATTGGACTGGGGGCGACCGTCGGCCGGGACTTCCTCCCCGATCTCGACGAAGGCGCCCTGTGGCTGCAGGTGCAGCTGCCCACCGGGCTCGCACTGAATCAGTCCAGCGACATGGCGAGTGACCTGCGGCGTGCGATTCTGAAGTACCCGGAAGTTTCCTACGTCGTGACGCAGACGGGCCGCAACGACGATGGCACCGACTCCTGGACGATGTCGCACATCGAAGCGCCCGTGGGACTGAAGCCCTACGACACCTGGCCGGCCGGCGAGAGCAAGAAGGACTTCGTGAACCGGATCGCCACCGATCTTGCACGGACCCTCCCCGGCTATGACATCGGCATCAGTCAGCCCATCATCGACGGCGTGAACGACATGATCGGCGGGGCGCACAGTCCGCTGGTGGTGAAGGTCTACGGCGACGATCTGGACATGCTGCGGCGTATCGGCGCGCAGATCGTCAACGAGCTGTATGCCATCCCGGGCACCTCCAGCGCCTCGATCTTCCAGGAGCCACCCATTCCGCAGATCTCGATCCGCCTGGACCGGGATCGCGCGGCGCGCTATGGCATCAGCATGGCGGACGTGCAGAACGTGATCCAGACGGGCGTCGGTCAGGCGCCCGTCTCCACGGTCTATGTGGGCGAGCGGACCTATCCTCTGACCGTGCGATATACGCGCGACAGCCGGAACACTCCGGAGGCACTCAGCGACCTGTTCGTGACCACGTCCAGCGGCATGCAGGTGCCTCTGGCCCAGATCGCGGACATCAAAGTCCGCTCGGGCGAGAGCACGATCACGCGCGAGAACGGCCAGCGCAACCTCACCATCCGCATCGACAACCGCGACCGGGATCTGACCTCGTACCTCGAGGAAGCGCAGCATCGGATCGCCGCCCACGTGCATTTCGATCCCAACCGGGTACGGCTGGAATGGGGTGGTCAGTTCGAGAATCAGCGCCGCGCGGAGTCGCGCCTGCTGGTGATCCTCGCGATGGTCATGGGCCTGATGCTGATCCTGCTGACCATCGGTACCGGATCGCTGCGCCAGGCCGCGCTCATCCTGGGCGTAGTGCCGCTCGCAACCCTTGGGGGACTCATCTCATTGCATCTGACCGGTCAGACCCTGAATGTGGCCAGTGGTGTGGGCTTCATCGCCCTGTTCGGTGTGGCGGTACAGAACGGCATCATCATGGTGGCCAACCTGAACCGCATGCGCAAATCGGGCCTCGAACTGCACGAGGCCATCATGAAGGGGGCTACCGAGCGTCTGCGCCCGGTCCTGATGACCGCCACCGTGGCAACCCTCGGAATGCTGCCCGCCGCGATCCACACAGGTGTCGGCAGCGATGTGCAGCGTGGCATCGCCACCGTAGTCGTGGGCGGTCTCGCGATCGCCACGATCCTGACATTGTTCGTGCTGCCCTCGATGTATCACGTCGTGGAGCATTGGGCGGAAGAGCGCCACGGCCAGCCGGTATGGCGCTGATGGACAGCCAGCGGCGCAGCAGTATGAAGCCGGCCAGTCGAGTGCGGCGACTGGCTGCCGGTACCCGTCCGGAGACGCAGACCGGTCGGGCCGCGCGGGCCCGCATCGCTGTCCTGCCGCCGGTCTGCATCGCCGTCTCGTTGCTGGCGAGCTGCGCGGTGGGCCCGAACTTCAAGCGCCCGGCTGCGCCGCCCGCCAAGGACTATGGCAGCGCGCCCATCACGGGCCAGACCGCATCCGCGCCCGTGGCGGGAGGCGATTCCCAGCGGTTCGTGCAGGATCTCGATATCCCGGCACAATGGTGGACGCTGTTCGGCTCGCAGAAGCTCAACGCACTCATCGAACAGGCATTCCACAACAACCCGGATGTGCGCGCGGCAGAAGATGCGCTACGCCAGGCGCACGAACTGTACGCCGCGCAGCGTGCCAGCCTGCTGCCGACCGTGCAGGGCGGCTTCAGTGCGACACGCTCCCAGTTTTCCGCGCAGACGCTCACCAGTCCAACCGTATCCTCAAGCTCGACCTACAGCCTGTACACGGCACAATTGAGCCTCAGCTACGTACCCGATGTGTTCGGCGCCAACCGCCGCGCGGTGGAACTCGCCAGGGCGCAGGCCGAAAGCAGCCGCTTCCAGCGCGAAGCGGCGTATGTCACGTTGAGCAGCAACGTGGTCGTGACCGCGATCCAGGAAGCCTCGCTGCGCGGTCAGGTCGAGGCCACCGAGCGGATGCGTGAACTGCAGCATCAGCTGACGGTGACGGTCGAACATCAACAGGACCTGGGTACAGCGAGCCATCTGGATGTGCTGTCCCAAAGATCCGCCGAAGCCCAGACCGCCGCCACGCTACCGCCGTTGCAGAAGCAGCTTGGCCAGACCCGCGATGCGCTCACCGCCCTGCTCGGTCGCCTGCCCTCCGAGGAACCCGAAGCGAGCTTCCGACTGGAAGATCTGAGCCTGCCGCAGGATTTACCGGTGAGCCTGCCCTCGCGCCTGATAGAACAGCGACCGGACGTACGCCAGGCCGAGGAGAACCTGCACGCCGCCTCGGCTGCAGCGGGCATCGCCCTCGCGAACATGCTGCCCCAGTTCTCCATCGACGCGGACGCCGGCTCCAGCGCCCTTAGTCTCAGCAAGCTGTTCAGCACGGGCACGCGTTTCTGGGATGCGGGAGCTTCGCTGACGCAGACGCTGTTCGATGCGGGAGCGCTGCTGCACCGGCATCGGGCGGCGGATGCGGCGCTCGATCAGGCGGGCGAGCAGTACCGCGCCACGGTCATCCAGGCCTGCCAGAACGTGGCTGACACCCTGCTCGCGCTGAAGGCCGATGCCGAAGCCGTGAAGGCGAGCGCCGAAGCCAGCAACGCGGCGCGAGCGACTCTGGAGGTCGCGCGAGGCCAGCACGAGCTGGGTACGATCAGCCAGGTGGCGGTTCTCAATGCCGAGCAGACTTTCCAGCAGGCCGAGCTCGCGCTGGTCCAGGCCAGGGCCAATCGCTTCGCGGACACCGCGGCGCTCTATCAGGCCCTGGGTGGCGGCTGGTGGCATCGATCCGGAGGAGAGACGCGATGAAGGGTCTGGTGTTGCGGGAGGACAGCGGTGGTGTCGCCACACTCACATTGAACCGGCCCGAGAAATTCAACGCGCTCACCAAGGCGATGTTCGAGGATCTCGAAGAGCACGTGGAGGCGATCGCCCGGGATACACGCAGGATCGGACTCGTGGTGCTGCGTGGCGCGCAGGGACACTTCTCCTCGGGCTACGACATGAAGGAAGTGCTGGAGTACGTGAAGGCGCGTGCCAAGCCACACTTCCACTCCGAAGTGATCGACAGGATCAGCAATCTGCCGCAGCCGGTGATTTCCGCCGTACAGGGTCAATGTTGCACGGGTGCGCTCGAACTGGCCCTCGCCGCTGACCTGATCGTCGCCGCCGAGTCCGCGCAGTTCTCCGACGTCTACGCCCGCTGGGGACTGACGCCGATCTGGGGCTTGAGCCTGCGGCTGCCGCACCGGGTAGGCACGGCCAAGGCCAGCGAGATGATGTTCACCTGCCGCCAGTACACGGGCCGGCAGGCGCAGTCCATCCACCTCGTCAATTTCTGTTTTCCCGATGACCGCTTCGAGACGGAGCTCGGCGCGCTCTGCCAGGACATCCTGGCCAACTCGTGGTACGCCAACCAGGTCAACAAGCGGGCGCTCATCGAGAGCGATGGACTCACCTTGCGGGATGCGCATGCGCTGGAGCTCTTCAAGAATGAGGGCCTCGCCCCCGATGCCGCCCAGCGCGTGGCGAAATTTTTCCACAAGGCCTGACGGGCCGCGGGAGAGACACCAGGACCCTGGGGAGATACGAAGCCCCGGGGAGACCCCGGGGAGATATGAAGCCGCGGTAGAGCTGCGAATCCGTGTGAGAAATATTCTGTAAGCCACTGATTTAAATCAATCAGACTTGGCGATACGCACGTCTCACTTGTGCCGGCGCAACGCGGATCCATATATCCTCGGCGGCTGATAAAGTGCATTCACGTGGCGGCGCGCAGCGGGCGCGCCACCGGAGTTGAGATCAATGGCAACGGGTTGGGCGGGCGACGGCGCGGTACAGGAGCAGATCGATGCGACCGTGAAGGACGGCATCAGTCGCGCGCAAAGCCGGCTGGGCAGCGGTCCCTCGCTCACGCACTGCGCCGACTGCAATGCGCCGATCCCGGAAGCGCGCCGCACTGCCGTGCCCGGCGTGCGTCTGTGCATCGCTTGCCAGGAAGCCGAAGACCGCGATCAGGCCGCGTTCAGCGGCTACAACCGGCGCGGCAGCAAAGACAGCCAGCTGCGCTGATCGGCGCGTACCGGGTCGAAACCGAATCGGCGTCACGTTTCCGACGTGGTGCTGCGCACGTTCGTAGAAATGCGAATAGTGCCGGACGGTATCGCAGTCGATGCTACGGACCAAGCCGCGCTCGACCGCACATTGGGGAATGGTCGGTGATTCCGGCTGTCATGCGCCGCCGCGGAAGCGGGGAATTTTGTCTTCCGCGGCGGCGTATCTCCCGCGAGGGCCGGCGCAACCGGGCTCGCCAAAGTCACGACTCCGCGCGGTGACCGCTCAACCAAACCAGGACTTCAGCGCAGCGCGCTCGCGTGCGTCTCGCGGACTTCCCGCGCGGTCGCCACGAACCTCAGCACCGGCGCCGAGGATTCGGCGCTGCGGCAGGCGATGCCCAGCAACGCCGTCAGGCGCTGATCGCGCAGCGGCCGATAGGCGACGGCATGAGGCTGCAGTTCCTGCATGCTCCGGGGGACGATCGATACACCCAGGGCCGCCGCAACCAGATTGATGGTCGAGGAGAGCTGCGGCGTGTACTGCTTCACGCGCGGCTGGAACCCGGCCTTCTCGCAGGCGGCGATCACCGTGTCGGCCAGTCCCGGCCGCTCGCTTCGCGGGTAGAGCACGAAGGTCTCGTTCGCCAGATCGCGCAGCTCCAGGTCCGCATGGCGGGCCAGCGGATGGGAGCTCCAAAGGGCCACCACCATCTCTTCCTCATCGATGGGGTGCAGCGTGATCCCCTCGCCCGTGCGCAGCGGCGGCCGCACGAAGGCGGCATCGATGCGTCCCTCGCGCAAGGCGGCCGCCAGCACCGTGGACGGGCTTTCCTCGAGCGAGACCTCGACCTCCGGATAGCTGACCCGGAAATTGCGGAAGGCGGCGGTCACCAGCGGATTGAAGGAAGCCGATTCGGTGAACCCCACGCGCACATGCCCCACGTCGCCGGCGGCAGCTCGCTTGGCGATGACCACGGCATTGCGCACATCTCCCAGGATTCGGCTGACCTCGGGCAGGAATGCACGTCCGGCGTCCGTGAGTTCCACGCGATAGCCGGTCCGGTCGAACAGCGCGACGCCCATTTCGGCCTCGAGCGCCTTGATCTGCTGGGTGAGCGGAGGCTGGGCGATGTTCAGCCGGCGCGCGGCGCGGGTGAAATTCAGCTCCTCGGCCACCGCCTGGAAGTAGCGAAGGTGACGCAGCTCCATCCCGATACTTTTCTCATATGGAGAGGGGGTGTTCAATGTATTTTCCTCATCGCTCGCGGGCCCATTACCATGGAGGGATGAGCGTGACCCGGGTGACATCCGCCGGTGCGCGATTGCGCGCGGCGCTGGAAGAGGAACGGCCTCTGCAGGTCGTGGGAACCGTCAATGCCTACTCGGCCCTGCTGGCCGGGCAGAGTGGATTCCGCGCCATCTACCTGTCAGGGGCGGGCGTCGCCAATGCCTCCTTCGGCCTGCCCGACCTGGGTATGACCTCGCTGAACGATGTGTGCGAGGACGTACGGCGCATCTCCGGCGCCACCGATCTGCCCCTGCTGGTGGATGCGGACACCGGCTGGGGTGGAGCCTTCAATATCGCCAAGACCTGCGCGGATCTGATCCGCTCGGGCGCCGCCGGCATGCACCTGGAGGACCAGGTCTCGGCCAAGCGCTGCGGACACCGGCCCGGCAAGGCGCTGGTACCCACGGAAGAGATGGTGGATCGCATCAAGGCGGCGGTGGACGGTCGTACGGACTCGAACTTCGTCGTCATGGCGCGCACGGATGCGCACGCGGTGGAAGGCCAGCAGGCCGCTCTGGAGCGCGCCTGCGCCTATGTTGAAGCGGGTGCCGACATGATCTTCGCCGAGGCACTCAAGACTCTCGATGAGTACCGGCAGTTCACGAGCCGGGTCCGGGTGCCGGTGCTCGCCAACATCACCGAGTTCGGGCAGACCCCGCTGTTCACGGTGTCTGAGCTCGGCGGAGTGGGAGTGCGGCTGGTGCTCTATCCGCTGTCCGCCTTCCGCGCCATGAGCAAAGCGGCCCTGGCAGTGTATGGAGCCCTGCGACGCGAAGGAACGCAAAAGAGCGTGCTGCCGATGATGCAGACGCGCGCCGAGCTGTACGAGGTGCTCGGTTACCTGAATTACGAAAAGAAGCTCGACGAGCTGTTTGGAAAGAACCCATGAGCAATCCCAGCCCCGTGGCGCCGCCCGCCGGCGCGCCCAAGCCGAAGAAATCCGTGGCGCTCTCCGGAGTCAACGCCGGCAACACGGCGCTGTGCACCGTGGGCGTTAGCGGCAACGACCTGCACTACCGCGGCTACGACATCCTGGAGATCGCACCGCGTTGCGAGTTCGAGGAGATCGCCTACCTGCTGGTGCACGGCTCGCTGCCGACGGTGTCGCAGCTGGAAACCTACAAATCGCAGCTGAAGGCGCTGCGCGGCATTCCGGCCGCGCTGCGTACCGTACTCGAGTCCCTGCCGGCCGCATCGCATCCCATGGATGTGCTGCGCACCGGCGCCTCGGTGCTCGGCTGCGTCCTGCCCGAGAAGGATGATCATCCGCTCGCGGGCGCGCGCGCCATCGCGGATCGCCTGATCGCCAGCTTCGGTTCGATACTCGCCTATTGGTACCACTACAGCCATCACGGCCAGCGCATCATGGTGGAGACCGAAGATGACTCCGTCGGCGGTCACTTCCTGCATCTGTTGCACCGGCGCCCTCCACCTGCCTCCTGGGTGCGCGCCATGCATACGTCGCTGATCCTGTACGCCGAGCATGAGTTCAATGCATCCACGTTTGCCGCCAGGGTGATCGCAGGTACCGGCGCCGATATCTACTCGTGCCTGACAGGTGCGATCGGTGCGCTGCGTGGCCCCAAGCACGGCGGCGCGAATGAAGTGGCGTTCGACATCCAGCAACGCTACGACAGCGTCGAGCAGGCCGAGAGCGACATCCGGGCACGGCTGGCCGCGAAGGAAGTCATCATCGGCTTCGGCCATCCGGTCTATACGATCTCCGACCCGCGCAACGAAGTGATCAAGGAAGTGGCTCGTTCCCTGTGCCAGGAATCAGGCGACCTGCGGCGCTTTCAGGTCGCCGAGCGCATCGAACAGGTGCTGCGCGAGGCCAAGTCGATGTTCGCCAACCTCGACTGGTATTCCGCAGTCTCGTATGCGCAGATGGGCGTGCCCACGGCGATGTTCACCCCGCTGTTCGTGATCGCGCGCACCACCGGCTGGGCAGCGCATGTGATCGAGCAGCGCCTCGACGGCAAGATCATCCGCCCCGCGGCCAACTACGTCGGCCCGGAAAACCGCCCCTTCGTTCCCATCGACCAACGCACCTGACGAGTCGCCTTCATGTCCAGTCACGACATCAAATCCGCCCAGCGTCCCGCACCCGACGCCCTGCTGGTCTGCCTCGCCGATTACGCGCACGGCGCGAAGATCGACAGCACGACGGCCTATGAAACGGCCGCCTACTGCCTCATGGACACACTGGCCTGCGGCTTCCAGGCGCTGAAGTATCCGGCCTGCACCAAGCTGCTCGGCCCGGTGGTGCCGGGAGCCGTGATGCCCGGTGGCACGCGCGTTCCGGGCACCTCGTTCGAGCTGGACCCCGTACAGGGCGCCTTCAACATCGGCGCCATGATCCGTTGGCTGGATTTCAACGATACGTGGCTGGCCGCCGAGTGGGGTCACCCGTCAGACAACCTGGGTGGCATCCTGGCGGTAGCCGACTATCTCGCACGCCGCGCGGTGATGCAGGGCAAGCCGCCACTGACCGTGCGCGATGTGCTCACGGCGATGATCAAGGCGCACGAGATTCAGGGTGTGCTCGCTCTGGAGAACAGCTTCAACCGCGTGGGTCTGGACCACGTGCTACTGGTCCGGGTGGCCACAACTGCGGTGGTTACGGCGATGTTGGGTGGAACGCGCGACCAGGTCATCAACGCGGTTTCGAATGCCTGGATCGACGGCGGCGCGCTGCGTACCTACCGGCATGCTCCCAACACCGGTTCACGCAAGAGTTGGGCTGCCGGTGATGCCACAAGCCGCGGAGTGCGTCACGCGCTGATCGCGCTGACCGGTGAGATGGGCTATCCGTCAGCACTGAGCGCCAAGACCTGGGGCTTCAGCGATGTGCTCTTCAAGGGCAAGCCGTTGACCCTGCCGCAGGCGCTGGGCAGCTACGTGATGGAAAACGTGCTGTTCAAGATCTCCTTCCCGGCCGAGTTCCATGCGCAGACGGCGGTCGAAGCCGCCATGAGCCTCCACCCCGAGGTGCGGGAGCGCCTGTCGGGCATCGAGAGGATCGTGATCGAGACCCAGGAACCCGGTGTGCGCATCATCGACAAGACGGGTCCCCTCGCCAACCCTGCCGACCGGGACCATTGCATCCAGTACATGGTGGCCATCCCCCTCATCTTCGGTCGGCTGACGGCCGCGGACTACGAGGACGATGTGGCTTCCGATCCGCGCGTGGATGCGCTGCGCTCGGTGATGCAGGTGAAGGAAAACCCGGCCTTCACCAAGGACTACTACGACCCGGGCAAACGCAACATCGGCAATGCGGTGCAGGTCTTCTTCAAGGACGGCAGCTCCACACCGCGCGTGGCCGTGGAAGTCCCCATCGGTCACCGGCTGCGCCGCCAGGAAGGCATCCCGGTGCTGGTGAAGAAGTTTGAAGCCTCGGTCCAGGCGCATTTCCCTGCGAAGCAGAGCGAGCGCATCCTGCAGCTGTTCCGCCGCGCTGACCTGACCTCGCTGCCCGTCAACGAGCTGGTGGCGGCGCTGGTGACCAACGGCAGCACCTGAGAACCTGAACGGCGCCGGGTCTCCGGCGCATGGGCGGACCCCGGGCGCATGGGCGGACCCCGGGCGTGTGGACGGACCCCCGGGCGCGTGGGCGGGACTGCGAGCCGCGCCGGGAAGGGATGCCTAGTAGACCTCCGGGACCAGCATGTCCTCCGGCACCGCCTGGCGTGAGTAGTGCTCGTGGCGCTCGCGCTCGGGCAGCACGATGGGCGGCTTCTGCACCTCCTCATACGGAAACTGCTTCAACAGGTGATCGATGCAGTTGAGGCGCGCGCGCTTCTTGTCCACCGCGTGCACCACCCACCAGCGCGCCTCGGGGATATGTGAGCGCGCCAGCATGACTTCCTTCGCCTTGGTGTAGTCCTCCCAGCGCCGGCGCGATTCCAGGTCCATCGGGCTGAGCTTCCACTGCTTGAGCGGATCGTGGATGCGACCCAGGAACCGCAGATGCTGCTCCTCGTCGGTGATCGAGAACCAGTACTTGAGAAGGTGGATGCCGGAGCGCACCAGCATCCGTTCGAAGTCGGGCACGGTGCGGAAGAATTCCTCGTACTCCTCGGCCGTGCAGAATCCCATGACATGTTCGACGCCGGCGCGGTTGTACCAGCTGCGGTCGAACAGCACGATCTCGCCGGCCGCCGGCAGGTGCTCGACGTACCTCTGGAAATACCATTGGGTTCGCTGGCGATCATTCGGCGCGGGCAGCGCCACGACCCGGCAAACGCGCGGATTGAGACGCTGGGTGATGCGCTTGATGGCGCCGCCCTTGCCTGCCGCGTCGCGACCTTCGAAGATGATGACGACCTTCTGGCGCGCCGCCACCACCCAGTCCTGCAGCTTGACCAGCTCGGCCTGCAGCCGGAACAGCTGGCTGAAATAGCGCCGCCGGTAATCCCGCTCCGCATCCCCGTCCGCCCCTCCTGTGGGCATGTCAGGAAGCGGATGGCGATCCTCGATCTCCATTTCCAGCTCCTCGTCGTAGCTGTCCGCCAGATCGCGGCTGATGCGCTGGATCAGCTCCTGTGGATCGAGGTTGGGGGTGGGAACGCTCATGGAGGACTCCGGCAACGCGGTGGGGATTTCCGCGGCTCCGAAGGCACACTATGACGGTCCTGTTACGGATTCATGACCGGCCCGTGGCGCCCAGGCGACCGATCCCGTCGTGCAGGCGGTGGCCACCGTCCAGCGGATGGCGGGCCCACCGCACGCGAGACGGGCAGCCCGCTTGCCGCGCTATTGCGGGCGCGTGGCGTCGAACACCACCTCTCCGGCGACATAGGTCTGCCTGACTCGTATGTCGTGGATCTGCGTCGCCGGAATCTCGTAAGGGTTGCGATCCACGACCACCAGATCCGCCGCCATGCCCACTTCGATACGCCCCACCAGATTCGACTGGCGCGCCTGGCGCGCCGCGTTCACCGTGAACAGGTCCAGAGCCTGCGGCAGCGTGATGGCCTCGGCCTTGCCGAAGGACTTGGCGCTGCCTCCCGGGAGCTCCCGGGTGACCAGCGTTTCCAGTGCGATCCAGGGATTCACGGAAGGCACGACGGACCAGTCCGATCCCGGCACGACCAGAGCGCCGGATTCCACCATCTCCCGTATCGGCCAGACGCGCCGGATGACCTCGTCGCCGACAGCTTCGGTGATGCTGTCGTTGATGGGGCTCGGAGCCCAGAGGTACGGCGACACCTCGAACGTAGCTCCGATCGCACGCGCCCGCGCAATGTCTTCCCTGGCGACGAAGGTGCAATGCCCCACGTTGTGCATCAGTCCGCTGAAGCCATTGGCCTTGCGTGCCGCCTCGATTGCATTCAGTCCTGCACGCACAGCGGCATCGCCGGCGGCATGAAATTTGACGGTGAGTCCCATCTGATCGAATCGGGTGACGGCCGAGTTCAGGACGGCCTGGTTGACCAACAGCATGCCGCGCTTTGAAGCTTCGTCTTCGCGGCCGTGGATTGAGCCCGTATAGGGCTCGAGCATCGCGGCTGTGTGACTGTCGGTCGGTACTCCATCCAGGAAGATCTTCACACAGGTTGGCGACACGCGGTTGCGCGCATACAGGTTGCGCACGGCGATCGCCTTCTCCGTCTCGGGCTGCCCGGGTGCCCAGGTGATGCATAGAGTCACGCGCTGTTTGATGACACCGGCATCGGCCAGGTCCGCGTAAGCTTGCAGTTCGCGCTCGGCGCCCGCCGCAAATCCCACGGCGGCCTCCGTGTAGGAGGTGATTCCATAACTCAGCATCTCGCGCAGCGACCATCGAAGCGCGGCGCGTGTCGCTTCCGGTGTCGGTTTGGGAATGTGACGACTGACGAGTTCCGTGGCCGACTCGCGCAGAATGCCCGTCGGTTCACCGTCAGGACCCCGCTCAATGATGCCGCCCTCGGGATTGGCGGTCGTTCGCGTGATGCCGGCGATCTGCAGTGCGCGGGAGTTGACCCAGGCGCTGTGCCCGCTCGTATCTTCGAGATACACGGGCTGGCGCGGGGCAATGCCGTCCAGCACGGTGCGATTCGGAACTCCGCCGAGGGCCGGTGCGTCCCATTGACCACCGGTGATCCATGCGTCCGGCTCCGCCTTCCCGACACAAGCCTTCACGGCAGTTCGCGTCTGTGCAAGCGAAGAGCCCTGCGCGACCTTGCAGCGTTGCTCCATGAGGCCTGCGAATAGAGGATGCACGTGGACATCGCTCAAGCCCGGCAACACGGTTGCTCCAGCCAGATCGACGACGCGCGTGGCGGGACCCGACAGAGCCTGCAGATCCTGTGAGGTTCCGAGCGCAACGATGACGCCGTTACGCACTGCCATGGACGGGACCCAGCCGGTTGCCGCGCGGATGTGGCCATCCCTGAGGATCAGGCTGGCCGGCTCGGCCGCCGCCGCCACCGCACTGCAAGGGGTCACAGCAAGCAAAGCAAGGCTACACAGAGCCGCGGTACCTGCGCGCATGGGGTTCTGTTGTTGCATGAGGCGTCTCCGGATAACGGTCGGGGCGATCATTGGGTGTCTGTTGGGGTATTCATCGGGGCAAGGCATAGGCGAGGACGGCATCGCCCGTCGCACCGAGCCGGGGATCGGTGTTGCCGGCCACGACGATCACGAACTGGCGCGAACTGGTGTCTGAGAAATAGGTCATCGGCGTGGCGACGGAGGCTGCCGGGAGTTTTTGCTGCCACAGCAGTTGACCGCCTTCCGTGTCGTACACGCGCACATAGCGATCCTGGCCGCCAGCAACAAACACGAGACCTGAGCGTGTCGTCAGCGTCCCACCCAGGTTTGGAGTGCCGACGTCGAACGGCAGGTGCGACGGCCAACCAAAGGGTCCGCTGTCGCTCGCAGTACCGAGCGGGCGCGTCCACTTGAGACGGCCAGTTCTCAGGTTGACAGCCGTCAAGGTACCGTAAGGTGGGTTCTGGCACGGGATTGCGAGAGGGGACACGAACGGCGGGTTGGAGACTGCGAACGGCGTGCCCGCCTGGGCGCGTTGCATGTATCGGCCACCGAAGCCTTCCGGCTTTCGACCCTGCGCATCGGCCTCGGCACGCGGTATGAGGGTCACGTAGTTCGCCAAACGGCTGGCATTGACGATCATGAGGGCGCGCACGGGATCGACCGACACACTGCCCCACTCGATCCCGCCGAGTATTCCGGGGTACTGCAGGCTCGAGGTGGATCCCGGGGGCGTGAAAGGGCCGTCATAGCGTGCCTGCCGGAAGCGGATCCGGCACAACATCTGATCGATGGGGGTCACTCCCCACATGTCACGTTCTTCGAGAGTGGGACCGCGGAACGCAGGCATATCCACCGACACAGGCTGGGCGCTTGCGAGATGTTCGCCTGTGACGGCCCCCCGCTGCGGTACAGGGACCTCGTGCACGGGAGCCAGCGGCCGGCCATCACGTCGGTCCAGCACGAAGATCTCGCCGGTCTTGGTAGCCTGGATCAGAGCCGGCACCGCCCCCTCAGGTGTGGGGAATTCCGTCAGCACCGGCTGGGCCGCCACGTCGTAGTCCCACAGATCGTGATGGACGGTCTGGAACGACCAGCGCACCTCGCCTGTGGCAGCATCCAGGGCGAGGACCGAACTCGAATAGCGCTCGTCGAACGGCCGCCGCAGGACACCGTAGTAATCCGAACCCGAGGTGTTTCCGGTCGGTGCGTAGACCAGGCCCAGAGATTCATCGGCGCTCATCGGCGCCCATGAGTTCGGAGTCGATGCGGTGAACGATTCGCCCGCCGCCGGCTCGGAGTGACGATCCGGCCGGCCCATGTCGAACGCCCAGGCGAAGGCGCCCGTCAGGGCATCAAAGGCTCTGATGACGCCCGAGGGCTCGCCCCAATACTGGGCGTCGGAGACCCAACCGCCCAACACCACCCTGTCGCGCACGATCGTCGGCGCGGAGGTCACGTAGTAGTAGCCCGGGATGATCCGCCCGCGCCAGTCGCCCATACCGGCCAGCAGGGAGATCTCGCCATTCACGCCAAAGTGTGGACAGCGTGCACCGCTCGTGGCATCGAGTGCGATGAGCCGCGCATCCACGGTATTGGTGAAGATGCGCTCGGCGCACTCCCCCTCGCCGCCCGGGACCCGGTAGTAGGCGACACCGCGACACGTCTTGAGCACTGCGGGGGCCGACTCGGCTCCCGAGCGGAATCGCCAGCGCTGCGCTCCGGTTTCCGCATCGAGCGCGATGACGTCGTTGGCTCCGGTGCACAGATAGAGCGAATGACCGATCTTCAGCGGAGTGGCTTCGAGCGGGTCCTCGGTCACTCCAGTGTGATGGACCCACTGTAGGCGCAGTCCCGAAACGTTCTGGGGAGTCAGTTGCGCCTGCCGGCTGAAGCGGCTGCCACCGGCATCGTGGCCGACATACCGCCAGTCATCGTCTGCAGCGGAGGTTGCAAGCCCAGCCTGCACGAATGGTTCGGCCGGCGTGTTGCGATGGGGGGCCTCAGGCTCGCCGGTACGGTATAGCGGATCGGGTGCTCGCAGATGAACACCGAAGTGTAGAGCGCTGCCCGACACAGCTGCCAGCAGGAGCCAAACCACGCAGCGTGCGGCTCGGCGACTCCGGTCGTCGAGCACAGCCAGGAGAACCGATCCGAGCATGAACGGCGCAATCAGGCGCGGTACCAGAGCCCAGCCGTCCAGACCCACTTCCCAGAAAGCCCACGCCACGGTCGCGACCAGAATGGCGGCGTAGAGTCGCGCTGCCGTATTCGCTCGCCGGGGCAAACGGATCGCGCACAATATCAGGGCCAGACCGGCGCACAGGTAGTACCAGGAGCCATGGAGCCTGACCAGCAGGACGCCACCGAGCATCAGTGGCACGCCTGCACCCAGCAAGAGCACGACGCACAGCCCTGTCAGGAGTCGTCTCACTGTGCCGGGACATCGTTGATCTGCTGGAACAGCGCAGTGCCGCGTTCAACGAACAATTCGCTGATCCGCCCCTGGGCGGACAGCCTCTGCAACGTGGCCCGCCGGGCCGCCACCACCTGCTCCGCCGAGTCCGCGTTCACTTCATAGACGGTCAGATAGCGTGGCGCGGATTTGGGCTCGACCATGAGGACGCGATACAGCTCATAGCGAGTGGCACGCACGAACCCCGGTGTCTGCAGCATGTCATGGATGTGCCGGACGTCATACCAGTCGTCCAGACGCTCGCCGGTGGCTGCATCCCGGCAGCAGTCCACCCTCTCCAGAAGCAGGAATGTCTTCTTGCCCGACCGCGGCGGTGTAGATGCTTCCACGGTCTCCCCGTGCTGCTGGAAGTACAACCGGTCGGTGACCTTCAGCAGTGGCGTGGACCGACCCACGGTTTCCATCTTCCGGCTCGCCATCAGCATCTCGATGATCGTCTTGTCCATGTTGCGCGTGACGATGTCGTACAGCGCCACGTAGGTGCCGTCATCATCGACTGCCGGAGGCAGGTCCGCCGACTCGACACGGTGGCCGCGCCTGGCCCGCTTGTAACCCGGAACCTGCAGCACATCCGGGATGTCGATGTCGTCATACCAATGATTGAAGTCAGCTTCGCGGGTCGCGTCGGTGCTGCGTGTCATCACCATCATCAGCCACTTGCCATTCGCGGATGCAGTCTCCTCCGCGCTCAGTGAGCACGGCACACCGATCAGCAGCAGCACCAGCCACCAGAATGTCTTCACCGTGTTCATGATCGTACAAACCCCTCGTGTGTCTGGGCGTCGGAGACGCCCTTGCGGCGGATGACAACGACCCCGGGAGCCTGCTCACGGGCCTCAAGCCCCGTCCCGCGCAACAGCCGGTCAAGCGCCGTCCGCGCCGTGAGCGTGCCCTCGACCGATTCCGCCGAGCGGCCGGCGACCAGTGCGGGATCGAACAGGATCTGCAGATTGGCCTGCTTCGCCAGGTTACGGAGCGACTCGCCCAGCGGCTGGGCACGCACTTGAAGCGGGATGGGCTCATCCAGGGAAGCGGCTATCACGGGACCGGCCAGGCACAGAAAGCCCAGACACAACAGCATCGGTCCGAGCCGCGTACCACGGCAAGTATGTCCAACGTCCATATAGATACTGGAGTCCGTCAGTACCGGTAGAGCGCAGTCAGACCCATCGTCCTTGGCCGGTAACTGACTACCGTATACAGCGACAATGGCGCGAAGACAGTCTGTGCGTTCAGCCGCGGCTCGGAGTCGAACAGATTCTGCGCGAACAGGGACACGTCCCAGCCGCTCCAGGTCAGACCAGCACGCAGCGAGGTATAGCTCTGGGCCGGGATTCCCTCGAAGCCGGCCGGGAAACCACCGTTGAGGGGATCGGACGCCTGCACCGTATCGGTCTGCCTGGCGCTGTACTGATAGTCCGCCCGCACGTATCCGGTCCGCCCGAACACGGGGACCGTGGCCTGGGTGAACGCCGCGAGAGTCCAGGGCGAAGCCGGCAGGTGATCGCCGTCCTGCACGATCGACTGCACGCCCGGAGCCAGCTGCACGGTCTGCGTGAACTTCGCATCCGTGTAGCTGAACGTGCCGCCGAGTGACAGCACCTCGTTGACCTTCACGACGGACTGCAGATCGAAGCCCGAACTTTCGGCCTTGCCCAGGTTGCCCGTGTACTGGAAACCGCAGGCGGTGAGCGGCACGTTCTGCTGGATGTTGCGCCATTGTATGTAGTAGGCGCTCGCGTTCAGCAGCACGCGATTGTCCGCGAAGGCGTTCTTGCTGCCGATCTCGTAGCTCCAGACGCTGTCCGAGCCGTAGGTGCTCGGCACGTCCGTCAGGCCGATCATCCCCAGCGCGCTGCTGGAGTCGCCATAACAGAACTGCCCGACCTTGGGATTGGCGCCACCGATGCGGAAGCCCTTGGCCGCCGTGAAATACACGAGATTGTCGGCATCGAGCTGGTAGGTGAGACCCACCTTGGGGGTCACCGGATGCTCGATCTCGCTGCCGCTGCTGTCGAACTCCGGGCCGGCCACCAGTGTCTGCGGATAATGCGCCTGCCCCTGGAACTCGGCCCGGGCATAGCGCAGCCCCACAGTGAGCTTGAGCGGACCGGCGAGACGCACATCGGCCTGGCCGTACACTGCGATCTGTTTGTCCAGTCCGATGCGCGGATCCTCTTCATAGATGTACCCGCCGCCGTAATCCGCCGGCACACCGATGTCCATCTGGACCGAGGGGTCGTACACGAGCTGGCGCGTCGTCTCGCGCGCATGCTGGTAGAACAGACCCGCTGTCCAGACGACGCGCGCGTTGGTATCGGTGGACTGCAGACGCAGCTCCTGAGTCCAGTTGTTCTGCGCATCCACCCAGTAACCGGAACCCACCTCACCGGCCGGTGGGTAGGGATTCGACAGGAAGATGGCGCGGTCGAACTGCGAGTAATCGGTGATGGCCGACTGGTCGCGCCTGAACCAGGAGGTGCTCGAGATCAGCTGCACCGGGCCCAGGTTCCATTCGGCCCTGAGAGCTGCCAGCACGAACTTGTCGGAATCGGGGCTGGCGATCTCGTTACCCGAGCGCAGCGGCGCGTTGAACTGGCCGTTGGTCGGGTCTCCCGGGTCGAACTCGGAACGGATCGACCACCAGGCCGACGTGTCGTCCACGTCGCGTCGCTGGTAGAAGATGGAGGGTGTCAGGCTCAATGCGTCGCTGACCGCCCATTTGAGTGCGACACGCGCGGTCATCGTGCGGCTGGCATTCGCATTCTCATCGGCCACCTGTCCGGTATGCCAGTTGATGCGGTCAACCCAACCACCCTCATAACGGTACGAGGCGCTGGCGCGAATGCCGAGCGTCGCCGGGATCAGCGCGGTGCCACCGGCCACGCCGGCCTCGTAGACCGGATCGCCGTGACTGGTGGCGCCGATCTCCGAGCGGGCGTAGACAGAGGTGCGCTCGAGATTCGGCTCCGGCGAGATGAAACGCACGGTACCGCCTTCCGAGCCGGCTCCGAACAGCGTGCCCTGCGGACCACGCAGCACCTCGACGCGCTCCAGATCGAACAGTGCCGGATAGGCATTGAAGGATCCGAATGACAGGTGCCGGCTCTGGATCGGCGTGTCGTCGATGTAGATACCCGTGGTGGCCGCGCCGGCGTTGGAACTGATGCCGCGGATGGCGATGTCGGAGGACTCCGCGTTGTTGTTGTTCGCGCTGCGCGTGAAGGTGATGGCCGGCGTGAGCCGGGCAATGTCATCGATCGAGCGTGTCCCCTGCACATCCATGGTCGCCTGGTTGTAGACCGACACACTGATCGGGACGTCCTGCAGTTTCTCGACTCGCCGCTGCGCCGTGACCACGATCTCTTCCAGCGCCATCGTGGTGGATTCGGCGGCGACCGGCGGAGCCGGCGGGGATTGGGCAGCCGGACCCGGGGCCGTTTCCGCCTGCGGCTGCGCCCGCACGACGAGCACGCCCGGACTCTGTTCTTCGGCGGCCAGGTGGCTGCCGGCAAGCGCCTCGGCCAGCGCCTGTCGGGGCGAGAGCATTCCCATGACGGCCGGCGCGACCCGCTTCTCCACGAGCGCGGGCGCGAACAGGATCTGCAGATCCCCCTGCTTGGCCAGCAGGCGCAGCGCCTCCCCCAGGGGTCGAGCCGGGACGTCGAAGGAACGAGGTGTATCCAGATCCGCGGCAGCGAGTGCACCGGCGGTTGCGCCAAGCCCCAACAGCAGAATCGCGCCGCGGAGCGCGAAGCGGCGCACGGACCTGGATCTGACAGTCATCTGCTTCCCCTGGAAGTTCGTTATCGGCCGCTTCGGTCACCCCCGCTACCTCGGTCGGCGTCGACCCCTTATACGCACGAGCGCCCTGGAGCCGCCACGAGCTCCCGGGCAGCCACCCCGCAACCCGGGCAGCCACCCCGCAACCCGGGCAGCCACGCCACAACACGGGGCGGCGCGTATTGTCCGAAGTGGCGGGTCGGTCGCTTTCGTGCGTATAAGAGATGGATGACCTCCGTCAAGAGCACCCCTGGGACAGCCGACGCGCCGCAGCCAGCGGTGCCTGCTGCATCCGCCGCAGCGCCCCGAGAGGGCCCTGACCCCATCGCCGACAGTCAGCGCGCCTACCTGGTCATCCTGTTCAACAAGTACCGCGCCGCCTTGTTGCGGCACGTGGAACGGCTGGTGCATTCGCGCGAGGACGCCGCCGAGCTGGTTCAGGAAACCTACCTGAGAGTGATGCGGCAGCTGCAGACCTCGCACTTCGAGGCGGCAGCGCGCGCCTATCTGTTCCAGACAGCCACCAACCTCGCGCACGATCACTACCGGCGTGGCCGGCACCGCAGTCACGATCGCCTCGAGGATCTGCCGGAGGCACAGCTCGCGATCGGCGACCCGCCACCCGAACAACTCGCCGCCGCGGATGAGACCCTGGCGCGACTGCGCAGTGCGATCCTGCAACTGCCCGTGCCGGTCCGCGACGTGCTGCTGCGGGCGCGGGTACAGAACCAGGCCTACTCCCAGATCGGCCGGGAACTTGGCATCAGCATCCGGACCGTGGAGCGACGCATGGCCCAGGCCATGCAGGCGCTCACCCTGACATTGCAGGATCCCCCATGAACGTGTTCCAGCCCAGAGAACCCGCTACCGCGGCCGAGTGGTTCGCCGCCCGGCACGCCGGCCATGACACGGAACTCGAACGCCGGTTCGCCGCCTGGCTGGCGGCGAGCCGGCAGCATTTCGAGGACTACGCGCTGTGCGAACTGACGTGGGAACTGGCCGCCAGCGCGGCGGTCGGCATATCGCAGGCGCCTGCGAACGTTCCCTGGTATCGCCGGACTTCGTCCCTGGCCGCCGCGGCCGCCGCCGCCGCGCTGCTGTTGTTCGCGTTCCTCCGCGTGATGCACCCGTCATCGGCGCCAGCGGTGGTGTGGCAGACACAAGCCGGCGAACAGCGCAGCATCTCGTTGGCGGATGGCAGCCACATCGTCATGAACACCCGCTCCATGCTGGAAATCCGCATGGGTGCACGGCGTCGCGAAGTGCGGCTGCTGACGGGCGAGGCGTACTTCGAAGTCGCACACGACGAGTCTCGGCCGTTCATCGTCAGAACACCTCTGGGTCACATCCGCGCGGTCGGGACCAGGTTCGATGTACTGCTGGATGGGCAACGCGTGGAAGTGGCCATGGAAGAAGGCAAGGTCATGGTCCGCAGTGCCCTGCCTGACGCGCCGGAAGTACTCACCGTTGCCGGAATGAGCGCCACGCTCGCGCCCGGTAGCGCCGCTCCCCATCTGCAGCCGGCCGATCTCAACCGGATCGAGAACTGGCGTGCGCGCCGCATCGAGTTCGATCGGGTGCCGCTGGGCACCGCCCTGCGGGAATTCAGTCGTTACACGCCTGTGCCCATCACGGCCGGCTCGCCCGAGATTGCGCAGATGCCGATCTCAGCGGTGCTCAAGGCCGGCGATGTGGCCGCTTTGCGTGCCACTCTCAAGGGTGCGTTCGGTCTGCAGGTGATCGAGTCAGGCGACGGACTGGTCGTGATGGATCGTCCGCACTGAAGGAGCGGCGTCGCTCCGCAGGGCATCCGACCGACCTTCCTTCGCCACTTGACCCACTCCGGGTTTGTTCCACCCTGTCGTTTCGTGGCAAGATCCGCCACCCTGCGCGCCACATCGACGCGTGGCCAAACTGGAAGACGACAGCGTGGCACAGTACAAACTCTACGGACGGCAGAACGCCGGCTCACTCGCTCCACAGATCGTCCTCGAGGAAATCGGCGCACCGTACGAGCAACATTGGGTCGCCACCGATGCCGCGGCGCTCGAGGCCTACCGGCGCATCAACCCGGCCGGCAAGGTTCCCGCGCTGATCCTGCCGGATGGCACACCGATCGCCGAATCCGCCGCCATCCTCATCCATCTGACACTGGCGCATCCCGCCGCCGGGCTCGCGCCGCAGCCGGGGAGCAGCGCGCACGCCCGTTTCCTGCAATGGATGCTGTTCCTGTCGGCGAACGTCTACGAAGCGGTGCTGCGGTGTTATTACCCGGAGCGATTTTCGACAGCCGGTACGGCCGCGGCGGAGCAGGTCAAGGCCCAGGGGATGGCGGACTGCGTGCGCCACCTGGAACTCATTCACGGTGTGCTGTCGCCGTACGTTCTTGGTGCGACCTACACGGCCGCCGATCCTTATCTGCACATGTTGGCGAGCTGGTATCCGGGGAGCGCCGCGGAACTGCACCAGCGACTGCCCCAGCTGGCGCGCCACGCCGAACTGCTGAGGCAGCGGCCCGCCGTGCGCAAGGCCGAAGCAGACCACGCCTGAGCGGAAGCTGCTCGCGCCTGCGCGAAAACCGATCGCTCGCGGGCGAGTGGGCTGCAGGGCCGCCGAAGCGGTCCCGACTCAACTGATGATGGTGCGCAGGCGCTGCGAGCAGGATTGGGCGTTGCTTTCGCTCACACGCCGCAGCAGCGCGCCGGCCTCAGCCGCCGACAGCGCCTTGCTCAACAGAAACCCCTGGGCTTCCTGACAATCGTGTTCCTGCAGGAACACCAGCTGCTGGAAGTTCTCCACGCCCTCCGCCGTCACATGGATGCGCAATGAGCGCGACATCGCGATCAGTGCGCTGGCAATCGCGCGGTCATCGCTGCCCTCGGTGATGCTCGTCACGAACGAGCGGTCGATCTTCAGCCTGTCCACCGCGAGCTGACGTAGCCGGCCGAAGCTCGAGTAGCCCGTGCCGAAATCGTCGATGGCGAGAGAGACCCCCAGGGCTTTCAATTCACGCGTGGCCTTCTCCGCCCAGATCTCGTCGGCCATCACGACCGACTCGGTAATCTCCAATTCCAGCATGGAAGGATCGAGACCTGTCTCGCCCAGGATGCCCGCCACCTGCTGCGGAAACTCCGCGAGCGCAAACTGCCGCCCGGAGACGTTGACCGCCATGCGACCGACGCTCAGGCCTTCGGTCTGCCACTGACGCGCCTGTCGGCAGGCATCGCGCAGCACCTGCACGCCGATTTCGAGAATCAGACCGGTTTCTTCGGCCACGGGAATGAATTCCGTGGCGGGGACCTGTCCCAGCTCGGCGCTCTGCCATTGCAGCAGGGCCTCCATGCCCGAGACCGTGCCGGTGCGTACGTCGAACTGCGGCTGATAGCGCAGCGACAGCTCGCCCTTTTCCAGCGCGGTGCGCAGCTTGTCCTCGATGGTGAAACGACGCAGCGCGGACGCGTTCATCGTCGTATCGTAGAAAGCCGTCGTGCCCGGATTCTTGCGCTTGGCGAAATACATGGCCAGGTCGGCATTGCGCAGCAACGTTTCCGCGTCGGTGCCATCCTGTGGAAACAGCGCGATACCGATGCTGGGCGTCACGACCAGGGAGGTGGAAGCAAACTGGATGGGCTCGCGCAGCGCGCCAATCACCCTGTCGGCCACCATCCCTGCATCGCCGGGAGAACGCAGATCGGGCAGCAGCACGATGAACTCGTCACCGCCCAGTCTCGCCAGGTCACCGGGTCGCGCCCTGCCCTCGCCATCGGGGTCGTAGCGGACGCTGTTGCGCAACCGAGCGGCCACTATCTTCAGCAGCTCATCGCCCACGGCATGACCGAGGGTGTCGTTGACTCTCTTGAAATTGTCCAGATCCAGGTACAACACCGCGAGCGTGCGCTGGTGCTCGCGCGCCGCATCGATGGCGCCGATCAGGCGGTTGCGCGACTGTTCGCGGTTGGGCAGGCCGGTCAGGGTGTCGAAGTAGGCCAGCTTGACGATGCGACGCTCCGCGCGCCACTTGCTGCCCAGCGCGATGGTCATCTGCCGGATTTCGTGCGGATGGAAGGGCTTCTGCAGATACGAAAGCTTGTCCTCGGGCGGTACCAGCCCGCCGATCTCACCGGGGTCGGTGTCCGAATAAGCGGTGCAGATCACGATTTCGATGGCAGGATCGATCTCGCGGATGCGGCTCGCCGCCCATACGCCATCGCGTCCCGGAGGCATGCGCATGTCCAGGAACACCACGGCGAACGGATCATCCCGATCGACCGCGTCGCGAACCGCTGCCACGGCCTCCTCGGCCTGCGAGCAGAACACTGGTGCAAAGCTCGTGCCGCTGTGCGCACGCGGTCGCGCGCTGGTGTTCTTACTGAACAGACGGCTGCGCAACTCGCGGAACTCGGCCACCTGCGCGCCGACATCGGTCTCCAGCAGGATCTGCCGGTATGAGTCGCGCACTTCCGGATCATCGTCCACGATGAGTACCCGAACAGGTGTTGGATTCTGGCTTGCCACGATGGACCTCACGCAGCTCCGGCGAGGGCGACCGTGTCACGTGGTGCGAGAGGCACGAGGCAGTGAAGAACTGCGCCGCGGCCCGGACCCTCGCTGGCGGCCCAGATCCGCCCGCCCAGCGCACCGACTGCGTTGGAACACCAGTGCAGTCCGATGCCGTGATTGGTCTCTCTCGACTTGGTCGAATATCCCTTCTCGAACACCTTTTCAAGGTTGCCCGCTTCGATGCCCACGCCGTCATCCGCGCATTGCAGGTACAGCTGCTCGGCGCCCTCGCCATTCCTGGTGAGTTCCGCGTGAATCCGCAGCGTACCCTTGTCCTTGCCAGTGTCGCGCACGGCATCGGCGGCGTTGATCATGATGTTCTGCAGCACCAGCCGCACGACGGTACGCGCGATCCGCACGACACCGATCTTCCGCACCGATTCTTCGATGTCCACGCGCAATCTCTGGCGCGTGGAATCGGGAACGATCTCCAGGGCCTGCCCGATCAGGTCGACCACGCGAACCGGCTCTATCACATGTTCGTTGCGCGCCGAGCGCATCTGTTCGGCGAGCGTACCCTGCACCATCGAGGTCTGCCGGCTCATGACGGCGACATCCTCCTCGACCGATTTCACCATCACGGCCAGCTCCTTGCAGGCCATGCGGACAAACTCCTCCAGGTCCTGTCTGCGCCGGGCATCGGATGCGCCGCTTTCCAACTCTTCGACCGCGCGCAACGCATCTTCCACCGGCGCCTCGTGCAAACGCTCCCGCAGGCGGGCCAGTCGCACTCCAATGGGCGTCATCGCATTGCCGAGGTTGTGCAGAACGCCCTTGGCCAATTCGGCGAATCCCGCCTGGAAGGACTGGTCCACGAGCTGCGTGCGGGACTCCGCCACGCGACTCACCATGCGGTTGAATTCGCGCGCCAGCACGCCGATCTCATCCGAACCGGCGAGTTCCAGGCGTGTGGTCAGATCCTTGTCCATGCCGATCTCGACCGCATGGCGGGTCACGCGGCCCAGGGGAGCGAGCACGACGCGATTCAGCACCATCACCAGCAGGATCACCGTGGCCACGGCGGCGGCCAGCAGGCACAGGGAGGCGTACTTCACCGCCGAGTCGCCGCGACTCGTGATGTTACGCGGCAGCTCGACTCGCAGTGTCAGGATGGGATGGCCGTAGACATCGCGCAGCGGGCGGTACACATGCGTGAGATCGCCGTCCTCCTCCAGACGGTCGCCGAGGGAGTCTCCCGTGTAGGGTTGCGCCGTCAGATTCACCTGGGCCTGGGAACCGATGCTGGCGATCTCGCTGGCAGTCAGCAGGCGCCCCATCATGACCATGCCCCGCGAGGGACCGTGACCGTTGCCGTCGAGCACCGGAGCAGCCGCCAGCATGAGGATGCCCAGGTTGGTACGCAGGTAGCCGCGCGCCTTCTGACCGTCACGCAGGTTGGCGCGCCAGGGGAAGTCCGCCGGCAAACCGGGCTCCGCCAGCAGGTCCAGGCCCAGCGGGCCGGAGCTGCGCAGGTCGATGCCGTGCGCCAGGACGAAGCTGCCCTGCTGGTCAACGATGAACAGTACGTTGATGTTGAGCTGCTTGAGCCCTACGTCCGTGATGTTGTCGGTCACGTATTCGCGATTGCGGTCCGCTTCGAACCTGTAGGTGTCGAGCCAGTTGCCCCAGTCCGTGGCCGAGAGCTCGAGCCGCTCCAGGGTCGAATCGAAGGCGTACTGGATGCGCCGCATGGCGACGTGCGCATCCGACCGCTCCAGCTCCGCGAAGCTGGGCAGCAGGATGGCCTTGAGGACGGCGAGCTGCGCGATGCCGAGCACCACGAACAGCGCCGCGATCAGGGCTGTGACTTTGGCCCGGATTCTCACAGGGTGAAGTTAGATCGAATCAGCGTGGCCGGACGGTTCCCATATCTCAAAATCGACCGCCTCGATCCGGCGGTGTCCGCCGGACAGTGACGCCGTTCACACTACGGGCGCGGGATGGCCCAGGGACTCACGACCCC
>DATKLO010000146.1:0-2067 GCA_035542375.1 Steroidobacteraceae bacterium | reverse complement strand
GCGGATACCCGGGCATCGAGGATTCGATCGACCCGATAAGAGCGGGACTGCCCGGAATCGGCGCGCACCGCAAACAGCAGCAGGTTGCCGGCTTCGGTCCGTCGGAGGGAGTAGGGTTCGATCAGCCGTGAGCCTCGCTGTCCGTCCTCTGCGCGGTAGTCGAGTTCAACACACAACCGGTTGGCAGCGGCGAAACGGATTGCTTCCAGCGGCGCGCGGACACCGAAGCCGGCCCAGGAGGTGGCCATCGCCGGAGGTCGCCACGCGGGGTCGAGCCTTCCAGCCGCAGGCACGGTGAGCGTGGGACGAATGACCGGGCGTTCTCCCTGCGTCAGCCACGCGAACACGGCGGGCAGTTCTTCCCAGAAGCTTTCGAAGGGCGGTAGCTGCGGCAACTGGTGGGCCAGCATGTCTCGCCATGCCGCTTGCAGCTCGCCCAGGAGCGGGGACCGCTGCAATGAGTCCAAAGTCGGTACGGGAATGGCCTTGAACGCGCACTTCTCGCGCAGTGCGATCAGCAGCCGTCCGCGGTCAGGGACAAGCTCCGCCCGCCTGTGCAGGTGAACGACGTCGTACAAATCGCGCGGGCGAAGGCGCTCGGCCAGTGCACGCAGTTTTTCAGCGAATACCTCCTCGAATGCGTAGGTCGAGACTTCCATTCCCGTGGCGGGCTTGTCGCTGTAGGGATGGTGAACGGATCGTCGGACCGCCGGCAGTGCAATGTACTCGTGATCGGTCAGATCGAGCTTGACTCGCGGTGAGTCGCCGCCGCGGGCGATCGGGCCGCGATAGCCGATGCGTCCCTCGGCCGATCGGCCGCCTCGACCGTTGTCGAATACCTCGATGCGACGCGCATCGGGCGGCAGCTCCATGCCTGTCTGTTCAGTGATCCAATCGGCGAGTTCCTGAAAGAGCGTCTGCAGGAATGCATCGTCCAGATGCGCTGCGTCCCGCAGTGTGAAATCGAGGTCCTCCGAGAACCGGTAAGTCTCGAAGTAGCACTTCTTGAGGCAGGTTCCGCCCTTGAACAGCCACGTGTCGCGCGTGGCGGGATGGTGGCCGATGGCGGCGAGCAGCCAGCCCAGTGCGTAGTCCTTCTCCACCACATGCGGTTGCAGGCCGAATTCCCGCGAGAGGTCCAGCAGCTCCTGTCTCGAGATCACCGAGGGCTCCAGCCTTCCGGTAGCCAGAGACGCCAGGCCGTCGCGAGTGTGTCTGAAGGTAGGGCGGGATCGAGGCGGGCATTGCCCTTCGTCAGCGACGCGCGGCACGTGGCGATCGCCTCGTGCTCGCTCGGTGCATACTCTTGCAGCAGGAACCCGAGGCGTTTGAAGACCGCACCGACTCCGAGCTGTCGCGCGTAGTCGATCAGCAGCGCGACATTCCGGTATTCCTTGGAGTCGAGATAGTTGCGCAACATGTCGACCGATGAACGCAGGCCGCCGCCGAGGGATGGGTCATCCATCAGATCGATAATGGTGCGTGAGGGGTCAGTCACCTGTACCCGGACGCGTCCCCGCCAGACCTGCTTTGTTCCAAAGAAGGCGCTGCTGCTGACGGTGCGCACCCGGAAATCGACGCCCCCTAGCACTGGCTTTCGGTTCCGGAGCCGGCGAGATGTGGACACGAGAACCGTGCGGAAGACTTGTTCGGTTAGACCCCAGTGTTCGGCGGCGGTCCACCCGCTCATGAAGCAGGGTGCGAAGGCCGCCGCAGCGAGCAACCAGGCGTCCTCGGGAGGAACCTCGGCGGATTCGCTCTCGAGCGGCACCGGGACATAGAGGCCACGCCGCACTCGACGCAGCCATCCCTGCGACGCCCAGCGCGCCAGCAGCTTGGCGGCGTCGGTGCGGGAAATCGTGAGCGCCCCGGCGGCGAGAGCCGGTGTGACGGTGCCCGTCGCCTTGCGCAACACACGTGTGAGCTGGGCGCGGGAAGCGCGGCCTAGGCCTCCCAAGTCCTGCGGAGTATATTTAGAGCGATTTAGTTCCATGAAGAAGGGAATAAATACGCCCGGAATATACTTTCGTCAAGGATCGGAGAGCCGTTTTTGGATTCGCGCCCAAC
>DATKLO010000145.1:0-3334 GCA_035542375.1 Steroidobacteraceae bacterium | reverse complement strand
ATCGAGCCGAGCGGGGCAATCAACATGGACGAATGCTTCTATTGCCTCGACTGCCAGGTCATCCACGACGATGCGAACGTGTGTCCGCCGCTGGTGAACGAGGCAAGGCGCAAGCGCGAGCTCGCCGTTGCAGCGCCGACTGGGACTCCCGCCGAGTGAGATCGGCCGCCCCGCCGGATCCATAGAAAAAGCGAGGGGAAGCGGCGAGCGCTGCAAGGCATTGACTCAAGATTTTGACTTCCAGCGTTTGCGCCTGCGAACCATACATGGACGCTCCCCAGTTTGCCAGACAATCTCGCAGTGGTGGGTGGCAGGTGCAGATTGCAGCCATACATCCGGCCTTTGCGTGAGGAGCGATGCTCCTCTGGCCCTGATGGAATCCGCTGGTTGACACCTCATCGGCGGCACGAACTCTATGCCCCGCCGGGCTGAGCGTGATGGGTTCGATTGGTCAGGGGGTCGGCAAAATGTGGAGCGGAAATCGTGGTCAGGGCAGGGTGAGCGCTGCTGTGATCATGAGAATGAGATGAGCGTCGCGGTCTTATGGGCATGCAGCATTGCGGACCCATCAAGCCTATAGCAGCGCGCTCACCAAGCACGGCGCCTACGGCGCGTAGCGTTAGCAGCACAAAAGCCTGGTCGAAGGGAACGACCGTGGGTGCATCTTCTTACGCTGAAGGCTGCCGAGGCGGTGAGAGCAAGTGCACTTGAACCTGCCCAATAGCGGACCGTCGCGGCTGACGGCTTGGGGTAGGCAACGGCCTGTCGCAGATACCGAAAGCAGACGCCGATCGGAATGTCCGCTACCGGGGACCGCTTTGGCAGCGGTCGGCGGAAAGCGCAAGTTCGAGCTCGTTGTCCGGCCCTCTCGTTAGCGGACGTTCGCTTGATGCTGTTGGATCGCCCAGCTGGTTGGATCGCAGCATAGGGTCAAGCTGACTTCCACGGGATTTGCCGAGCGTCCGAGATGAAGTGCCCTCGATGCGCGTACGAGAATGCGCCCGGGCAGAGCTTTTGTCTCGAGTGCGGCGCGCTCCTAGGCTTGAAGTGGCGGGCGTTGCACGATGAGCACCCGCTATGGCCTTTGCAGGAAAGGGCGATCAGAAAATCGTGTCCGCACTTCCCGCGCCGGGTCCGTGCGAAGCCGTGGGCGAAGTCGCAGGCGCTTCGCTGCGTTCGGGGCGCAGTTCCTGGTACGTCGGCGCCAACGCCTCCGGCAAGGTGCGCGTGTTCCTGCCTTCTATCGGCCGCGTGCCGGCGTACGTGCGCAAGTGCGACGAGGTGGCGAAGAAGGGCTCCGACGGGTTCGCTCTTGTCTAGCGAAATCGAACGCCGCTGCCGGCGCGGCGGCAGATGCGCGCAACATCGCTGCAACTCGACGCCGTTCGGCGACAAGGGTGGGGCCGGATTATCGAGCGCCGCTCGGATGTCAAGGCATATATTTCTGCCAACGGTTAGGCTCGCACGTAGCGCCCGCGTATACTCGACGTCCCTGATCGATCCTCGAGCAGGGTGGCGCTCGACCTCTTAGCGCTACATTGAGCCTCGGTCGTTCTTGACCGAGCTGGCGCGCGCAGACCGGTGCGCCATACCCTGCATAAGGATTCACCATGAAACCACCGCAAAGCACCATCGCTGTCAAACTGCTCGTTGCCGCCAGCGTCGTTGTGTCCGTGCCCGCATCTGCCGCCAATGTCGACTGGACAGGCGAAGGTCGTGGCCTTGAGGGGCAGCAGCGCATCATCGCCGTCGGCCAAGCCGCACAGCCGTCCAGGGCGACCGCGGCGGCAGTCGCTGGAAGCGAGGGCAGCGGTCCCGCCCGCACGGGCGCCGACCTGATCGGATATGTTGCCGTTCATGCTCGCCCTGCGGGTGCGACCGCCGAGCTGGCTAGTGGCAGCGAGGGCAACGGTCTGGGCCGCACGGGTGCCGGTCTCATCAGCTATATCGCTGCTCACACCCGCCCGTCTACTGCAGCCAGCGAGTCTGCGGCTACGAAGCAGGCGAGGGCGGCGGGCGGGAATTCGATCTCGGCCCCGGCCACGCAAGCGGGCGGGCTCGACGTCTGCGACGCAGCAGGCAATCCCGTCGGCGGCTGAGATTCACTGAGCACCTAGGAGGGCGACCGGGAGCGGTATAGCCGCTCCGGTCCGAGTTCGCCCAGTGAAGCAGCTGGCGTGGACGGGCCGAGCTCTCGGTCGGATTCGGAGGGCGGTCTCCGAGAAGCCGACGATTGGTAGGATGTTCCGAAGCGAGACGGTCGCGGACGCGGTTAGGTCCGTCGCATCTGCCCCAGACCCGGGCCACATAGGAACAGGCTATAGACCTGCGTTTGGCCGTGCGCATGCGCATGGGTGCGCTCGGAGAATTTGGGCGCACGCTTGAGCTTGGGCTCGAAGCGGAGCAGCTAGCCAAACGCCTGGATGATCCGCGCCGCGAAGCCCTGGTCCATTGTTTGGTCAGTGTCGCATTGAGCAATATGGGCCGCAGCGTCGAGGGCATCGGGCATGGCGAGCGTGCCATGGCGATCGCGGAATCCCTGCAGGACCCGATGCTGCGCATCGCTGCCCGCCATCCGCTGGGACGTTTGCATTGTTTCCTCGGCGCCTATCGCACAGCCATCAGTTCTTTCCAGCGCGACGTCGGGCTCGAACCCGAACAGGTCATCGCGCGCCTGTTGGAGCCGTCGGCGAGCGAGGTGCTTGAGGAAGCTGCGGCCCGAGACTATTCGTATAGTGAAGGCGACACGGCGGCTTGCTGGGCCACATCGGCGAAGCGCTCGCACTGTTTGGTGAGGCCTGGCAGTTCGCCGAATCGAAGAGGATATATGGACATGGGCCGCGAGTTCTCGCATTGCTAGGTGATGCTTATGGCCGCGCGGGACGGCTGGAAGAGGCCGTGTCGGCCGGGGAGCGGGCGCTGGATCTGGCTCGTCAACTGGGACAGCGGGGTGACGAAGCGCACACCTCCTATCTTCTGGGCAAGATCTACGGCTACGGTGCGGCCCCGAACGTCGACCAGGCCCGGGACTGCTATCAACCAGCCTCGGTTCTCGCACACAAACTCGGCATGCGGCCATTGGAAGCGCATCGTCACCTCGCTCTCGCAGAGCTCGCTTCCAAGACCGGCCACGGGCAGGAGGCCCAAGCGCGACTAGTTAACGCGGTTACGATGTTCCGCGAGATGGGCATGCGGTACTGGCGGGAGAGGGCCGAAGCCGCGCTCAGGACGGTCTAGGCGATTGGCTGATTCCGGACGGTCGGTGCAGTGATCACAAGCAAGCGAGTGCGGGATCTGGGTCGGCTACTCAAAACGATAGTTGCCCGTCGATGCA
>DATKLO010000144.1:0-13777 GCA_035542375.1 Steroidobacteraceae bacterium | reverse complement strand
GTGCGCGCCGCGCGCCGCGCCTACTACGGCGCGGTCTCCTACGTCGACGATCAGGTCGGCACGCTGCTCGCCGCTCTCGAGCAGTCGGCTTTCGACCGTAACACGATCATCATGCTGCTGGCCGACCATGGCGACATGCTGGGAGAGCGCGGACTCTGGTACAAGATGAGCTTCTACGAGCCGGCCTGCCGCATCCCGTTCATCGTGCACGCTCCCGGGCGCTTCACACCTCATCGCGTCAGTGCTTCGGCTTCACTCCTGGATGTGCTGCCGACCCTGACGGAACTCGCCGGCGGCACGAACCCGCCCCGTTACGCATCACCGCCGGACGGCACGAGCCTCTTGCCGCAACTCACCGCCGATACCCCGGGCCGCGATGAAGTCGTCGCCGAGTATCTGGCCGAAAGCGCCATTGCACCGATCGTCATGATCCGCAGAGAGCGCTTCAAGTACATCCACTGTCCGGCCGATCCTGATCTGCTGTTTGACGTGGCTGCGGATCCGGACGAGCGCGAGAATCTCGCGACACGCGCGGATCACGCGCCGCTCCTCGCCGAATTCCGCGCGGAGGTCGCTCGTCGCTGGAATCTGCCGGAGCTGCACGCGCAAGTGCTCGCCAGCCAGCGGCGACGGCATTTCGTCTACGATGCCCTGCGCCAGGGACGCTACCAGCCCTGGGATTTCCAACCCGTTCGCGATGCCAGCCGCCTTTACATCCGCAATGACCAGGAACTCAACGACCTCGAGGACATGGCGCGTTTCCCGCGCCTGGCCTGAGGCTCTTGCCATCATCCTGTTCGGTCTGGCGAACGCCTGCGGTTCGGCCCAGGCTGCGACAGCCCGGGAACCGGAGTCGTGCCGCACGGTACGCATGGCTGATGTCGGCTGGACGGATGTGACGTCCACCACGGCGGTGTTGAGCCAGGTCCTGCGGGATCTGCGGTATGAGCCCCAGACGACGTTGCTGTCCGTACCCGTCACTTTCGCGGTGATGAAGGGCGGCAACATCGACATCTTCCTCGGCAACTGGATGCCCGCCCAGACGCGCGACCGGCAGCCCTACCTGGATGATCATTCGATTGAGGTGGTGCGCGAGAACCTGACCGGAGCCAAGTACACCCTGGCCGTGCCGGATTACGCCTACGAGGCAGGGCTGAAGGACTTCGCCGACATCGGGCGCATGGGTCCGCAGCTCAACTACACCATCTACGGGATCGAGGCCGGCAACGATGGCAACCGGCACATCCTCACGATGATCCGCAACAACGAGTATGGACTCGGAAATTTCCATCTCGTCGAATCGAGCGAGCAGGGCATGCTCGCCGAGGTTGCAAGAGCCTACGCCGCGCGCCGCCCGGTCGTTTTCCTGGCGTGGGATCCGCACCCGATGAACATGCAGTTCAAGCTGCGGTATCTGTCCGGGGGCGATGCCACTTTCGGGCCCAATTACGGCGGCGCTCACGTGCTGACACTGGTGCGCAGCGGGTATCTGCAGCAATGTCCCAACGTCGCCCAATTGCTGCGCAACCTGTCGTTCACGACCCATGGCGAGAGCGAGATCATGCGGGCCGTCATCGTGGACCATCAGGTGCCGCAAGCCGCGGCAGCGGCCTGGCTGAAGGCGAATCCGCAGGCCGTGCAGGAATGGCTTCGCGGAGTGCACCCCTTCGCCTCGGGTGGCGCCAGCGCCGTGGCATCCGAGCAGGGTGTGGCGCAGCGATTCGAGAACTGGCTGACCGCCAACAAGCTCCCGGTGGGAGATGCCGTCGCCACCGGTATGGAATGGGTGAAGACTCATGGTGCGGTCTTGTTCCGCCTCACGGGCGCGTCGGTGGGCGGACTGATCACCGCCGTCTATCGCTTCCTGCGCTTCATTCCACCCGTGCTCATCATTCTGGCGACGGCTTTGCTCGCCTGGCGCATGCAAAGATCCTGGCCGCTGGTCGGGTTCGTGCTCGTCGCACTGCTGCTGATCATGAACCAGGGCTACTGGCAGCAGACTCTGGAGACGCTTTCCCAGGTGCTCGTGGCCACCTTCGTCGCCACGTTGATCGGTGTACCGCTGGGGATCGCCTCGGCCCATCGGCCAGCGCTCGCGACGACGCTGCGTCCCGTGCTGGATCTGATGCAAACCCTGCCGACGTTCGTGTATCTGATTCCCACCCTGGTCCTGTTTGGCCTGGGAGTGGTTCCCGCGCTGATTTCCACGGTCATCTTCGCTTTGCCGGCCCCGATCCGGCTGACCCAGCTGGGCATTGCCGGCGTCCCCAGGGCGCTGCTCGAAGCGGGAGAAGCCTTCGGCGCAACGCGCCGGCAACTGCTGTTCAAGGTCGAACTCCCGGCCGCGGCGCCCCTGATCCTGGCCGGCATCACCCAGTGCATCATGCTGAGCCTGTCCATGGTCGTCATCGCCGCGCTGGTCGGAGCCGGCGGTCTGGGGGTGCCAGTGGTCCGGGCGCTGAATTCCGTGCAGGTCGGCATGGGCATCGAGGCAGGACTGGCGATCGTGCTGCTGGCGGTGATCCTCGACCGGGTCACCCGTCCTTCCCACTCAACGCACCAGGATAGTATTTCCCGATGAAGAGTATTTCCGAACCCGCTCGCAACGTGGATGTCATTCTCGAGACCGATGTTCTCGTCGTCGGCAGCGGCCCGGGCGGACTGTCGGCGGCACTGGCCGCCGCCAGGGCCGGCGCGTCCACTGCGCTCGTGGATCGCAACGGCTGCTTCGGCGGCAACATCACGCAGGTCGGCGTGGAAGGGTTTGCCTGGTATCGCCACGAGGACACGGTGGACTGCGAAGGCATCGGCATCGAGCTCGAGACGCGCGCCACGGCCATGGGCGCCGCCATGCCCGAACCCCAGTCCAAGAGCCACGCCCTGGACGCGGAGATGTTCAAGTACGTCGCCGACGTACTCGTGGAGGAGTCCGGTGTCAAACCTCTGCTGCACCGGCTGTGTGTGGCTCCCATCATGGAGGGAGGGGCGATCCGCGGTGTGATCACGGAGAGCAAATCGGGTCGCGAGGCGATCCTCGCGAAGCGGATCGTCGATGCGACCGGCGATGCGGATGTGGCCGCGCGGGCCGGGGCGCCGTTCAGGAAGACGCCTCGCGAGGAGATGATGGCGGCCTCGGTCATGTTCTCCATGACGGGCGTGAACAAGAAGCGCTTCCTCGATCAGGTCAAGGCCGATCCGCAGACCTACAAGGACTGGATGGGCAACAGCGAGTGGAACATCGAGACCACCGGCAAGGAAGACCACCTGTTCTCGCCATTCCTGCGCAAGCCGTTCAAACAGGCGGTGGCCGCGGGCGTCATTCCCGCCAAGCTCAGCACGATAGCCGGTACCTGGGGGACGGTGACGGATCAGGGCGATCTGACTTATCTCAACCTCGTGCATCTTCCCGAGATCGACGGCACGAGCGCCAGCGATCTCACCAAGGGTGAGATGGAAGGACGCAAGCAGGCGATCCATGCGGTCGAGGCGCTGCGGCGTTTCATGCCGGGCTGCGAGAACGCCAAGCTGCGCAACTTCGGCATGACGCTCGGCATCCGTGACACACGCAAGATCGATGCGCTCTACAACCTGACCGGACACGATGTGCGCGAACAGGCTCGTTTCGAGGATGCGATCGGCATCTTCCCGGAGTTCATCGACGGCTACGGCATCCTCATCCTGCCCACGACCGGACGCTATTTCCACGTTCCCTACCGTTCGCTCGTCCCCCGGGGTGTATCGAATCTGATCGTCGCCGGACGCAGCATCGGAGGCGACAAGGTCTCGCACGCGGCCGTACGCAACATGATGTGTTGCGCGGTGAGCGGGCAGGGCGCCGGCGTCGCCGCGGCGGTCTCCATCCGCAAGGACCAGCCGTTCGACAAGCTTGATGTGCGTGCCGTGCAGGACGAGCTCAAACGTCAGGGCGCCCGGTTCCATTGAGTGATCGCACTCGGGAGTCGATCGTGAACGCCTCTGCGGGCAGCACCTACGATTACATCATTGTCGGGGCGGGCTCGGCCGGTTGCATTCTCGCGAACCGCCTGTCCGAATCGGGCAGGTATTCCGTGCTCGTGATCGAAGCGGGAGGCCGCGACGACTCGCTGCGCTTCAAGGTGCCGATCGGCTACGTCTATACGTACTACGGCCAGGACTGCAACTGGATGTACTACTCGCAGCCCGAACCGGCGCTGGCCCATCGTTCCGTGTACTGTCCGCGCGGCAAGGTGCAGGGCGGCAGCGGTTCGATCAATGCGCTGATCTATATCCGGGGCCAGCGGGGCGATTTCCGCGATTGGACGGCGAACGGCAACCGGGGCTGGAGCTTCGAGGAAGTCCTGCCTTACTACCGCAAGCTCGAGTCTCACCCTCTGGGCGATACCGAGTACCACAGCTCCAGCGGAGCGATCCGCATCACGCCGATGCGGGATTCAGCGCATCCGATCTGCAGCGCGTTCCTGGAAGCGTGCGCGGGTCTTGGCATCCCGCGCAACGATGACTTCAACGGAGCCTCGCTCGAGGGAGCGGGCATCTACGACATCAACACGCGGGGCGGGTTGCGGGATTCCAGCAGCCGCGCCTATCTCGTGCCGGCGCTGCGCAGACCCAACCTGCGGGTCGAACACCACGGCCATGTCGAGCGGGTTTTATTCGATGGCCTGCGCGCGACGGGTGTCTCATACCGGCGCAACGGTGCCGTGAGGGAGTGCTACGCGACCCGTGAGCTGATCCTGGCCGCTGGTGCAGTGGACACCCCGAAACTGCTGCAGCTCTCCGGCGTGGCCGACGAGTCGCTGCTGCGGCGGCATGGCATCCCGGTCGTACTCCACTCGCCAGCGGTGGGACGGAACCTCCAGGATCACATCTGCGCGAGCTACTTCTATAAAGCCAACCGACGTACGCTCAACGATGACTACCGCAGCTGGCTCGGCAAGCTGAAGGTAGGGCTGCAGTATCTGCTCACCCGCGGCGGCCCACTGTCGTTGAGCGTCAACCAGGCTGGCGGCTTTCTGCGCGCACCCGCCACCGCTGCCGAGCCGAACATCCAGGTCTACTTCAATCCGCTGTCGTACGAGATTCCCAAGGGGCGCAACGCAACACTGCTGCCGGAACCCTATTCGGGGTTCCTGCTGGCGTTCTCGCCCTGCCGCCCCACCAGCCGGGGCACGATCGAGATCGCCTCGCGCGATCCGCAAGAGGCCCCGCTCATCAAGCCCAATTACCTCTCCACCCAGAAGGACATCGACGACGTGGTACAGGCAAGTCTGCTCACCCGCAAGCTGATGCAGGCCCCCGCGGTCCAGGCAGTCACCGTTCAGGAGATGAAGCCGGGCAAACGGGTCAGCACGGAAGCCGACATGCTGCAGTACTTCCGCGAGGAGTCCGGATCCATCTACCACCTTTGCGGAACGTGCGCGATGGGCTCATCGACGACGACCGCAGTCGTCTCCGACAGGCTCAAGGTGCATGGTATCGATGCGCTGAGGATCGTCGACGCCTCGATCTTCCCGAACGTCACCTCGGGCAACATCAACGCGCCGACCATGATGGTGGCCGAGAAGGCTGCACAGATGATCCTGGAAGACGCGGCCCGCTGAGGGCGGCGGGGAAGAGCCGGGCGAGGCCGAGCCGCGGGAATCAGCTTGCGCGCCGGCGCTGCGGCTATCTTCAGACGACCGGGTCCTGCGTCATCTCCAGATGCAGCTGATTTCCCGTGTAGGGGAAGTCCTTGATGTACGCCTCGTTCAGCTCGATGCCCAGGCCCGGCTCGGTGGGAGGTATGACGTAACCGTCCTCCCAGCGGATGGGTTTCTTCAGGATGCGTGCGTGGAAGCCGTCCCAGCGCTCGATGCTCTCCAGGATGAGGAAGTTCGGACTGCTGGCGGCGAGCTGGATGTTCGCGGCACCGACCACCGGACCGCAGTACAGGTGGGGGGCGATCTGCACATGGTAAGCCTCGGCCATGCCGGCGATCTTCTTGCCCTCCAGGATTCCTCCACAGCGCCCCAGGTTCATCTGCAGGATGCTGGCCGAGCCCGCCTGCAGCAGGCGCACGAAATCGTACTTGGTCGCGAGCCGTTCACCGGTGGCGATCGGGATGCTCGTACCACGCGCGACCTTGGCCATCTCCCGGGGTGAATCCGGGGGCACCGGCTCCTCGAACCAGAGCGGATCGTACGGCTCGAGGCGTTTGGCGAGCCGAATGGCTCCCGCAGCGGTCATCTGCCCATGGGTGCCAAACAGCAGGTCGGCCTTCAGTCCCACCGCTTCGCGCAGCTGACGCGCAAAGCGTTCCGAGCGATCGAGGTCAACGAGACCGAGCTGCCGCCCGTCGAAGGCGGTGTAGGGGCCGGCGGGATCGAACTTGAGCGCCGTGAAGCCCTGCGCCAGGTATTCCACGGCCCGCTCGGCCGCCAGGTCGGGGTCGCGATACACATCGGTCGCATCACCCGGACGGGCGTAAATGTAGGTGTACGAGCGCAAACGTTCATGTACGCGGCCACCCAGCAACTTGTAGATGGGTTGCCCAGCTTCCTTGCCCACGATGTCCCAGCAGGCCATTTCCAGAGCGCTGACCACACCCATCATCGTCAGATCGGGATGTTGCGTGAACCCGGCCGAGTAGGCGCGCCGCCAGAACGTTTCGATGTCGTGCGGGTCCCTGTTGAGCAGGTAGCGGGCGAACACATCCTCCAGCAGCTTCGCGACCAGATGCGGCTCGAAGGGCACGCAATAGGCTTCGCCGATTCCGGACACGCCTGAGTCCGTGACGAGCTTGACGAACACGAAGTAACGCCCGCCGTAATGCGGTGGCGGGTTCCCGACCACGAACGTGCGGATATCGGTCAGTTTCATGCGCTATCCCTTGGCAGCGGGTTCGGAGCCTGACGCGCGAGACCCTCCACGCATCAGCGTGAGGGCAAGAGCGGCGGATGCCAGCATCAGGAACAGGCTCACGGCGTTGAGCACAGGGCTCGCCCCCTCGCGCATCCGCCCGTACATCATGATGGTCAGCGGCGGCTCGGAGCCGACGAGCATGAGGGTCGTGTTGAAGTTCTCGAACGACATCAGGAATGAGATGGCGGCGGAACCGATGAGAGCCGGCCTCAGGTACGGAAAGGTGATCGTGCGCAACACGGCCGCCTGGGAGGCGCCGAGGTTGAGGGCTGCCTCCTCCAGCGTGCGGTCGAAGCGCTTCAGCCGCGCACTGATCATCAGTGTCGTGATGGTGGCGACGTAGGAGAACTGTCCGAACACGACCAGGGGCAGGCCGGGACGCAGGAAGTCCAGATCGAGCCCGAAGACCTCATCCGCGAACTCGGCCACCCGACTGGAGAAGGACAGGATGGAAATACCCAGAATGACTCCGGGTATCACCAGCGGTGTCAGCATGAGCACGGACAGGGCCTGTTTGCCCGCAAAGCGGTAGCGCTCCATCAGGAAGGCATTGGCCGTGCCCACCATGACGGACAGGACAGTGACCCAGACTGCCACCAGCACACTGGTGCCGATGCTTCCCAGCAGCTCGGAATCGTGGAACAGGCCCACCCGGTGCCGGGCGGGATTGCCGAGGAACCAGTCGAGCGTGAAGCCGTGCCACGGCGGGGCGGGGTAGGGCGCATCGTTGAAGGCAAATGCGGCCACGACCGCGAGCGGGGTGAACAGGAAGATGAGGAACGCGGCGACATACAGCACCGTCGCGATCCGCAGCCATGCAGGGCGTGGGAGCGATGCGATCATGAGCGCCTCATGACATCCACGAAACGCTGCCCGCTCAGGCGCAATCCCGCGGCAACGATGAGCGTTGACAGGCCCAGCAGCAGGAACCCGAACGCCGCGCCCTGCTCCCAGTTGAAGCGCACGATGAACTGCGTGTAGATGAGTTCCGTGAACCACTGCGAGTTCTTGCCACCCAGCAGGTTGGGAGTGAGGTAATTTCCCAGGGTGAGCATGAACACGACGATGCAGCCGGCGGTGATGCCGGGTGCGGCGTGCGGGATGACGATGGTGCGCAGGATCGACACCCCGCTCGCACCCAGATCGTAGGCCGCTTCGATCAGCGAGTTGTCGAGGCTCTCCAGGCTGCTGACCAGTGGCGTCACCATGAACAACAGGGAGGTGTACACGAGGCCCGTGAGAATGGTGGCATCGTGATAGAGCAGTTCGACCGGCATGGCGGTGAGACCCAGCTTGACCAGCAGAGCGGGCAAGACTCCCGTTTGACGCAGCAGGATCAGCCAGCCGAGCGAACGCACCGTCTCGCTGACCCAGAAGGGGATCAGGCACACGACGAACAACAACGCGCTGGCGCGGCCACGCGCCACCTTGGTGATCACCCAGGCGATCGGGAATGCCACGACCAGCGTGAGGGCCGTGGCCACCACCGACAGCACCGCTGTCCTGACGAACACCTCCCAGTAGAGCGGCTCGGCGAAGAAGGTCCGGTATTGGGCCAGGCTCGGTTCGTAGACATGTGGTGCGACGCGTTCACGCAACGACAGGGTGGCAAGCTGGATGTGAGGCAGGACGATCAGAGCGAACAGCCAAAGCAGCGCCGGCCCGAGCAACAGCGTGAGAATGAGCTGGCGGTTCCAGCTGCGCGGACCCGCAACGCTGAGCGATTCAGCCATGCGCTGTGGCTTCCTGGAAGCACACGGCCCGACGCGGATCGAATCCGAAATGCACGCGTTCACCCACCTTCAGGTCGGCAAAGCGCCCGGTCTGGGGCAAGGCCACGCGGAAGGGGAACCGGCTGCGTTCCTCACTCAGCAGCACCGCTGAATTCGCGCCGTCGAACAACAGACTGTCCACCGTGCCGGTGAAGCGCGCCTGATCCTGCGGGAGCAGGTCTGCGTCGCGCTCCAGGTTGGCCGCCTCTGGGCGAACAAAGGCCTCGACCTGCTGTCCGGCCGACAATGCGCCGCTCATGCGGGCGTGCAGTTTCCAGCCCGCCGGTGTCTCGATCTCCGCGATCTCCCCGGAGGCGGCCGTGATCCGGCCACCGATGCGGTTGTTCGCCCCCACGAATCCGGCCACGAATGCCGTCGCCGGCTCGTAGTAGAGCTGCTGCGGCGTGCCGGTCTGTTCGAAACGGCCGCGGTTCATCACCGCGACATGATCGGAGAGCACCAGCGCCTCGGACTGATCGTGGGTGATGTACACGAACGTCGTGCCGAAGGCGGCCTGCAGCTGCTTGAGCTCGATCTTCATGTGCTCGCGCAGCTTCAGATCGAGCGCCCCCAGCGGTTCGTCCAGCAACAGCAGCGTCGGCTCGAGCACCATGCTGCGGGCGATGGCGACGCGCTGCCGCTGGCCGCCCGAAAGCTCATCCACTCGCTTGTTGGCTGCCCCCGCCAGTCCCACGCGCTCGAGCATCTCCAGGGCACGCCTGGTGCGCTCGGCCTTCGCGACACCGCGACGGGCCAGACCGAACGCGACGTTTTCGCCGACCGACATCATCGGAAACAGCGCCAGCTGCTGGAACACCATGTTGACCGGGCGACGGTTCGGTCCCACACCGCGCATGCTCCGACCACCGATGAGGATGTCACCGGCGTCAGGCTCGATGAACCCGGCGATCATCCGCAGCAACGTCGTCTTGCCGCAGCCCGAGGGACCCAGGATGGAAAAGAAGCTGCCGCGGCTGACGCTGAAGGACAGATCCTCCACGGCGCGATACCCGGCGAATTGTTTGACGACACCGCGGACGTCGAGGTCCGGGGTCGAAGCGGCTGGAGTGTTCAATCAGCGGCCTTCACTCGATCGAGGATGCGGCCTTCCACGGCCTCGAGTCCCGGCGGTATGGCCGGGTACCAGTTGATTCCCTTGAATGCGCCTTGCGGGAAGCTCGCGTTGAACTGCGCCCGCATGGTCTGGTCCACCAGATCCTCCGTGCCCCGCGCGGCAGTCCAGTTGCCCACGCTGCGCGTGATGCGGGCGGCGATCTCCGGCCGCATGGTGAAGTTGATCCACTTGTAGGCACCCTCATCATTGCGGCCCTTGTAGGGCAGGGCGAAGGTGTCGAGCCAGCCGAGCGCCCCGGAGCGCGGCACGACGAACACGATGTCGGGATTCTCGCGGTTGAGCTTCCAGCCGCCGGTATCCCACATCATGGCCGCCACCACCTCGCCCGAGCGCATGGCGTTCAGCAGCTGGTCCTTGTTGTCGAAGAAGAACCGGACGATGGATTTGCAGGCGGAGAGGGTCTTGCCGACGTTCTCCATCAGCGCCGTGTAGGCCTTCGGGTCGTCGTAGAGGGCGAACGGGTCCTGCCCCGAGGCGAACGCGAAGGCCATGAGCGTCGGCCGGCGCAGCCGGATCGAAGTCCGTCCCTTGAGGTCCGCGCGGCACAGGTCGTTGTAGTCGGTCGCCTGGGCAAACTTGCGGTTGACCACCATGCCCTCGGCGCCCCACAGATAGGGGAGCGCGTACAGCTTGCCGTCCAGGGTGGCGATGCGGCGCGTGATGGCCAGGATCTCCGGGCGGAACTGCTCCAGTTTGATCTTGCTCAGATCGATGGGCTTGTACAGGCCGAACTCGCGCTGTACGCCGGTGATGCGGTCCTGCGAGGGCTGCGCCAGATCGAAGCCGGCCCCGCCGGTGGCGTGCAGCTTGGAGATGATCTCCTCGTTGTTGGACAGGGTCAGCTCGACCTGGATGCCGGTCTCCTTTCTGAACATCTCGATCACTTCGGCCGGCACGTAGTCGGCCCAGGTGATGATGCGCAGCCGCCTGGAGCTGTCCACCCGCGAGCAGCTGTCCAGCGCCAGGCACACCACAGCCGTGGTGAGGGCCACGCACAGTTGCCTTGCCCACCTGCGGGTCGCTGCGGCACGCGCGGACGGTGACATGGTCGGGTCAGACCCCCACGCCGATGGCCCGCTGCTGGTCCCTGATCAGATCGCGCGCAGCCAGGAAGTAATGCACGGTGGCCCACAGGCCCGTGGGGACGAGGCACAGCATGGCCAGCCGCAGCGATGCCGCGTTGGCGATATGGTGGGGCGCAAACCAGTCGCTCAGGAAGCCGATGGCCTGCGGGGCAATCACGAGGTTGCCGACGTTCGCCACGAACAGGGTCATGGCGCAGAACATGGCCCGCATGCGGCATTGGGCCAGGTTGTTGAGCAGTCCGAAGCACGGTCCGATGTAGAAGTAGATCGCGGGGATGAAGATCCAGAACATCGCCTTCGCCAGTGGCAGCGAGTGCGTCCAGAACAGCACTCCCGAGGCGATCGTCGCGATCCCGATGCCGATCCCCAGCAGCTGCACGATGCGCCGCGGATCACCCATCGAGCGATGTCCCATCACCCAGCCAGTCAGAAGGGTAGCGGCCGCCCCGCCGATCAGATGCACGTTGCCGGTGATTGCGCCGGCCTCACCCACGCTGAGATGGTAGGTGCGCATCAGAAAGGATGGAGTCCAGTAAGTCAGGCCCCAGCCCCACAGGGCACACAGCGCGCTGCCCGCCATCACGTGGACCGCGGAGCGTTGTATCCACAGAAAACGCATGGTGGTCATGAACGAGGGTGCGGTTTCGGTGTTCTCCGCATCCAGGCAGCCGCGCCTGGGTTCGCGGATGGTCAGATAGATCAGGATGCCGGCAATGACACCCGGCACGCCGAGCACCTTGAACACCGCCCGCCAGCCATGCAGATCGGCGATCTGTCCCGCGATGTTGTAGCCGATCCAGGCGCCGAGCGGCGCTCCGAGGGAGAACACGGTGAGCGCCATGGGGCGGCGCGCCGCGGGGAAGTAGTCCGAGATGATCGAATTGGCACCCGGTGTGCCGCCGGCTTCGCCGACACCGACGCCGATGCGGGCCGCCAGCAGCTCCCAGTAGTTGCGCGCGAAGCCGCACACGGTGGTCATCACCGACCAGACGATGAGCGAGACGGCAATGATGTTCCTGCGGCTCATGCGGTCGATGAGCCAGGAGATCGGGAACCCGAAGGTCACGTAGAACAGGGCCAGCGAGACGCCGGTGAGGAATGCGATGCCGCCATCGGTCAGATGCAGCTCCGCCTTGATCGGCTCGAGCACCGTGGAGACGACGTAACGGTCCGCGATGCTCAGTGTGTAGACGAGACACATCATGATGAGCACGTACCAGCGGGTAGCCGCCGAGGCGGTCGTGGCTGATATGCTCTCGTGCTCTGCGGCTTTGAGCGTCATGCGCCTTGCCGATTCGGTGTCGAGCAAGTGTCCCCCGAAATGAGTTCTCCCATGAACAATACCAAAATCGGCTTCATCGGCCTTGGCAACGTGGGCGGCAAGCTGGCGGGCAGCCTGGCCCGCCACGGCCTCGATCTCACGGTCCGTGATCTCAATGGTGAGCTGGAACGCAGTTTCGCGCAGCGGGGCGCCACGATTGCCGCCTCTCCGAAGGCCATGGCGCAGAAGGTGGATGTCGTGATCACCTGCCTGCCATCGCCTGCGGCCTCGGCCGACGTCATGGAACGGCCTGACGGCATTCTCGCGGGCCTGGGCCCGGGCAAGATCTGGCTGGAGATGAGCACCACGGACTCGGCCGAAGTGCGGCGCCTGGGGGCTCTGGTGCAGGCACGCGGGGCGACGGCCATGGACTGCCCGGTCTCCGGCGGCTGCCACCGGGCCGAGACCGGCAACATCTCCATCTTCGCGGGCGGCACGCGGGAAGCCTTCGAACGAGTGATGCCGGTGCTGTCGATCCTGGGCCGGCGGATCCTGCACACCGGAGCGCTCGGCAGCGCTTCGGTGCTCAAGGTGGTCACCAACTACCTGTGCACGGTGCACCTGGCCGCGCTGGCCGAGGCCCTCACGGTCTGCAAGCTGGCCGGCATGGACATGAACACGAGCTATGAGGCCATCCGCATCTCCTCGGGCAACTCGTTCGTGCACGAGACCGAGTCGCAGGTCATCCTGAACGGCAGCCGCGACATCAGCTTCACCATGGATCTGGTGATCAAGGATGTGGGCCTGTTCGATGCGCTGGCGCGGGAACTGGGGGCGCCACTGGAGATCTCGCCGCTGGTGCTCGGCATCTTCAAGGATGGCCAGGAGCGCTACGGCCCGCGCGAACTGTCGCCCAACATCATCCGAAGACTCGAGGACGCCTGCGGCATCAAGGTGCTCGGCAAGGGGTTCCCGCCGCAGATGGTGGATGAGGAGCCCGAGGCACCGGGCTACGAGGTGCTGCCGCATGCCCGCGCCGAGCAGCCGGGTAGAACTTGAGCCGCGCGGGATTGATTTTATGTTGTTTATAGATAATCTGAATAACTTACTGAAATAGATTGAGATAATTTATAGAGGGGGAGCGGAAACGTGGCTCTCTCGTGCTATCGTCAGCGCGGCTTTCGGGCAGGAGTACAGCGCCGTGAATCCGGGCACCTCGTTCGATCAGATCCGCAGCACGGTCCTGGACCTGCTGATCCGCTTCGGGCCGAAGGCCCTGGTCGCCATCCTCATCCTCGTCGCCGGCGGCTTCGTGAGTCGCGCCGTGAGCCGCTGGATGTTGAAGATGCTGGGCAAGGTCGAACTCGAGCCGCCGGTGCGCACACTGCTGGCGCGCCTCGCGTGGGCCGTGACATTCACGCTGTTCATCATCCTGGCGCTGCAGAACCTGGGCGTGGAGCTGCTGCCGCTGATCGCCGGTCTGAGCGTGGCGGGCGCGGGCCTCGCCCTGGCGACGCAGGGCGTCCTGAGCAACGTGGTCGCCGGGCTGTCGATCATCTTCACGAAGCCGTTTCGCGTCGGAGAGTACATCGCGCTGCTGGGCGAGGAGGGGCAGGTCAATACGATC
>DATKLO010000143.1:0-4077 GCA_035542375.1 Steroidobacteraceae bacterium | reverse complement strand
CGGTTCTCAACCCGTGGTGGTCCTTCGAGACCCGATTCAACGTGGCCGTCACGCACAAGGTTCCGGCTGCGCGCATGCACGCGAAGGAGTCCGAGGGTGTCATGATGCGCTGGGGCCTTGTGCCCGCGGACACGAAACGGGAGGACTCGGCGCGGATCGGGACCGGCATCGTCACGGTCGAAGCGGCGGAAATCAGCGCATCACCCGAACTGCGCAATGTCTGGATGTCCGGTCAGCGGTGCATCGTGCCGCTCGCGGGATTCTACGTATGGCAACTCAATGGCAAGGGATACCGGCAACCCTACTACGTGCGCGCGATCAACCGTCCGGTGTTTGGAGTCGCGGCGCTGTGGGATCGGTTCGTCGCCGACGGTGACGACGTGCTCGAGGGTTGCGCCCTGGTCACCGTGCCCGCCAATTCCCTGTTGGCCGAACTCGGCGACGAGGTGACGCGCATGCCGGCCATCCTCGAGCGCGATGCCTACACCACCTGGCTCAGTGGCCGGCCCGGCGAGGCGCTGGAGCTGCTGCGGACGTATTCGGCCCAGCGCATGCTGCGCCATGCGGTCGGCCCGCGGGTCAACGTACTCGAGTTCGATGACTCAGGCCTGATACGCCCGATTGCGGGAGTTCAATGACGGCGGGGTTTGGTGAGGAAATCCTCGCGATTGGCGGAGCGGACACGCAGCTGTGACGTGTTCCGTCCACGCGCCACCGTCATCGCGATCTCCGACCCGGCAGGCCCGATGCTCCATACCTTGCGCAGCAGCTCGGCCAGATCGCCGACCGGCTCGCCTTCCACCTCCAGCAGGACATCGCCGAGTTGCATGCCGGCCCGCTGCGACGGCCCTCCCTGGGTGAGGCCGCCGACGACCAGCAACCCTTGCATCGGAGTGGCGTACATCCCGAGCCATGGCCGCGCGGCGCGTGAGGGTCGTCCGAGCCGGATCATGTCCTCGAGGATGGGCTCGAGCAGGTCGATGGGTACGAACATGTTCGCATCGAGAGTCTGTTCGCCGATCGTTTCCCGCACCAGCAGCGAGCCGATGCCGAGCAGCTGTCCGTTCTCACCGACCAGTGCCGTGCCGCCCCACTGCGGATGAGCGGGCGCCGTGAAGATCGCATCGTCCAGCAGATACTCCCAGTAGCCGGCGAACTCCCGGCGCGCGATGATCCTGGCATCGAGAGCGTGCTCGATGCCTCCCTGGCCGATCACCGTCACGCTATCGCCCACCATCGACATCGCGCTCGAGCCCCGCACCATGGCGGGCACGCCCAGATGACCCAGCGGCAACACCAACCCGAAGCCCGTCACCTGGTCGTAGGCAAGCGCATGTCCGGCCATAACGGTGCCCTGGTTCGTGGTGAGCCAGATCGTCTGGGCCTCGGTGATGAGATAGCCGATGGTCAGAACGAGACCGTCCTGGCCGATCACCACGCCATGTCCGATGCGCTCGGTGCCCAGCACGGCCGCGGTGAACGCCGTGTCCGGGACTTCCGCGTGCAGCTGAACGACGGACCGCAGGGCCGCATCCAGATCGAAGCGCAGATCGTCCTGCCGCGGTTGCAGCCGTTCAGGAAAGGCCCAATGGCTCGATTCGGCCATGTCCGCAGGGTAACACACCGCGGCCGCGCGGCCCCCGGGAGGGCGGCGCCGCCCGTTCCTGTGCGGTGAGCTAGGCGGTGCCCTGACAGAAGAACAGGTGCGCGGGCAACACGTTGAGCGGCTCGAACTTGCGCTTCACGTAGCCGAAGAAGCGCCGCAGGTCTGGCAGCACCCGCGTGGTGAACTGGAACACGAAGAAGGAACCACCCGGCTCGAGGGCCTTGCTCGTATTGCGCAGGATGGGTTCGCGCAGCGCGCTCGGCATGCTGCCCAGGGGAATGCCCGAGATGATGTAGTTGGCCTTGCTGTGACCGTGCTGGCGCAGGATCTCCAGCACGTCGGCGGCTGAAGCCTGCACCACGTGGAAGCGTTCATCGACCAGTGTGCGGCGCAGGAACTTGACGAAATCGGCGTTGGTCTCGATCGCGATCAGTCGCGCGTCGGGACGCATGCGACGCAGGATCTCGGCCGTGATGCCGCCCACCCCCGGCCCGTATTCCACGATCACGCGCGCCTGCTCCCAGTCGATGGGCTCGAGCAGCTGCTTGATCAGGAAACGCGAACTCGGAATGATGGAACCGAGCATGCGTGGGTGACGGAAGAAGTTGCGGGCGAAGAGCAGGGCATCCCCGCTCGGGGCGCCCAGCGGCTGTTCGTGGTTCTTCGACACGGATGGTTCCGCGTGACTGCTGCTCATTCGAAACTCCCGGGTGATGGATGCGTTCCGCCGTCATGGCGCAGGCCGCCGCGCCGCGGCGAACCTTGGCCATTTCCGCAAAAGCATCTATATCAATATTCGCGGGGCCTTGTCATCCGGGAGCTAGCCGCCGGAACGTTTGGCCGCGTAGCCGAGCTTCTGCAGCTCCGCCACCAGCCGGTCGCGGTGATCGCCCTGGATCTCGATCCTGCCCGCCTGCACGCCGCCCCCGGCGCCGCACAGTTTCTTCAGCCGTGTTGCCAGCTCCTGCAGCTGCTCCGCCGACAGCGGCAGCCCGGAGATGACTGACACGCCCTTGCCGCCGCGCCCGGCCACTTCGCGACCGACACGCACGCGCGCTTCGCCCGGGGCAACCGCTGGTGTTGTGTTGACTGGGGGGCGGGGCGCATTGCGCATGACGACACCCCGCCAGGTGTGTCTGGACTTCATGACAGTTTTGCTACACCCGACGCCACGTGCGCATAGTGTAGCGTGCGGGCGTCCGTTCACGGACGCCCGCGGCTGTCGCCCCACTGCTGTCACCCCGGTTGCTGTCACCCAAATCGCAGCGGATGGGCAGGCAACTGGTGGGCGAGCCGGCGCCGGCCGTTTCGGCCGGCCCCGGTTCCCGCCCACAGGCTCAGTCTGCCGAGGCCACCTTGCCGTCGGCACCATTGACCTTGACCTTCTCGCTGGTGCCGTCGAGCTTCACGACCTTGACGGTGTACTTCACCTGGTCGCCGTCCCGATCGACCTCGGCTTCGGTTGCCTTGCCGCCGGAGCGCGCTTCGGCCGTGCTGATGGCACGCGACAGCGAGGTGGGCGCGTTCTGCAGGGAAGCCGGTTTCAGCCGGGTGAAGAGTTTTTCGAATTCCTCGTCGCTGGCTTCCTGAACCCGTCCGGTGTCGGGGCTCAGCCGGTACTGGGTCAGCTTGCGCCCGTCATCGCGCAGGACCTTGACCTCGTAGTAGGCCCGGTTGCCGCGATTGAACTCGTACTCGGCGCTGATCGCCTGACCGTTGCCCTGCCGTTCGGCCAGATGGATGGCCTCGCTGAGGGAGAATTTGGCCCGGCTGATGGCCTGTGCCTCGTGCCGGTCGCCGTCGCTGGCCTGGGCGCTGGCAAGGGCGAACAGGCTGACCGCGAGTGCCATGCCGGATGTTTTCAGGTTCATGTCTGGCTCCAATCGGTTGTCTTGACGGGTTCCCAACGCCTCCCCGCCAGGGGCAGTTCCGGGCCGAGGTGTAGGACTAAGCCGCATCCTTGAGGCGGCGGCCCGCCGCGACCAATGTCCATGACGGGGGTGCCGTGACAGGTCCGCCCGCGGCAGGTGCACGCGCTGCATCAATCATTGCGCCGGCGGCGCATGCGCGGCGGCAAATTGGAACGACTCTTGCGCCCCGCGCCAGTAATATCCCATCCGCGCCCCCTGGCGCACTGCCGAACGAGTACCCATAAGATGGCTCAGCGGTCGCGTCTGCATGTGCCCCACCCCCCGGCCCGACCGGGCGACCGGCCCGACTTCAGTTATGTGCGGCTGTCGCCCGCCGGTGCGGTCATCCGGCCCGATGTCACCGCCTCGGTCGCCGACATCGAATCCCTGGCCACCTCCCTGGTCCGCGTGCTCGATGAGCGGCATGCTGCCGTCGGCCCCTGGAATCCGCACCTCGAAGCGCCCGACCTGCAGGTCGGGCTGCGCCACATGCTGCTGACGCGGCTGTTCGACGACCGGATGCAGCGCATGCAGCGCCAGGGCCGGATCTCCTTCTACATG
>DATKLO010000142.1:0-8598 GCA_035542375.1 Steroidobacteraceae bacterium | reverse complement strand
GACCCCGATCAGCTGCGAGGCGAGCTCCATGGTGGTCTTGTTGTGCGTGATGAAGATGAACTGCACGCGCGCCGCCATCTCGCGCACGATGTCGCAGAAGCGCCCGACATTGTGCTCATCCAGCGGTGCGTCCACCTCGTCGAGCAGGCAGAACGGGGCGGGATTGAGATCGAAGATGGAGAACACGAGCGCCACCGCGGTAAGCGCCTTCTCGCCACCGGACAGCAGGTGAATGGTGCTGTTCTTCTTGCCCGGGGGCCGCGCCATCACCGCCACGCCGGCCGTCAGGATGTCCTCGCCCACGAGTTCGAGATAGGCGTGACCGCCACCGAACAGGCGCGGGAATTTCTCCTTCAGGCCCGCGTTGATGCGCTCGAAAGTCTCCTCGAAGCGCGTGCGCGTCTCCTTGTCGATGCGCCGCATGGCCTGGTCCAGGGTGTCGAGCGCCGAGGTCAGGTCGGCGTACTGGCGGTCCAGATACTCCTTGCGCTCGGTCTGTTCCTTCAGCTCATCGATGGCCGCCAGGTTGACCTGACCCAGCTTCTCCAGGTCGGCCCGCACCTGCGTCAGCGAGTGCTCCCAGTTCGGCACGCTGGCTTCGGCCGTGAGCTGCTGCTGCACCTGCGCCAGCTCAAACCGGGTCTCGGCAAACTGCTCCGCGATGCCCTCGCGGCGCACGCGTGTTTCCTGCGCTGCCAGTCTCGCGCTGTCCACCGCGGCACGCGCTTCATTCACGAGCTGTTCGGCGACCACGCGCTTCTCATCGAGACTGCGCAGTTCGGCATCCGCTTCCTCGAGCGCACGTCGTGCCACCGCCAGGTCCGACTCGACCTCGAGCCGGCGCGCGAGCGAATCATTGAGCCGCGCCTCGAGCTGCAGGATGGGCTCATCACCCCCGGCCAGCTCCGCTTCCAGCTCATCCCGGCGGCGTTCAAGCTGCTCGCGCTGGTCCACCATCCTGTTGACGCCAACCGCCACGGACGCTTCCGACGAGCGACGTGACTCGATGCGGATCAGCAGATCCCGCGCGGCCATCTGCGCGACCTGGGCGCGCGAGCGGGCGGCGGCGACGGCTTCGCGGCATTCATCCCGTTCGCTCTCCAACTCGTGCCGGTGCGAATCCAGCTCGTTGAGCAGCGCGAGTCCGCGGTCGAGCTCGGCATTCGCACGGGCCAGCGTCTCGCGGGCCGCGTCCTGCTCCCGCAGCACATCCGCCGCTTCCTCTTCGAGGCGCTCACGCCTCAGTGTCGACTCCTGCGCGCGTGCGCGCATGGCCTCGAGCTGACTGAGCAATTCGGCATGCCGGCGGTGCGCGCTCTGGATGCCCGATTGCGCCCGATCGCGGCTGGATTCGGCCTCGGCCAGGGATTCGCGCACCGCAGCCAGGTGCGCCTCGACCGCGCCCACGCGCTCCTCTGCCGAGGCCACGTTCGCGCGCAGGACCTTCAGGCGATGCTCGCGCTCGATTACACCGGCGTGATGATCCGATCCGCGACTCACGCGCAGCCAGTTGCGCCCGATCCACTCTCCCTCGCGCGTGATGATCGATTGCCCGGCTGCAAGGGAGCCACGAGCCTGGAGCGCCTCCGTCAGGCTCTGCGCTGTCAGCACCTGCGCCAGCGAGGCGACGGCGGCGGCCGGTCCTGTCACCCGGGAGGCGAGGCTTTCCGCGCCACTGCCCGTGATGGATTCACCCGACTCCACCAGCGCGATACGCCCCTTCGACAGTCCGGACAGCGCACTCGCCACTTCATCCAGGCCCTCGACACACACGGCCTCCAGATAATCCCCGAGCACCGTCTCGACCGCGCGCTCCCAGCCGTTCTGCACCTCGAGAGCCGCTGCGACGCGTGGTCGCTTGCTGAGCCCCGCGCCCGCCAGCCACTCGATGGCACTTCCGGCATCGTGAGTGAGAGCGGCCTGCTGCACAGCTTCGAGCGAGGTCTGCTCGGCGCGCGCGCGTTCGCGATCCGCACGCGAGGCCTCCAGCCGCTTCTCGGCGGCAATCTGCTCGACCCGCAGAGACTGAACTCGCTCCAGGGCCGCGTTCAGCGCGCGCGTCAGCTCATCGCTGGCCGCACGAGCCTCCGACTCCTCCGCTCTCAGAACGGCCAGCTGATCGGAGGAATCCTGCGCGAGCAGGGACTCCCGCTCCAGGGCGAGCCGGTCCGACTGCGCGGTATGGCGTCGCAGCTGATTCTCGAGCTGCTCGATGCGCGCCCGCTCCACCTGCGTGGTCTGGTCGGCCGCGCCCAGCGCGCGGTTGAATTCCTCCCAGCGCTGCTGCCAGTCCTGCAGGCGCCGTTCGGCGGCCTCGAGCGCCTCGACGGCGGAGGATTCGGCCCGCTGCCCCGACTCCAGTTCGGGCGCGAGGCGCGCGATTTCCGCGCGCAGCTCACCGAGCTGGATCTCGTCGCGGCCGATGTGCGCCGCCAGCTCCGCCAGCGTTGCATGCGCCTGCGCGAGGTCGGAGCGCTGTCGCTCCCGCAGTTCGCGAGTGTGCTGGATCGTCTGCTCGAGCCGCGAGATTTCCGCGCCAACCTCGTAATAGCGGCCCTGGACCAGCGAGACCCGCTCGCTCTGCTCGGTGTGGAAGGCCCGCTGCTTCTCGATTGCCGCCTCGGCGCCGCGCTGATCGGCGAGCGCCGCCTGCATCGCCAGCTCGCGCTCGCGCATGGCGCTGTCGTGCACTTCCGCGCCGCTGTCCAGATCGCGCAGCTTCAGGGCCAGCAGTTCGGCGGTCAGCCGTCGCTCCTGCTCCCGAAACGCCTGGTAGCGGCGCGCCGTGGCGGCCTGGCGCTGCAGATGCCGGATCTGCTTCTCGACCTCATCGCGCAGATCCTGCAGGCGCTCCAGGTTCTCGCGCGTCTCGGACATGCGGCTCTCGGTCTCCTTGCGCCGCTCCTTGTAGCGCGAGATGCCAGCGGCCTCCTCGACGAAGGAGCGCATGTCCTCGGTCTTCGCCTCGATGAGGCGCGAGATCATTCCCTGTTCGATGATGGCGTAGCTTCGCGAGCCCAGGCCCGTGCCCAGGAACAGGTTGGTGATGTCCTTGCGGCGGCAGCGCACGCCGTTGATGAAGTAGGACGAGGAGCCGTCCCGCGAGACCTGGCGCTTCAGCGAGACTTCGCTGTAGCTGGCGTAAGGGCCTGAAATCTTGCCGTCCGCGTTGTCGAACAGCAGCTCGACGGAGGCCGTGCCGACCGGTTTGCGCGCCGCCGAGCCGTTGAACACGACATCGGCCATGTTGTCGCCGCGCAGGTGCTTGGCGGACAGCTCGCCCATGACCCAGCGCACCGCGTCGATGATGTTCGACTTGCCGCAGCCGTTCGGACCGACGACGCCGGTGAGGTTTCCGGGAAAGCTGACCTGGGTGGGATCGACGAAGGACTTGAAACCGGCGAGCTTGATCTTGGTCAGCCGCATTGCGCGCGCACTCTCCGCCTGAGGAGGGTCAGTTGATCGCGTAGTGTAAAGTAACGGCACTGATTGAGCGATGCATATGCCACCACCGAGTGCCACCGATCTGGAGACCTTCGCCAACCCCGAGGGTCGCGACTACACCATCCGGATGCAGATCCCGGAGTTCACCTGCCTGTGCCCGAAGACCGGCCAGCCGGACTTCGCCACTCTCGAGCTGGAATACGTGCCGGAGCGGCTGTGCGTGGAGCTCAAGTCGCTGAAGTTGTACATCTGGTCGTTCCGTGATCGCGGCGCCTTCCACGAAGCCGTCACCAACGAGATCGCGGACAAGCTGGCCGCCACCGTGACACCACGCTTCCTGCGCCTGACGGCCCGTTTCAACGTGCGCGGCGGTATTTACACCACCGTCGTCGTCGAACGCCGACAGCCTGGCTGGCAGCCCGCCGCGGCGGTCGCGTTGCCCTAGACGGGCCGCTGTCCACGGGCGGCAGACGGACCGTGACTTCCGGGCCTCGGCCGGTATAATCCCGCGTCCTTCACCGGGCCCCACCTTAGGGGCACAGGCTTATTGAGGAGCGATGATGCCGGCCAAGAAACCCGCGCCGAAGGCTGCGAAGGGTAAGAAGGCGGCAAGCCGACCACCGGCGCGGAAGCCCCTGGTGGCCCGCAAGCCGGCCGAGCGCGCAAGCACAGTTCCACCCGCCCACGCCGCGCGCAAGAGCGCGCCTGCGCCGAAGAAGGCTGCGTCCCCGCATCGGGCCGCCGACGCCGTCCACGAGAATCACCGAGCCGCGGAGCCGACGGCGGCCGCCGCGAGCCACCCGACGCCGCCTGCGGCATCGAGCCAGATAGTCGTACCGCCGCGCGCTGTGCCCATGCAGCCCGACGCGGACGACGCGGATACCCTGGAGCCCGGCAGCCTGCTCGCAGGACCACGCAACGTACAGCCGTACATCGTCAAGCGCGGCGAGCTGTACATGAGCAAGGAGCAGCTCGAGCACTTCCGCCAGATCCTGCTCAACTGGAAGCAGGACCTGATGGTCGAAGTGGACCGCACCGTCTCCCACATGAAGGACGAGGCGGCCAACTTCCCCGATCCGAACGACCGGGCCACGCAGGAAGAGGAATTCAGCCTTGAGCTGCGCACCCGGGATCGCGAGCGCAAGCTGATCCGCAAGATCGACGAGGCGCTCAAGCGTATCGAGGACGGCTCCTACGGCTACTGCCTGGAGACGGGCGAAGAGATAGGCATCAAGCGCCTCGAAGCGCGCCCGGTGGCCACTCTGAGCATCGAGGCCCAGGAGCGCCGCGAGCGGCGCGAGCGACAGTACGGCGATCGAGACGACCGCTACCGCTGACCGGAACGCGGTCGGCGATTCCCTCGCGGCAGGTTCGCATCGCGGATCGCCTCGCCCGGCCGCTCCTTCCCATTACGTCGGGCGCTTCGCGCCCTCTCCCACCGGTGATCTGCACCTGGGCTCCCTGGTTGCCGCGCTCGGCAGCTACCTGGATGCCCGCCATCAGGGTGGCCGGTGGCTGGTCCGCATGGAGGACCTCGACACGCCTCGCGTGGTGCCCGGGAGCGCCTCAGGCATCCTGCGCACCCTCGAAACCTTCGGGCTCGAATGGGACGGCGAAGTGCTCCATCAGAGCCGGCACGTGCAGCGCTACCTGGCTGTCACGGATCAGCTCAAGTCGCGCGGCCTGACTTTCGAGTGTGCCTGCTCGAGGCGCGAACTCGCGGGCCACGATGAGACGGGTTACCCCGGCACCTGCCGCGACGGACCCCGTGGCACCGGACCCACGGCCCGACGATTCCGCGTCAGGGACACCCAGGTCAGCGAGTTCGAGGACCGCATCCAGGGGAGCTGTCGCTTCGATCTGGCCACGCTCGGTGACTTCGTGATCCGCCGCAAGGACGGCATCGTCTCGTATCAGCTGGCCGTGGTTGTGGACGATGCCTACCAGGACATCACGGATGTGGTTCGTGGTGCGGATCTGCTGGAGAGCACGGGGTGGCAGATTGCACTGCAGCAAGCACTCGCCGTGCGCACGCCCCGCTACGCGCACCTGCCGCTCGTGCTGTCCGCGGACCAGGACAAACTCTCCAAGTCACGCCGGGCCGTGCCGCTGGATGCCGCCCGTGCCGGCGCGACACTGTGCGTTGCTTTACGACTGCTCAACATGCACCCGCCGGCGGAGTTGGAGTCCGGCCCGCCCGCGCAGCTGCTCGCATGGGCCACGGCCGCCTGGCGCGTGTCTGCCTGCCGCCACCTGCGCAGTGTCACGGCCGTTACACCCGCCTGAAGTTGCCGCCGCCGCACCCGGCGCGCGAAAAAGTTGGGTTTAGCTCACAAAGTGGACTAAGGTAGTCGTGCGCCAATCCTGACGCCCTGGGACTGGGACCGTGCTGCATACACACGAGGGCATAAGAGAATGAGCGAACCTCGCACGATCAAGAAATATCCGAACAGGCGTTTGTATGACACCGTGGAAAGTCGTTACATCACGCTTTCCGACATCCGGAGGTTGGTAGTCGATCGAATTGATTTCGTGGTCATGGACAAGAAGACACAGGAGGACATTACGCGTTCGATCCTGCTGCAGGTGATCGCCGAGCAGGAGCATGGAGGCGAGCCGCTCATGAGCCGCGACTTCCTCTCGCAGGTGATCCGCAGTTATGGCGGCGCCCTGCAGGGGATGATCGGCAGTTACCTCGAGCAGAGCCTGAAACTCTTCGCCAGCCAGCAACGGGATACGCGCGAGCGATTGAAGAGCGCCGCGGACCCCGAATCGGCCGATGCCGTGAACCACCTGGCGCAGCGCAACTTCCAGCGCTGGCGCTCGGTACAGGATGAGATCTACCGCACGCTGGTGAATGCGGTGGGTCGCGGCCGCTCCGACCTGGAGCCGATGGAGAAACAGTAAGCGGTCATCGCGCGGAGGGCGGTCGCCCTCCGCGTTGCGGTGGCTGCGCGAGCCGGCGTCCGCGTGGAATCGGGACGCCCGGTGGGGTCAGGCTGCGTCCACGTCCCGCATGGACAGACGGATGCGGCCCTGGCGGTCGACCTCCAGGACTTTCACCCGGATCACATCGCCTTCCTTGAGCTTGTCGCTCACCCGCTCCACGCGCTCGTTGGAGATCTGTGAGATGTGCACCAGGCCATCGCGGCCCGGCAGGATGGTCACGAAAGCGCCGAAGTCCATCAGGCGTGCCACCTTGCCCTCGTACACCTGGCCCACTTCGACGTCGGCGGTGATCAGCTCGATGCGCCGCTGCGCTTCGCGTCCCGCCGCGCCACTCACCGATGCGATCTTCACGGTGCCATCGTTCTCGATGTCGATGGTGGTGCCGGTTTCCTCGGTGATCTGACGGATCACCGCGCCACCCTTGCCGATCACGTCGCGGATCTTCTCCGGGTCGATCTTCAGCGTGATGATGGAGGGCGCCCACTCGGACATCTTGGCGCGCGGCTCCTGGATGACGCGATTCATCTCGCCCAGGATGTGCAATCGGCCCTCGCGGGCCTGCTCGAGGGCCACGCGCATGATCTCGGGCGTGACGCCCTCGACCTTGATGTCCATCTGCAGGGCGGTGATCCCATCCTTCGTGCCGGCGACCTTGAAGTCCATGTCGCCCAGGTGATCCTCGTCACCCAGGATGTCGGTGAGCACCTTGAAGCGGTTGCCCTCCAGCACCAGGCCCATCGCCACGCCAGCAACCGGCGCCTTGATGGGAACGCCCGCGTCCATGAGCGACAGCGAGGTACCGCACACACTTGCCATGGAGCTCGAACCGTTGGATTCCAGGATCTCCGAGACGACGCGGATGACGTAAGGGAACGTAGCCATGTCCGGCATGACCGCGTTGACGCCGCGCCGGGCGAGATTGCCGTGGCCGATCTCGCGGCGCTTCGGCGAACCCATCATGCCCGTCTCGCCCACGGAGAACGGCGGGAAGTTGTAATGCAGCATGAACGGTTCGCGGCGTTCGCCGTCGAGTCCGTCGATGATCTGGGCATCGCGTGTCGTGCCGAGCGTGGTAACCACCATCGCCTGGGTCTCGCCACGGGTGAACAGCGCAGAGCCGTGGGTTCGCGGCAGCACGCCCACCTTGACGGTAATCGGGCGGACCGTTTTCGCATCGCGGCCGTCGATACGCGGTTCACCGTTGAGCACGCGCTGACGCACGATGTTGCTCTCGAGCTTGAACAGCACGCCATCGACCTGCTCCGCGGTCCACTTCGCGCTGTCACCGCCGGTCAGGGTAGCAAGGGTCTGCGCCTTGATCTCGCTGATGCGATTGTGACGCTGCTGCTTCTCGGTGATCGAATAAGCCTCGCCGAGAGCCGCCTGGGCGTGCAGCGCCACGGCGCTGACCAGATCCGGATTGTCGGGGGTGGCCTGCCAGTTCCAGCGCGGCTTGCCGACCTGCGCGGCGAGCTCGCGGATCGCCTTGATGGCGGTCTGCATCTGCTCGTGGCCGAACACCACGGCACCCAGCATGACTTCCTCGGAGAGGCCCTTGGCCTCCGACTCCACCATCAGCACGGCCTGCTCGGTGCCGGCGACCACGAGGTGCAGTGCCGACTCGGTCAGGTCCTTCGCGGTGGGATTGAGCAGATAGCGGCCGTCCTTCCAGCCCACGCGCGCAGCACCGATGGGGCCGTTGAACGGAATTCCGGCGATCGCGAGTGCGGCGGAGGCGCCCAGCAGCGAAGGAATGTCCGCATCGATATCGGGATCCATCGACATGACCGTGGCCACGACCTGCACGTCGTTATAGAAGCCGTCCGGGAACAGCGGCCGAATCGGGCGATCGATGAGACGCGAGGTCAGCGTCTCCTTCTCGGTCGGACGACCTTCACGCTTGAAGAATCCGCCAGGGATCCGCCCGGCCGCGTAGGTCTTCTCGACGTAGTTGACGGTCAAGGGGAAGAAATCACGTCCGGCACGCGGAGTGTGCTCCGCGCAGGCGGTCACAAGAACGACGGTGTCGCCCATGGAGACGCGGACAGACCCTTCGGCCTGCCGGGCCATCTCGCCGGACTCGATCGTGACCGTATGGGAACCGTAGGGGAACGACTTGCTGACAGCGCTCAAGCTTCAATCCTCGAAATGGGAGACGGTGGGCAATAGCACAAGGGCCGCTCGCGGGTGGCGGCGGCCCTCGTT
>DATKLO010000141.1:0-12811 GCA_035542375.1 Steroidobacteraceae bacterium | reverse complement strand
ATACGTAGAATCCCGCGAGCGGCACGATGCACCGCTGCGCGGACATCCAGACATTGCGCAGCGCGGACGACGTACTGACTGCCGCAGCCTCGACCGTGGCGACGCCAGCGCCGATCGGAGCCCTCGGCTCCAGCTTCGTTTCCGCGGGCACCAGGCCCCAACGCATCATCACGCCTTCGGATTCCTTCGCGTGCATGCGCGCGGCCGGAACCTTGTGCGTGACGGCCACGTTGAATCGGGTCTCGAAGGACCACCACGGGTTGAGAACCGACAGGTCCTGTTCGACTTCAGCCCGACCCGGAATGACGAGGCGTTCGCACATCCTGACAAGCGTACACCGGATCAGGGATTGCGGGCGCGGTCGATGTACTCGCGCAGTGCCGTCATGAGATCGCCCCACCACAGGCCCGTCACCCGGATGAACTCGCCAGGCGCCAGCCCGTGCCGCGCGGGGTGATCGGGCCGCAGCATTGCCCAGCCGCGATGCCGGACCGTGACGCGCGTCGAGGTCTCGCTCAGGGATTCAAACGTGATCTCGACCTGGGTGATCTCGTCCTCGGCGAAGTTGACATTGCGCCACGTAAAGGCGAGCGCAGCAGGCGGATCCCAGTGGGTCACGCGTCCCACTTCGATGACATGGGGTCCCGACTCCGAATCGAACGACTCGAACAGTCTGCCACCCACCCCGGATTCCAGACACAGCGCACCGACCCGCCGACCGAAACGGAATCTGACACCACGCCGCCACCAGAGGTCGATCTCACGCGTGAATACGTCGAAAGCCAGCGTCTGCCCAACACCAACTGTGACTGATACGGTTGCGACGTCCCCCGATCGAGCGGACGCACTCATGAACAGATCGCGCCGCTCACGGTCAGCGCTTCGACCTTGAGCGCTCGGCGTGCGCTTTGAAGGCGGCAAGCTCGGCCTGCCAGAACTCCTCGACCTCATCGAGCCAACCCCGCAGAGCGCTGAACGGCTCGGGACGCAGCCGGTACACCCTCACCCGCGCGTCCCCCTCGCCGGCATCCTCCTGAATGAGGCCGCTTTCCCGCAACACACGCAGATGCTGACTCATGCGCGGCGCGCTGATGGCCAGCGTGCTCGCCAGTTCGCCCGCGCGGCGCGGCTTGCAGCGCAGGAGATCGATGACGCCACGACGGGCCGGATCCGCCAGCGCGGCAAACGTCAGCCCGAGACTTGTTGCGGCCGCAGTCTTCAATGTGGTGAGCGCAGCCGCTGCATGAAATACCACCGGTGACCCTCGGGATCCTCCGCTTCGTAGTATCGATCCGTCCAGTAATCGTCTCCGTAATCGGTGGTAGCCGGTTCGTGCGTGATCTTCGCTCCAGCCGCGCGGGCACGTGCGCAATGTGCATCCACATCGTCCACGTAAATGCACATCTGCTGCGTGTTGGCTCCGCCAAGTGCTTTGGGAGTCGGCAGCGGCACACGCGAGCGCGCCGCGGCTTTGGCCGCATCGCCGATCATGATCAGGCCGCCACCCAGGGTCAGCTCCGAGTGCTCGATGCGGCCGCCATCGCCGACCACTTTGAGCCGGACTTCGAATCCGAACGCGTCCACCACCCAGTCGATCGCCCTGGCGGGGTCCTCGTAATAGACGGAGCAGGAAATGCGTGGCCAGCCCTGGGGTGGATCTCTCATGGTCATGCCTCGTGGACAGTTGCAGGGCGATACTTGCAGGATGCGTAATTAGTTTACGATTTATTAAATCAAATGCAAGTCCCGGAACGCCGCGTCCCCACGCCCCGCCGGCACCCCCCGCCCCGCCGGTGCCGGACTCACGAACACAACCCGTCGGCGGGACGTGAGTTGGCGAAATCGGGCCGGTCGGCCACCCCGCCGCCACCGGGCTCGATGCAGGCCTGCAGCAGCTTCAGCGCGACCTGGGGATCGTCGGCGAAACTGAACAGATCCAGGTCCGCACGGTCGATCACTTCATGACGCACGAGCGCCTCGAAGTTGACGATGTCCCGCCAGTACTCCGTGCCGTACAGCACGACTGCGATCTGCCGGTCGAGCTTGCGGGTCTGCGCCAGGGTCAGGATCTCGAACAACTCATCCAGCGTGCCAAAGCCACCCGGAAAGACGACGATGGCACGGGCGAGATGCGCGAACCACAGCTTGCGCATGAAGAAGTAATGGAACTCGAAGGACAGTTCGGGCGTGATATAGGGGTTGGGTCGCTGCTCGTGCGGCAGCCCGATGTTGAGTCCCACACTGCGGCCGCCGGCAAGCGATGCACCGTGGTTCGCCGCTTCCATCATGCCACCGCCGCCACCGGAACATACCACCAGACGATTGCCGTTGTCGGGCAGGGACAGGCTCCACTGTGTGACGAGACGCGCCAGCTCGGTCGCATCGCGCAGATATCCGCCCAGCGGACCATCGACCCGCGCCCGCGCCGATCCGAAGAAAACCACCGTGTCGCGTACATGTTGCGCACAGAATGCACGCATGGGGGCGAGATACTCGGACAGGATCCGCAGCGGGCGCGCCTCCTCGGAATCGACGAATTGCGGATCGTGGTAGGACAGCAAAGCTCGCCGCGTCATCGGATCACTCCATGCTGAGGGATGCGCGCACTGTAAAGCAGGCGCCCTGGCTTGCGGGCGTCATTTTGCTCACCGTGGCGGCCCTTGCGCTGCACGCCGACCCGGGGCTGCACGCCGACCCGGGGCTGCGCGCGGACACAGTGCCATCCGCCCTGCCCGCTCCTGGTCCTGCGACGTCACTGCTCGTGGTCGCTCCGCATCCCGACGATGAGTCGCTGTGCTGCGCCGGAGTGATCCAGCGCGTGCTGGCCGCCGGCGGGCGCGTGACCATCGTGTGGATCACGAGTGGCGATGCGAGCGAGCTCGATCTCATCGTGGTGGAGAAGAGCCTGTTCCTGAAGCCCGCACGACTGCGGGATCTGGCCCTGAAGCGCATGCAGGAGGCGCGATCCGCGGCTGGGGTGCTGGGCGTCTCCCCCGGGCAACTGTACTTTCTCGGTTACCCCGATCGGGGCTTGCTCGCATTGCTCACGGACCACTATGTCACTGCGTATCACTCGCGCTTCACCGATGCCAGGAGCGTTCCTTACCCGGCAAGCCTGTTTCCCGGACATCCGTACACGGGCAACAGCCTGGAGCGCGATTTCGAGTCGGTGCTCGACAGGACGCGACCGACGCTCGTGCTGGCACCCAGCCCGCGAGACACGCACCCGGATCATCGGGCGACAGGCATCCTGACAATGCGCACCCTGGCTCGCCGCAACCAGCTCGGCCGTGCACGCTACTGGATCGTCCACGGCGGCGAAGGCTGGCCGGCGCCGCGCGGCTACCAGCCCGGGCGCGAGCTGGGATGGCCTCCGCGGGGCAAGGGCCTTCCCCTGGCGCCTTTCCGGCTGGAGCCGTTGGAGGAGGAGCGAAAGGCGACGGCCTTGCGCACCTACCGGACGCAGATGCAGGTCATGTCATCCATCCTGCTGTCCTATGTGCGCACCACGGAGCTGTTCTCCCCCGAACCGATGCCCGCACCCTGACACTGCGGGCCGGGGTGGTTGGCTCCCGCGGACTGGCATCGCGGGCCGGAGTGCCGGGCCCCGGCAGCCTTCAGGAATTCGGACGCCGCCAGTTCTCGAGCCAGCGATCGAGCGCGCCGGCGATCTGTTCGCGCAGGCGGTCAAGACGCGCGCGCTGGCGCCAGCGGCGCCGGTCCAACTCCACCGATTGCGCGCAGTCCTTCTGGAACACTGCGGCGGCCGAGGCGGCGAACGCGGCGTTGTCCACCTCCTGGTTGGCTTCGAGATTCCATTTGAAGCTCCAGCGATCCAGGTTGCTCGAGCCCACGGACACCCAGTCGTCGCAGATCGTCATCTTGCCGTGGAGCACGTGCCCCTGCAGCTCGAATATGCGCACGCCGTTGCGCAACAGCTTGTCATAGAACCGCCGGGCCGCATGTCGCACCCAGGGATGATCGGTCAGCGGCCCGGGAACCAGCAGGCGCACATCGACACCCCGGCGGGCCGCCGCCCGCAGCGCCTTGCGAAACCGCCTTGAGGGCACGAAATAGGCGCTCATCACCCAGGCGCGCTGCCGCGACGTGCCGATGCGCCGCGAAACCGCATCGGCCAGCTCCGACCGGTACCAGGCCTCGCTCAACACCACCCTGCCGCGGGCGAGCTCGCCCGACAGGGATTCCGGAGGCGCAAGTGTCAGTCCCAGCTCCTGGCCACAGCTGCGGCGCCAGGTACGGGCGAAAGCCTGTTGCCAGTCCTGCAGCACGGGTCCGCGGATCTCGACGACCAGGTCGCGCCACGGCCAGCCTGGCGGACCGCGGACGCCGAACTCGTCCGTGAGCCCGACTCCGCCCACGAAAGCGAACCGCCCATCGACGATGAGAAGCTTGCGGTGATCGCGCATGAAGTTGTGAAGGCGTTTGCGCAGCCTCACGATGTTGTAGGTGCGCAGCTCGACGCCCGCATCGCTCAGGCGACGCCGGTCCGCATTGGACAGGCCGAGCGAACCGAACCCATCGAGTACGATATGCACGGCGACAGAACGTCGCGCGGCGCGGACGAACGCCTCGATGAAGCGCCCCGAGACCTCGCCGGACTGCACGAGGTACATCTCCAGCAGGACATAAGATCGCGCGTCATCGATTGCCCGCACCATGCGTTCCAGGTATTGGTCGCTCGAATCGAGCAGCAGGAACCGATTGCCTTCCCGCCAGGGCCAGTGGCCATGCTCGAACGAGGGTCTTGCGGAGGCGAACGGCATGGGCCAACGATGACCGAGCGCGGGGGCCGAAGTCCAGTGAGAACGTCCGTGAGCCGAGCGATTGTGTGTCTGCTGTTGAGTGCCTGCCCTGTGGCCGCGCTGGCCGACGTGACTGCTGCCCTCAACGAGGTTCGCATGCGAGGCTGTCACGGCCTCGCCGGAGCCACCCAGCGGCTGCACGAGAACCGTCAGCTCGATGCGGCCGCGCGCGGCCTGTCGGCGGGAGACTCCCTGCCCGGCGCCGAGCGACACGCGAGATATCGCTCGGTGGCCTCGTCGTCAGTTCGCCTGAGGAATGTCCCTGGTGATCGCGACGTTGCGCACCTGGTGGAGAGTCAGTTCTGCACGCAGGTCATCGACCGCAGCCTGACGGAAATCGGCAGTTATCGTCGCGGCCCGGATGTCTGGGTGATCGTCGCAGCACCGTTCTCGCCGCCGGCACCCGGGGACCGCGATCGTGTGAGCCGGCGCGTCCTCGAACTCACCAATGAGGCCCGGGCCCACGGGCGATTGTGTGGCCGCGTGGCCTATCCCGCCGCGCCTCCCCTGGTGCTGGCACCGACCCTGGAGCGCCCCGCACGCGAGCACTCGCAGGACATGGCCCGTCATGATGATCTCGATCATATCGGCCACGACGGCAGCTCACCCGCCGAACGAGTAACGCGCAGCGGATACAAATGGCGTGTCGTGGGTGAAAACCTGGCCAGCGGCGTCATGACCCCCGAAGAGGCCGTGAACGGCTGGATCGGCAGTCCGCATCACTGCGAGAACCTGATGAGTCCCCGATTCAGGGAAATGGCGGTCGCCTACGCCGTCAACACATCCAGTGCGGGCGGCATCTTCTGGACTCAGCTGTTCGCGACGCCGCGCTGAACTTCAGGCCGAGACGGCCCCGCATTGCCCTCCTGGTCGGGTCCTGTTCGCTGGCCAGCGAGTCGCCGCGAGGGGCGGTTCGCTACAGTCCCCCCCCACACTCACGCGATTGCGCAGGACCGCACAATGGACACCGTCCAGGGCAAAGTGGCTTTCATCACCGGCGGCGCCAGCGGCATCGGCCTGGGGCTGACCAGGGTCCTGGTACGCGCCGGGGCCAAGGTTGTGATGGCCGATGTCCGCCAGGACCATCTCGACGACAGTCTCGACGGATTCGCCCGGGCCGGCCAGAGCGCCCAGGTGCTGGGAATTCGCCTGGACGTGACCGATCGGGCAGCCTATGCGGATGCGGCCATGCAGACGCTGCGTGCCTTCGGCAAGGTGCACATCCTGGTGAACAACGCCGGCATGGGCATCGGTGGGTCGGTCAAGCAGGCGAAGTATGACGACTGGGACTGGGGCCTCGGCGTGATGATCGGGGGTGTGATCAACGGAATCACCACCTTCCTGCCGCATCTGCTGGCGCACGGCGAAGGCGGTCATATCGTCAATACTTCCTCCATGGCCGCGTTGATCCCGGTCATGAATTTCTCCATCTACGGTACCGCGAAGGCGGCGATGATCGGCCTGTCGGAGTGTCTGCGCACGGACCTCGCCGCCGATCGCATCGGCGTCTCGGCTTTCTGCCCCGGACCGGTTCAGACCAACATCCGCGAGAGCGCGAAGACCCGCCCGGAGAAGTACAAGCGCGACAGCGGCTTCGCGGAAGACGAGGCGCGCCTCGCGGCGCGCCCCAACAATCCGCTGTGGATGGATCCCGTGGAGTGCGGCGAACGCATCCTGCACGGCATCCTGCGGAACGACCTCTACATCTTCACGCACCGCGAGTTCAAGGAGGGGGCGGCCGAGCATTTCCAGGCGATGCTGGCGGCATTTCCCGATGAGCCCATCAACACGGAGCGCGCCGAGGCGATCCGCTTCCTGCTCCGCAATCCGATCTTCCGGCAGGAGCTCGACAAGCCGCGCTGATCAACCCCACCGCGTGATCAACCCCACCGCGTGGTCAACCCCAGCGCGAGGGCTCGGCGCCGGGCACGAACGCTTCGTGCGGCTGGCCGCTGCGGCTGAGAGCGAGGGCCTGCCTGACCGCGGGGCGTGCCTCCATGCGCTGCAGAAAGTCGACGATCCGGGGCGTCCGGGCTGTTCCGATGAGTTCGGGCGCCAGTCGGGCCAGCGGACGGAGCATCGCGAACGCATCGATATCCGCGATGGAGTAGTCGGGGCCGGCCAGCCAGGTTCGCATGCCCAGGGCCTCTTCCACCCGACCCAGCGGAAATCTCAGGCGCTCGCGGACTTTGCCCAGCACCTCATCGGTGTACGTTCCGTCGAGAAACGCGAGCCAGGAGTTGCGCCGCTCCTGCGGCTCGATGGCCCGCAGACGGGATGACAGGGCCGTCTGATCCCTCGCGCGCAACACCGGCGCCAGATACCGTGCACAGCCCAACAGGCTGACGTCGGCACCGAGTCCCGTGAGGAACTGACCCGAGGCACGCGAGCGATAGTGCTCGAGCGCTCCGCCGGCGCACAGGTCAGGTCCCGGCAGAGCCTCCGCGATGTACTCCAGCATGAAGAAGGAACTGCTGATGACCATCGCTCCGTGTACGAGCAGCGGCCCCTCCCGCTCCAGGTGCAGCGCGCTCTCGGTGTTGCCCGGGAAGCCCGCCGCGAACTGCTCGAGCGCCGTCGGATCGAACCAGTGGCTGGTGAACCGGGCCCCCTTTTCGTACAGCGCGATCAGCGGCTTGAGGAAATAGCCGTTGGGCTCCCAGTGGTACAGCTCGAGAGTGCCGCTCATCTGCGCTCCAGAAGCTCGATGCGCGAGGCCATCCGGGTGCGGCCCATGGCCCACGTCTGCTTCGCCGCCGGCCGCTCATAGATGCGCCGCAGCCACTCCATGATGCGCGGAGTCTTCTGGTCGTTGCAGCGCTCGGGCTGCGACAGCGGCAAGGCGTAGCCCAGGTTGAAACCGTTGATGTCGCCGAGCGAGTAGCTGTCACCGGCGATCCACGTGTGCTGCTCGAGGTGCCTCTCGAGAGTACCGATGGCGAATCCCACGCGCCGGCGCGACTCGGTCAGCTCCGCCTCGCTGAATTCGTTGAACAGCGCCTTGCGCCAGGCGATGCGGCGCGACTCCAGCGGAATCCTCGCGACGGCGGCCTCGAGCTCGCGCGGATCGCGCTGGCGCGCCGCCGGGCCGACGAACACGGACCAGCCGATCATGCTCAGCGAAGGGGCGAAATAGGCATCGAAGAATCGCATCCACCAGCGCATGCGCCAGCGCTCCAGCGGATGCGTTGGCCGCAGCGGCGGCCCCGGAAACTCCTCGTCGATGTACTCCATCATGGGAGTGGACTCGGTGAGCACGCGCTCGCCGTGCACCAGCGCCGGGATGGTGCCGTCCGGATTGATCCGCAGGTACTCGGGCTGGTGTTGATCGAACTTCAGCAGATCCAGGTAATGACTGCGATACTCCACGCCCTTCTCGGCGAGGGTCAGCATGGGCTTGCCGGAATTCGCGTTCGGTTCCCAGTGATACAGCGTCAACATTCGCGGGCTCCCCCGGGCACAGCCGGCTCTCGCGGCGGCGTACGGATGCCGACAGCTTGCCCGCCGGGGACCGTGCCTGCTCGACGAACCGTGCAATCCGACGCGACACCCAGAGAACGGCCTCGTAGAATCCGCCGCTGCATTCCTGGTCGGAGCGGAGGGGTTCGATGGCGGAAGTGGAGATTCACACCGGACACGATCATTCGGGCGACAGCTTTGCCCAGAGGGTCGGAGTCGCGGTGGGCGTGATCGGCATCATCCTGGCGGTGGTCACCATCGGTTCACACCGTGCGCACACCCAGGCCGTCATCGACCGCACCGAGGAAAACGACAAGTGGTCGTATTTCGAGGCCAAGAAGATCCGCCAGCACATGTTCGAGGTGGGCGCCGATCTCGCCCGCACCCTGGCGACGGACGACACCCGCGTCAAGGAGTTGCTCGACCGGTACGCGACACAGACGGCCCGCTACGCCAGGGAAACCGAGGACATCCAGAAGGAGGCCCAGACCAGTCATTCCGAATCGGCCCGCCAGGAGAACCGGGCCATGCGGCTGGACATCGGTGAGGGCTTCCTGGAACTGGGCCTGGTGCTGTCCTCGCTCTACTTTCTGTCGCGCCGGCGGTTCTTTCCCGTGCTGGGAGGCGTCGCGGCGATCATCGGCACGGTGCTGGGCGTGATCGGCTTCCTCACCTGAATCCGGCAGGTTCGGGCTGCGGCCGCCGCGTGAGCGTGATCAGCAGACCGGTGACCAGGTACAGGCCGGCGAACCATCCGATGGTGCGGGTCAACAGCAGATAGCACAGATGGTAATAGGACAGTCCGTCCCACAGCGCCAGCGCGCGCGCCACTCCGATCAGCAGTCCCGCCGCACTCGCCAGTGTCAGCAGCAGGTGACGCGCCCCTTCGCGTAGCATCTCACCGACTGCGACCTCAGGTTCGCGCGCGAGCATGCCGCGCAACCAGACAGCCATCACCGCGAGGCCAAACACGGAACTCACATACTGCAACAGGTGATTGACTTCGGTCTGCCAGCCGAACAGCGTGACCGGGGCCTGCAAAGCCGCCACGCGTAACGTGGTCCACCCATCAGGATGCGTGAAAGAATCCCACGCGATATGCGTCCATGAACCCAATAGCAGCGACAGAAGCGCAATCGGCCAATGCTGCGGACGTTCGGTGAAATGCTCGACGGAGCGCAGGCAGATCGCTCGCAGCCGTGGGCCCATCAACACGGTGAGCGGCTCCCGCAGCAGCAGGATCCCCACCAGCAGCGTCATGCCCAGGGGCAGGCCGATCACGAACGAACCCCAGATCGAGTGGGTATCCGACAACAGCCGCCCCAGACGCACCGGGAGGTAATACGGCACGTCGGGCACGAGGCTGCCGATGGCGAGCGGAAGGGTCAGCAGGAATCTGAAGCGGCGCAGCGGCAACACGGCAGCCGGGTGCGCGAAGGTGAATGGCATACACGCGGAAGGGTCGCAGATCCGGCCGGTGGCGCGCAAGCGCGGCGGCTCGCTGGCGCAGCGGCGCGTTTTGTATTGTAAAGTCGTGCGGCCCGGACTGCTCCGGGCCGCACTTGCGCACGCCGCTGGTCTGGCGTCCTACTTCGTCCGCAGGTTGTGTTTCTTGCGGTAGATACGGTTGCTCTGGTGGTTCTCGCTAGCCTGGATGTTGCGCTGCTCGGCAGCGCTCACATGCCCGTTGGCAGCAGCGTTCGCTTCCTTGCGATCCACGTGGGCCTGACCACGCTCCAGAGAGCCTGCCTCACGATTGGTCAGAGCGCCGCTCTTCATTCCGTTGGCGATGCGCTGCTGCTGATCGACGTTACGCTGGACGTCCGCCTGCATGCGCTCCGAAGAGGCGGAATTGGGATTGCCGGTCACGCCGTTGTGCTTGTCGGCGTAGATCGAGCGGCTGGCCTTGTTCTGCGCGGCATTCAACCGGGCCTGCTCGGCCGGGCTGATCGAGCCGTTCTTCAGATCGTGCGCCTCCATCTTGTCGATGTGCTGCTGCTGGCGCTCGAGCTGGCCGGCCTCGCGCGTGGACAACTCACCCGACTTCAGACCCTGTTCGATCCGCTCCTGCTGATTGACATCGCGCTGCTGATCCTGCTGCGCCGTCTGCGCCATCGCGGCCGCACCCAACAGGGTAGCGATGACTCCCGCATACACCGCTGTCGATTTCATGAGCTTTCTCCACCTTACTCAGTGTTTCGTAGCAATCGCTACTGCCCAGTTACAACGAGTAACACCGGGGCCGGTTGACGGTCGGTGACTCGCGTCACAGAGCGCGGAATTACGTCAAAGACGCCTGAAGAAGAGATTCATTTGCGGCGGTGCGGCACCATGTCAACCGACCGCCGGTTACCGCGTTGCGTCCGCCGATCAGCGGGCACCGCGTCAGGCGCGCAGGATCAGTGGGTCCTGCGCGTATCGCCAGATACGCATGCCTCCGGCGAAGGCATTGTTGTTGTTTCCCAGACGAGCCCGTGGCGGCAGTGTCTTGAGCCGCTTCGCATTGCCGCCGCCGATCACGACGTAGTCAACTTCCAGCACCGTACCCAACTGTACGACGATGTCGTGCACCTGCCGCCGCCACTTGCGCGTGCCGGCACGCAGCCGGCCACGCTCGCCGATGTAATCCTCGTATGTGCGGCCCTTGCGGTAGGGCATGTGCCCCAGTTCCATGGGCTCCACCACGCCATCCAGGATCAATGTGGCGCCCAGACCGGTACCCAGCCCCAGGAACAGCATGCGGCCTCCCTCGTAGCTGCCGATCGCCTGCATGGCCGCATCGTTGATCAGCCGGACCGGCGCACCGAAGGCCGCAGCGAAATCGAAGTGCACCCAACCGTGCCCGAGATTGTGTGGCTCGGCGGTGATCCTGCCGTGAAAGACGAGCCCCGGATATCCAATTGAAACCGCGTCGTAGCGGTCGCGTGGCACGAGGGCCGTGACGCGGGCGGCCATCGCACCGGCGGTCAGCTTCGGTCCCGATTCAAACCTGTCGGCCCGTCCACGCGGTCCCACCCGGAATTTCACGTGTGAGCCGCCGATGTCGATGACCAGGACCCGCCGGGGCGCGCGCCATCGTGATCGCTTACCTGCCGCCATGCATTGATTATCTCCTGCGGGTCGCGCGATGGCCATCCACGTTGCGGGCGTCTGTCAGGCGTGGCCGCGCCAGGACCCGATGCCCGTAGTAATGTGCGGGACGGAGGACTGTTCCATGAACCATCCAGCGACACCACCCCAGGGTTCAGCGCCCCATTTCGCCGCCAACACCCCGACGATGGGTGGCGGGATGCCGTTCCGCGCGGAGTGCGACATCCGCGACTGCGATGTGGAGGGCCGCCTGCCAGCGGACCTCAACGGCAGGTTCTTCAGGGTGGGACCGGATTTCCAGTATCCGCCGGCGCCCGGCAACGTTCCCTTCGACGGTGAGGGGCACGTAGGCATGTTCCGCTTTCGCGGCGGGAGGGTCGATTTCCGCAGCCGGTTTGTCCGCACCCAGCGTTTCAAGGCGCAGGCGGCCGCAGGCCGCGCGCTCTTCGGCGTTTATCGCAATCGCCTCACCGACGATCCGAGCGTTGCGAAGATCAGCCGCGGCACGGCCAACACTCACGTGATGTTTCATGGCGGCAGGCTGCTCGCACTGAAGGAAGACAGTCCGCCCGTGGTACTGGACCCCGTTACGCTGGATACCGTCGATGACTACTACACGTTCAACGGAGCCCTGAAGAGCCTCACCTTCACGGCCCATCCCAAGATCGATTCCTCCACCGGTGAACTGGTGGGCTTCGGTTACGAGGCGCGGGGGGACGGCAGCGACGATGTGGCCGTATACAGTTTCGATGCTCGCGGCCGGCTGACCTCCGAGGCGTGGATCAAAGTGCCGTACGTGGGAATGCTGCACGATTTCGCGGTGACGGGGCGGCACATCGCCTTCCTTTGCATTCCCATGGCAACCAATCTCGAGCAGATGCGGCGCGGCGGCGTGCACTTCGCATGGGATTCGACACTTCCATCCTGGCTGGGCGTCATGCGCCGCGGCGGCGACGGACGTGACCTGCGATGGTTCAAGGGACCTGAGCGTTGCGCGACACATGTCATGGGAGCGTTCTCGGACGGAGACCGCGTGTTCGTGGACATGGATATGGCGCACAAGAACCAGTTCCCGTTCTTTCCCAACCTGCACGGTGAACGGTTCGATCCCATCGGCGCCTCCGGTCGAGTCACCCGCCTCTCCGTGGACCTGTCGCGATCGGACCGCGAAAGCTACGACGCGGAAGTTCTATTCCCGGAGACGGGCGTGCTGCCGCGTCAGGATGATCGATACCACACGCATCCGTACCGATATGGGTTCATGCCCTGCCTGGATCACCAGCGTCCCTTCGATGAGCGCTTGCGCCATCTGCCGTTCCGGCCCAACAACACCTACGTGCGCTTCGACCTGCAAACACGACGCACCGACACCTACTTCGCAGGAAGCGCCGCGGGGTTACAGGAATGTTGCTTCGTGCCGCGCAACGACACGGCTGCGG
>DATKLO010000140.1:0-6027 GCA_035542375.1 Steroidobacteraceae bacterium | reverse complement strand
GCCAGGATGCCGAGCACCACCAGGATGACGACCAGTTCAATCAGGGTGAATCCGCCGGCTTCGCGCATGATTGAAGGCTCAGACAGCATTCTGCGTGCCAGCGTCCGGCGTGTTAGCTGCCTGCTTGAATCGTCGAGGAATTTTCCGGGGAATCCGGCCGACGGGCGGCGCGGCGTCGAGGATCCGGCGGCGGGGACGGTGGCCGCCCGGCAACGGCGTACTGGCGAGCCTGACGCCTGCGTCACGCCTCGGTGATCGCCTAGCGGGCGCCGGGGCCAAGCAGGCTCGCCGCAGCCTGTGACGCGGACTGGCCCTATGCTGGCCGTGCCTTGGAGAATGCGTCTGGCAGCAGGATCACGGGCGACTCGGGATCGACTGCCCGTAGGCGCCCCTGCGGCGACTGGGTCGCCAACTGCGCCGCTCGCCCGAGGTCGGATTCGCGCATGCCGATGTCCTTCAGCACAAGCGAGGCACATAGGCGCCACAGTGGAGCATATCCTCGGCCAGGGCCGCTGGGCGTTGGCAGGCGCAGCGCTGCGGCGCATCGCATCCGGCACCGCCACCGCCGGGTCTGGGAGCGACCCGGCGGTATGCATTCCAAGGAAAGAAAGGATATAATCCGTTTCTACTGAAACCATGCGCAGGGGCCCCGGATGATTTCCGCTAAACCACGCGAAGCCGTGTCCGCCAGCGCCGAGGAACGCCGTCAAGTACTGACTGTCGCGGTGACCCGTGCGGCAGAAATCCTGGGCTGCAGGCAAGCGCAGCTCGGGCAGGTGCTCGGGTTGAGCGCGCCCACCGTCTCGCGCATGGCGCGCGGCGAGTACTTGCTCGACCCCGGGCGCAAGGAGTGGCAGCTCGCGACGCTGTTCGTCCGGATGTTCCGGTCGCTGGATTCCATCGTGGGGGGCCGCGAAGCCGCTGCCAGAGCGTGGCTCACCAGCCACAACGACGGCTTGAACGGCGTGCCGGCCGAACTGGTGACCGATGTGCAAGGCCTGGTGAATGTCGTCCAATACCTGGACGCCGCACGCGGTCGCATCTGAGGCGCGTCAGGCCGCGCTGAGGGTGTGGCGCGCGGTCGAGGCGCAGCATGTGGTCTCGACCATGCGGCTGGTGAACAATCGCCTGCGAGCGCAGGCGGTCCTCGAGGAGGTCCTCGAGGAGTCCAAGCCGCCGATGCGCGCGGAGACGGCCGGCCTGGACTATCTCCTGTCTACGCCCTTTCGCTACCCCTCTCCCTACGGCTCCCGGTTTCGCGGCGCGGGAGAGCTGGGGGTGTTCTACGGCGCGGAGCGGGTCGGCACCGCCTGCGCCGAGCTGGGGTATTGGCGCTGGCGCTTCGTGATGGAAAGCGAAGGCTTGCGGTCCATCGGGCTGGGGCCCACTGCGCACACGGTCTTCCAGGCCGGCGTGCGCGGCCCCGCCATCGATTTGCGCGAAGCGCCCTTCGTTCGTTCGCGCAGGCGCTGGACCGACCGCACGGACTACACGCACACGCAGGCGTTTGCCCGCTCCGCCCGTGCCGCGCACATCCGCATCCTGCGCTATCAGTCGGTGCGCGACCCGGAGCAGGGCGGCTGCGCCGCCGTGCTGCACCCGGACGCCTTCCAGCCGAAGAAGCGCCTCGCGCAGCAGACTTGGCATCTGACGGTCACGCCGGCGGCGGTGATCTGGCAGCGGGATGGCGAGGCGCGTGAGTTCGATGTCCAGATCTGGCGCTGACCTGCCACCAGAGACGCGCCACGCATGAAGCGATGCGGCCGGCTGATCGCCTCACGTACTGAATCGGATCGTCGCCCTCGCCCGCGGTCCTGAGCGCGAGCGTGGCAGGCTCACTCCAGCCGGATCTCGATGAACTTCGAGATCGACTTCCAACGCCCGTTCTGGATCTGCGCGATTCGTACTTCGTTCACGCCGAGGCGGTTGCTCTTGGTGAAGCGCACCGGCGGGCCTCCGAACATGTCTGGGGGGAACACGGAGGTTTCCATCGCGTTGATGAAGCTGTCCGTGTTCAGGTTCTGGCCTGCCTTGTCTGCCGCCTTGGCGAACACGTCCATGGTCACGTATCCGTATACCGAGAAGACGGTGGGATCTTCCCCGAACTTGGCCTTGTACTTGGCCGCCCACTCCGCGACCGGCTTGGACTCCTCGTCCGGATAGGGATGCGCTGCGGTGTGTGCGCCGTAGAGCCCTTCCACCGCCTTGCCGCCGAGCGCGTGGATCAGGTGGCTGTACAGCGCGGTCGAGCCGACGAAGGCGGGATTGAAGCCGGTCTTGCGCGCCTCGGCCATGGTGCCGACCGTCTCGCGAATGATCGTGCCCATCACCACCAGATCGCACTCCGCCGCCTTGAGCTTGGCGACCTGGGAGGAAAAGTCGGTGGCGCCGCGCTTGAACGAGGTCTTCTCCACCAGCTGCAGGTTCAGCGACTTGAGCCCGGCTTCGGCCCCGCGCAGCACCTCGAGCCCGAACTCGTCGTCCTGGTAGATGATGCCGACCTTCTTGTAGCCCTTCTCCTTTATCAGTTGCGGCAGGATCACGCGCATCTGGTCGTAGTAGGGGGGCGCGGACGAGAACTTGAGTTTGTGGAACGGCTCGAACATCTCACGCGATCCGGTGAGCGGCATGAAATTGATCACGTTTCTCTCGAACTGGATCGGCATCGCTGCCATGTTGGGCGCCGTGCCGATGTGGCTCAAGATGGCGAACACCTTGTCGCCGGTCACCAGCTTTTGCGCAGCCAGCAGTGCTTTCTTCGGGTCGTATCCGTTGTCTTCCACCAGCAGCCTGATCTTGCGCCCGCGGATGCCGCCCGCGTCGTTCACCTCGTCGGCGCGCATCTGCAGCCCGTTGCGGGCTTGCTTGCCGTAGGCCGCGACCGGGCCTGACAGGTCCTGGATCGTGCCGAGCACGATCTCGTTGGCGGACACCCCCTGCGGCTGCGCCAAGGCGGCCGCGCTGAGCGCCAGAGCGAAGGCCGCGGCCAGGGTGGCGATCTTGTTCATTTTCCGGTCTCCTCCGTCAGATCAGGCACGCGCACTGTACATGGATTCGATCAGCTCGGCGTGCTTCTGTTGCACAAGCTTGCGTTTGAGGTTCACGGTCGGGGTGAGCTGCTCGTCCTGCGCCGTCAGGCGCTGCTCGATCAGGCGGAAGGTCTTGATCTGCTCCCACCAAGAACGGGCTCGGTGCTGACGCTCGAGCCCCAAGAGCCGATCGATCCGCTCGGTCGCATGGAACTACGTCACTCGATCGGCTCGCGTCGCTTCTGCCACTGCGTGCGGGGCGTGCTCGCAGGTCCGGTGCCGAGCCGGTTGCGCGAGGAGGGAAGGGACGTTGCGCGTCTGCGTTATGCGCGCTCGCATCGGCGTTCCGGCTCAACGGCCGATGCGGCGATCGCCGGGCGCACCCGTTTTCGTTCTGCCACAACTCAGCCGCGGGCAAGCTGAATCAAGGTCGGCAGCACGTCGCTGAAACGATTGCCTTCCGCCGGCTTGCCGAAGTCGAAGTAGATCCGGCGGAAAAGTCCATAGAGCTTGTCGTAAGTCTGTCGCGTTTCGGGTTGCGGAGTGAAGGTCGTGTACGCGGGGCAGACGTGCTCCTGTGCTTCCTCGATCGAGCGGAAAATCCCCGCAGCCAGGAACGCGAAAATCGCGGCGCCGATGCCGGTCACTTTGCTCGCTGGCACCAGCACCGGTCGAGCCAAGACGTTCGCGTACACCTGGTTGAGCACCGGATTGTTCTGCGGGATGCCGCCGCTGTTGATCACCCGCTGCGAAGGCGCGCCATACTCGTGAAGCCGATCGAGGATCACTCGGGTGTGGAAGGCCGTGCCTTCGATGGCGGCGAACAGTTCGTCCTGGGCCGTGTCTTCCAGATTCCATCCGATGGTGATCCCGCCAACGTTTGCGTTGACCAGCACGGTCCGATCGCCGTTGTCCCAAGTCATGCGCAACAGCCCGGTCTGGCCTGCGCGATAGGCCTCGAGACCTTTGCTCAGCTCGGCGACGGTCGTATTGGCGCGGCGCGCGATGGCGCTGAAGATGTCGCCCGTCGCGGAAAGGCCGGCCTCGATTCCCATGTAGCGCGGATGGATGCTGCCTTTGACGACACCGCACACACCGGGGATCAATTCCTCCTGGGCGGCGTAGGCCATGATGCACGTCGAAGTTCCGATCACGTTCACTACGTCGCCTTGCTTCGCGCCGGCGCCGATCGCATCCCAGTGAGCGTCGAAAGCGCCGACGGGGATCGGAATGCCCGCGCGCAGGCCGAGGCGTTCCGCCCAGCGGGGAGCCAGGTAGCCAGCAATCTGGTCGGAGGTTGCGTACTGGCCCTCGAGCTTGGCGCGCACGCCCGCCAGGAGCGGGTCGACCTTTGCCAGGAAACTCTCGGGCGGAAGCCCACCCAAGTCGACATTCCACATCCATTTGTGCCCCATTGCGCAGATGCTGCGCCTGACCTGCTTGGGATCCGTGATGCCACACAGCGTGGCCGCGACCATGTCGCAGTGCTCTAATGCGCTGAGGAGCTGGCCGCGCCACTGCGGATTGTGTCGTAGCCAGTGCAGCAACTTGGCAAAGCCCCATTCCGCTGAGTACACGCCGCCGCACCACTGTATCGCTTCGAGTTTCTCGCGGTGCGCCAGCGCTGTGATCTCCGCCGCTTCACGCTTTGCCCGGTGATCGCACCACAGATAGTAGTCGCCTAGCGGACGCAGCCCTTCACCCACGGGAAGGACACTGGAGCCCGTGGTATCCAGCGCGACGGCTTCAACTTGATCGCCGGAGATCCCGGCCGACTTGACTGCCTCTCGCGTCGCGTTGCCCAGGGACCGCATGTGATCTTCATGGGACTGGGTTGCGAAGTCGGGATCTTCGTGCTTGCGGTGCAGGGGATACTCCGAGACCGCCGACGCGAGCAAGCCCCGGCTGCTGTCCACGATCGAAACCCGGACGCTGAGCGTACCGAAGTCGACTCCCGCGACGATGGCCATGTCTTGCCCGGTAGCGCTGTGCTACCCGCGGTGCCAGTGTATTTGCCAGCCCAGATAGCGGGTGGCGGCTTCGTGAACCGCGCTAGCCGAAGTCGACAGGTTCGCGGCCACGTGGTGCTCGAATCCGTTTTCGCAGATGTAGTGAAGCAGGCTCTGCAGCTTCGGGATGTGCACCACCCCAGCGCCGCCGAACGTCTCCACCGGGTCGCTGGTGAACGCCCCCTCGCCTACGTATCCTCGCATCACGCCGGCCGTATCGTCCGTCGAGAAGCGGGCGAAGCTCATTGGGCCGGATTTCATCCGCCCCACCACAGTGCCGTAGGTGTTCTCTTTGCCGACGGTGCCGGCTATGATCGCCTGATAATCCATGCGCGATTCCTGGAAGAAATGCTTGGGCAGGTTGCTGCAGTGAAAGCAAACGGCTTTGTCCGGGTCTTCGCCGTAGTTGTTGTTCCAGTCGAGCAGGGCACTGGGCGTCTGCGACGCCAAGGCAAGGGCGTGCATGCTGATCGTGCCGCAGATATCGGCCTCGCAGGCGCTCGCCAGCAGATTGTTGCTCATCATGCTCATGACGGTGCACGGGACCACTCCGAAGTACTCTTGCATCGCGGTCCAGCACTGTATGGCGCTCACGGTGACATCGGCAGCCTTCATCCAGTCCTCGATCACGAAACCGAGCTTCGCCATCTTGATCAGAGCCGATTCTGGAACGGCGCCCGTCGCCACGTATCCTCGGATTTCAGCGAGCTTTCCCTGCACCCCTGCATGATCATCCTTCAGCCGGCCGATGCGGCCGAGGATCTCGGACAGGTCCACTGTCTCTGTGGATATGCCGTTCGACTCGAGGATCTTCTCGCTGTAGCGCACCGTGTTGAACGGAGCCGGACGCGCGCCGATGCATCCCACGCGGAGATTTCGCAATCCGTTGGCGACACGGCACACTGCGGCGAACCATCTCAGATCGGTCTGGAATTCCTCGGATTCGGGCACAACAGTGTGCCGACCGGTCAGCGAATAGGGGATGGCGT
>DATKLO010000139.1:0-10892 GCA_035542375.1 Steroidobacteraceae bacterium | reverse complement strand
ACGCGGGTTTCGATCCTCTGGATGCTGGACCTTTACGGATCGCCCGTTATACCGAGCCGTTCGCGCTGTTGGTCGGCCAACTCGCCTACGAGGGGGAGGGGAGTCCAGAACTCGCGTACCGGTTCGAGCGGTTTGGTTAGGCGAAGAGACGAGGTGACGACATGTCAGAGCTCGCTGGATGGGACAGCTTTTACGTTATCGTCGGATCGGCTGCGGGTGCGCTGATGGGATTGCAGTTCGTCGTCATGACGCTCATTGCCGAGAGGCCCCCACTGCGTGCGGCAGAGGCCGGCGCCGCATTTGCAACGCCGACGATCGTTCATTTCGGCGGCGCGTTGTTTTTGTCGGCACTTCTACGCGTTCCATGGCAAGCGATCACGCCAGCCGCAGCCCTTTGGGGATTCATAGGCCTCAGTGGATCAGCGTATCTCGCCATCGTAACTCGGCGCGTGCGAGTGCAAACCACCTATAAGCCAGAGTTCGAGGACTGGTTGTTTCATGCTCTGTTGCCATTGGCGGCGTACGCGATACTCGCGTTCTCCGCACTCGCGGCTTCCTCCCATACCCGGGAGGCTCTGTTTGGCGTTGGAGCTGCGACACTGCTGCTGCTCTTCGTCGGGATTCACAACGCTTGGGATGCTGTCGCCTACCACGTACTGGTTAGCAAGTCGAATGCAAAGGGCTGAGCGGCGCTCGCCCAATGCGACGGTCCGGTTTCGCAGAGGGGCATTCAAAACGACACGGCTGGCTGGCCTAAGGTCGGCTTCTTTGGGTCGATCAGCCAGGTTGACGGACGTCCGCTATTCCAGAGCGCGACAGACAGCTCAGGGTCGGGTTGCGACCTTCTTCCGAAGGGCGACTCTCGGCCACCTTTCGCCATTGAGCGGGCCAGATTCTTTGCCCGAAAGCGGCCATTGCCCCCAAGAAGAACCCTGGAGTTCCTTCCGCCGCCGTCTTCTGAGCTCGACCGCATTGTGAGGGAGATATTCGTATAGGGTCGCGGAATGCCTATACTATGCGAACATCTTTCGCGAGGAGATATACGATGTCGTCACAATCAAGAGCCACAAGAGAGAATCAGAAGAAGCTGTACGATGAACGTCTGCAAGCGCGTCAAACCGTCCTCGAGAAACGGGGAATGGCCCCCAACGAGTTCAAGAAAGACAAGGTGTATCAGCACTTGAAGGCCAAACATCGGGCTATCACGAAAGCCATTGCCGCCATCGACGCTAGCCTCGCACGCAACGAGCACCCCGAGGCAAAGGACGCGAAGAAGGCGGCACCAGCGCCTGCCCCCGCGGAGAAGAAGCAGAAGAAGGAGAAGCCTGAAAAGGCCGCAAAGGCCGCTCCCGCTGACTCCGACAAGTAGTCAGCCGGCCAGGAGGCTCGTCTTTCCGGCAGTATCCATCGCACGCCTTTGCTTGGTCGGAAACCGTCATTCACCCGACCCATCAACGTTCCGACGCTCGCACTCTGCGGTGGCGATGACCTTCGCGCCGAGCTCATGACGGACCAGACGCAGTTCGTCTCCGGGGAATATCGCTTTGACTTCGTTCCTGGCGCGGGGCATTTCTTGCAGCGCGGGAAGCCGACCACGTGGCGCGACCCATCCTTGACTGGCTGGGTAGAGCACTCAAAGCTCAGCCAGAGAACCGGTAGAAAGTCCGGCGGACCTCTCTGGGTAGATCGCACAAATATGCGGTTCGAAAGACCGACTGTCTGGTTTCCGCGATTCCAACGTCCGGATGGCGGAGACGCCACTGTTTGGAAGGGGTCGGCAGGAGCCGGTGGCTGACCTCGAAAGCGGACGTTCACCGGGATGGCCGGTTTCGGGGGCCGCTTGCGGCAGCAAGCGGCCCGTAGCGGCTAGCCGGAGTGCCGATTGAATTTGGCAGCCACCTGCCACTCGCCCTCGGCGCGCTCGGCCAAGAAAAGTCATCCTGACTTGCTGGCGAGGATCTCCGATCTGGACGTTAGCGGCGCTTGCGGTGTACCGAGTGTGGTTTGAGGTCCGGCGGCGTGAGATCAGCGTGACCCGCGCGTTTGAGCTGCCAAGCCAGGCTCGAACGCGACAAGCAGCCTGACATAGGGGGAGTCGGGTCAACACTCGAACGTACCACAACGAGCCCCCGATCACTTCCGTCTCCCCGCTCGTTGTTTGAGCGGACTGACTCGGCCTGGGTGGCGGTCGGGTCGTTGCACAACCCCAGATGGAAACAACCAGCACAACAGCCATCATTTGCTGGAGTCGGGAGTACGACGAACGGGGTTGCAGCCTCCTGGGTTGCGACTATACTGGGCCGGAAGCTTAAGGGAGGCTCTCGTGCATCTCGGCTATTTCGGACTGATGGGCTACCGCCAGCGCGGCAAGTCGCCGCACGAGGTGTTCCGCGAGCATATCGAGCAGGTGGTCCACGCCGACCAGCTGGGCTTCGAGATCGCCTGGTTCGCCGAGCACCACTTCTCGAACTACTGCATCTGTCCCTCGCCGCTCATCGTGGCGGCGCGATGTGCCGGGGTGACCAAGCGCATCCGCCTCGGGCCGGCCGTGGTGGTGGCGCCGCTCTATGACCCGGCGCGCCTGCTGGCCGAGATCGGCATGGTCGACTGCCTGTCTGACGGCCGGCTGGTCCTGGGCCTGGGCAGCGGCTATCAGCCCTATGAGTTCGAGCGCTTCGGCAAGGACCTGGGGCAGGCGCGGCCGATGCTGGGCGAGTTCCTCGACATGCTGCATCTCGCTTTCGAGGGCGAGACCTTCAGCTATAACGGCCAGTACTATCGCATGCCCAGCACGCACATCAGCGCACGTCCCGTGGCCGGCCTGCCGGAGATCTGGATCGCGGGCGATAACGAGTTCGGCCATCGGCTGTGCGCGCGCCATGGCTACGTGCCGCTGTTTACCGGCCGCTGGGGCGGCGCGGCCTACCAGCGCGAAATGCGCGAGCGTATCGCTGGCGCGTACCGCGCGGAGGGCCGGGACCCGGACGGCATGCCGCTCGGCGTGCAACGCTTCATGTGCGTCACTGCAAGCCACGCCGAGACGCTGGAGTACGTCGACAACGCGCGCCACCAGATGCGGCTGGCCAACGCGCTGCGACGCCGCGCCGAGGTCACCGACGGCGCGATGATGCGCGAGATCCCGATTCCCAATGAGATCCCGCTCGAGGAGATGGCGCGCAACCTGCTGGTGGGGGACTGCGAAACCATCGCGCAGCGTCTGTGCGAGGAGATCCGCGCGTCGCGACCGTCACACATGATGTTCCACTTTCAGGTGGGCGGCTCGTCGCAGGCGAGCGCACTGCTCACCATGGAAAAGCTGATGCTCGAGATCGTGCCGATGGTGGAGCGGGAGTTGGGCCCGCTGGCCAGTCTCGGCGTGCCGACGCGAGCGGAAGCGGCCGTTGCACAGTGACAGGGCGAGTCAAGCGGCTACAGCGAGCGGTGCGGGCCGAATTCGCTTAGCTTCACCTCGCTGTCGCGCTCCCCGCGTCGACCGAGCGTCGAGCGTCACGCGGGCGCCTCAGGGCTTCAACGCCCGGTACAAGAACGGCAGGCTCGTGTCCATTCGGTAGTCGATATCCGAATGGTTGTCGTCGAACTCCTCGTAGGTATGCCGGATGCCGGCCTGCGCCAGCCGCTTCGACAGAATGCGCGTGCCGTAGTGGATGTGATACTGGTCGCGCCAGCCGCAGTCGACGTAGATGCCACGCAGGGTGCGTAGCTCGGCCCGGTACAGCGCGACGAGATTGATCGGATCGTGCTCGCGCCACTTGTTCCAGCGCCTCTCGATGAGTTCGCCGGATTCGAGGTTGAAAGGGACGCGAAAGCCGAGCGCTGCCCGCGGGTCCGGATCGTAGGTCGCGGCCATGCACAGGTTCATGATGCCGTGGCCTTCCGCGGTGGAGAGCTTTTCCTTCTTCCAGACATGGGCGAGGAAGCGCTTGATGCGTCCATCGTCCAGCCCTTCGCCAAGCCCTTCGCGAGCCGACTCCTGGCGCGCGTCATATGGCCCGGGCTTGCGCTTCGGCTCGCGGTGCTTGGCGAGCTCGTTCAGGGTGTTCGGCCAGTCGTTCCAGTAGACGAAGTCGAAGTACGCGTCGCCCGAGTGGTTGGCGATGGCGCCCCAGTGCTTCGCGTACTTCATGGCGTGGACGATGGCAGCATAGCCGCCGGATGACTTGCCGAAGCAGCCGCGGTGCTCGCGACTCGCCAGCGTGCGGAACTCGCGGTCGACGAACGGAACGATCTCGCGCGTCAGATAGTCGGCGTAGCGCCCGATCGCCGAGGAGTTGATGTACTGATTGCCGCCCAGCGCGGTGAAGCAGTCCGGGAAAACGATGATCGCCGGCCCCATCTTCTGCTCGTGGACGAGCCGGGCAGCGCGCTCGGGGACGTTGTCGCCGAACGGCTTCCAGTTGATGTGGGACAGGCCGGAGCCGGTGAAGCCCACCAGGTCGTACAGCACGGGGAAGCGGCGTCTGCCCGGCGCATCGTCATACTGCGGCGGCAGCCACACCGCGAGCTTGCGCACATGCGGGTCGCGCAGCGGATTGTCCTTGAGGATCTTCGACGCGTGCTCCAGCACGAGCAAGGTGCCGGACGGGCCTTTGGGGCGTTTGAGTGCCATGCGTGTAGGGGTCTGTAACGGTGTCGGGCGATTGTGGCACGTTCGCCGGCTGCCGGTGGCAACCATTGCGCACCCAACCCCCTTCGGTTATGGTTTCTCGAGTCGCGGTTACCTGAGGTCGGAGATGAAAGCGAACATCGGCGTCCCCTGGGTTCCTTCTGGCGCTCGGCATGAGCGCCTCGACGCAAGCCTTGGAGCCCGGCCAGCGGGTAGATAACTTCCGCCTGCTCGACCAGCGCGCCGCGCTATCCGCGGCGCTTGGTGATGCTGGCCAACTACTCCGTGGTCGTGCAGCCCAACACCAAGGCGCACACCGAAACGGTTGAGCATGTGTTCGAGCGCGACGTGGCCCTGCACGGCCTGATGCCGCACGCGCATCTGCGCGGCAAGGCAGCGAAGTTCAGCGCGCGCTATCCCGACGCGCGGGAGGAGGTGCTGCTGTCGGTGCCGAAGTACGCCTTCAACTGGCAGACGCATTATGTGCTCAAGCAGCCGAAGCGCCTGCCTGCGGGGACCAAAGTGATCTTCGACATGGCCTGGGACAACTCCGCGCAGAACCCGGCCAACCCCGATCCCAATCGCGCGGTGCCCTGGGGGAGCAGACCTGGGACGAGATGAACGCCGGGTGGATCCGCTACCGGTTCACCGGCGAGGAGGCGGAAGCGGATGCGGCATTCATGCCAGCGGCACCCGCAGCTGCGCATGAGGGCCGGGTGGAGACAGCCCGTTCGAAGTGACGCGCGACCGCCGTGCGGCCGCGCTATTTCATCGTCTTGAGATACGCGATCAGGTCCGCGCGGTCTTTCGGGTTGTTTACCCCGATGGGCATGATGGTGCCGTGGATCTTCTCCGACGGCGAGGCCAGGTACTGGTCGAGCGTCTTCTCGTCCCACACGATGCGCGACTCGGTGTTGGCGCGCGAGATTACGCCGCCTGCGGAGGTGCCGGCCTTGCGCCCGATCAGGCCTGCGAGGCTGGGCCCGGTGGTCGGGGCGGTCTTCGCGTCCCCGTGGCAGCCCACGCAGGTCGCCTGATACAGCTTCTTCCCGGAGGCCGCGTCCCCCTGGGCCAGGGCCGGGCTCACTAACCCCGCGGCGAGGGTCAAGCCCACCGCGAGGCGGATGCCGCGGCCGCTGGTGTGGGGTCTGCGTGGAGCTAGCTTCATTGTCTTCTCCTGTGAAGTGCGATGTTGCACGGTTACTGCCGAACTTGCGCGAACAGGTGCGGGCCCGGGCGCTTGAGCGCCGCGTCGACTCGCTTGTCGATCTCTTCCAGCCGCGGGGACGACTGCTGCAGCCAGGCGGCGATCGGCTCCAGCTCGGCGGCCTTCGCGTCGGGCCGCCAGGTGAGCAATTCCGCCGCGGCGTGGCAACTGCCGTAGCAGCTCGATGGCTTCGGTTCCCAGCGCCAGCCCGACGCGTAGACGGTCATGTACAGGACATTGGCCTCGGACGGCGGAATGCCCTCGGTCAAGGCGGCGAAGTAGAGCATGCGGTGCACGTCCCGCCACGGCTGCGTCCTGGCGCGGGAATGAAAATCGTGCACCACCGCGCTCTTGCGATACTCGCTCTCGAGCGGCAAGCCGGGCAGCGCCCGCAACTCGCGCGGAATCGACCACCCGTCCAGCACCGCGCCCTGCGGCGCCAACCATACGCGGCCTCGCTCGTCATGGAAGGCGAAATCCTGCAGCAGCCTGAGCTTGTGGTCGAGCGCTAGATCGTCCAGAACTTCGAGCACCACCTTCCCGGAAAACTCCGCGTCGCCGGCCTGGGGCAGCGAACACACGCCGAGCGCGCACACTACGCCCGCCAGCCGGATAGGCCAGGCCATCGGTTGGGGCCGCGCTGGCGCACGTTGCTGTGTCCTCACACCGGATTCCTCGCTCTTCCAAGTGTACCCGAGGGGTGCCGCGCTCACACAGCCGGAATGTGGACAGTGACTGCCGCGCCGCCGAGCGCGCCGCGGCCGATCTCGATGCGCCCATCGTAGGCGGCCACGATGTCGCGCACCACTGCCAGCCCGATGCCGTGGCCTGGCACCGACTCGTCCGCGCGCGTGCCGCGCTCGAGAATGGCCTGCGCCGCCTCCGCGGGCACGCCCGGCCCGTCGTCCTGCACGCTGAGGATGAGCGCGCCGCGATCGACCGAGGCCCCTACGCGGATCTGGCTGTGCGCCCACTTGAAGGCATTGTCGAGCAGATTGCCGAGCAGTTCGGTGAGATCGCCTTCATCGCCGCGAAACACGACGCCGTCGTCGATCGTGTCGTCGACGCGCAGCGGCTTGCCCGAGTGGACCTTGGCCAGCGCGGCTAGGATGCGCTGCACGGCCGGGCGCAAGGGGTGGGCGGCTGCCAGCCGGCTGCGGCCGGTGGCGGACGCGCGCTGCAGCTGATATGCGACGATCCGGTCCATGCGCTCGACTTGCTCGTCGAGCGCGCGGGCGAGCGCCGGCTGTGGCGGCGACTCCAGCATCGAGGCGCGCATCACCGCAAGCGGCGTCTTCAGGCTGTGCGCGAGATCGGCGAGCGCATCGCGGTAGCGCTTCTGCTGAGCGCGCTCCTGCCGCAGCACATCATTGAGCGTGTCGGTGAGCCGCTGGATCTCGCTGGGGTAGGCGCCTTCGATCCGACCCCGCAGCCCGGCTTCCAGCTGCGTCAGCTCGTTGGCCACATGCCGCAGCGGCCGCAGACCCCAGCGCAGCAGCAGCCATTGGCCGAGCAACAGCAGGACGGCCATCGCACCGAGCCAGCCCCACAAGGCGTGGCGGTACCTGGCAAGCTGTTCGCCGTAGGCGCTCAGGTCCTCGGCCACCGAGAAGGTAAAGGGAAAGGCACCGCCGGGCGTGGCCCAGCGCACGCCGAAGCGCTGCTCAAGGAAGGCTGCGCCGTTGGCATGACTGGTCTCCTCGAACTGTTGCACGCCGGGCGGCAGGGGGGCGACCGGCGGCGCATCGGCGGAGAGCGTGGAGCGCGAACGCCATACCGCGGTACCGCCGGCATCTACGATGGTTGCATATAGCCCCGAGCCGGGCAGCTCCAGGCGCGGCTCGGCCGGCTCACGCTCGAGCGTCAGCACGCCACGCCCGTCGACCTCCGCCGCGGCCATCAGCAGGTACACCTGCGCCAGCAGGCGCTCCTGGCGCGCGCTGCGTGCGCTGTCGCGAAAGGCGCGCTCCAGGGCGAAGGCGGTCAGCGCGATGAACACCGCCAGCACTACGGCGGCGCTCAGCGTGAGGCGCGCGCTGAGCGAGCGCATCGTCTCAGTCTGCCTCGTCGAGCGCGAAGCGGTAGCCGCGCCCGCGCACCGTTTCCAGCGGCTGCAGCTTGCCCTGCGGATCGAGTTTGCGACGCAGGCGTCCGATCAGCACCTCGATCACGTTGCTGTCGCGCTCCTCGTCGTGCGGATACAGGTGCGCCGCCAGCTCGTCCTTCGACAGCACCCGGCGCCGCTCACGCATGAGATGCTCCAGCAGGCGGTACTCGAAAGCGGTCAGCTCCAGCTCGACGCCGTCCAGCCACACCTTCTGCGCGCCGAAGTCCAGCGTGATCGGGCCGCAGCGCAGCCGATCCTGCGCAGCGCCTGCGGCCCGGCGCAGCAGCGCCTTCAGCCGCGCGAGCAGCTCCTCGAGCTGGAACGGCTTCGTGAGGTAGTCGTCGGCGCCGGCTTCCAGCCCCTGCACCTTGTCCTGCCAGCGGTCGCGGGCGGTCAGCACCAGGATCGGCAGTCGGCTGCCGTTGGCACGCAGGCGGGCGATCACCTCCAGGCCGGAAAGGCCAGGCAAGCCGAGGTCCACGATCGCCGCGTCGCACGGATATTCGCTGGCCAGGTAGAGCGCCTCCTTGCCGTCGGCGGTGGCGTCGACGGTGTAGTTCAGGGCCTCCAGCGCCGCACGCAGTTGCCGCTGCAGCGCGAGTTCGTCTTCCACCACCAGTATGCGCATGGCTTAGCGAATCGCGCCGGTGTGCGCATCCACGAAGACGACCATGACCTCACCGCGCCGGGTGAGCACCTTGACGCGATAGCCATTGCCCTGCTCGCGCGCGTCGAGCACGCGACCCCCGGTCTGCTGCTGAACGATCGCCACCGCCTGCTCCAGGCTGATCCGTCGCTCGGCCACCGAGCGCGCCGCGAAGCCCTGAGCCTGGCCCACGTCCGGCAGCCAGCGTTCGCGCCCGGCGCGAGCGTCGGGCGCCGAGGCGGCGAGCGCAGTGAACAGCAGCGCCGCGAGGATGGCAGCCAAGGGGTCGCGCGTCATCCGGGCGATCATCCCCGATGCCGAGCGCCGCTGCAAGGAGGCGCGACCCATTGACCAGCCCGGCTCGCTGGCGTTGCCGGTGCGCTGAAACCCACTGCTCAGCGACCCCGGCCGTCATCGTGGTACTCCCGTGCCGCGTCGTCCGCCGGCTCGACGTGGACGTGCACCGGCAAGCGCGAGCCCGGATCGTAGGGCAGCATCGTGCTGTAAGTGCGCCCCGCGTAGTCATAGGTGACGCGGTAGCCGGTGATGCGAGTCTCGATGTTGTCCACCATGCGGCAGCGGCGCACCTCGCGCTCGTAGAACTCATCGGGCCCGCCGCGGTTCGACAGGCGATCGCCCACGATGGCGCCGATGGCTGCGCCGGCTGCGGATGCGGCGACCTTGCCGTTGCCCTTGCCCACCTGGGCGCCGAGCAGCCCGCCGGTGAGGCCTCCGATCAGCGGGCCGACATAGGAATCGACCCCGCTGCGGCGGTAGCGCGGCTCCGGCACGTACTCGGAGAAGCAGTCCTTGCGCGGGATGTTCACCGTCTCGTACTCGGGTACGGCGCTGCGCACCGGCGCAGTGTCGTCATAACTGGGGCCGGCCATCGCGCCGCCCGCGCCGAGTGCGAGCGCGGCGGCCAGCGGGATGAGCTTGACATGCATGGTTCGCTCCTTGGATGGATCGCGCGTCGCGCTCAGTGGAAGCCGCTGCGCAGGATGATGGTCACGCCGTCACGGTTCCAGCCGCCGTGGTCCCACGCGCCATGGTGGTAGTAGGGCCGTGGGCCCCACGGGTCCAAGCGGCGTGGGGGGCACCAGCGCGGGCCATAAACGGGGGGCGGCACGTAGTGGACCGGGCCACGCCAGTGCGGGGGCGCGCCATGCCCCCAGCCGGGACCGTAGTCGCGGAACTCACCATGCTCGAAGCGGCCATCGTGGTGCCAGCCCTCGTCGGCGAGCGCCAGCGCGCTGCCGCCGAGCAACAGGAGCCCCGCTGCGGGAACCAGGAATCGCTTGTTCATTTGCAACCTCCTTTGCGTCGATACCAGGCGGGTGCCCGGTTGTGCGCAGATTACGGAGGGAGCGCTGAACAGTTGCTGAACGGTCGGTTCAGGCTGGACCGTCCAACGGCGCCCGCCGGAAGGGTGCGGTTGGAACGGCGGAGGCGGCAGCCGGCACGGCGCATCCTCGCCCCGGGTGCGAGGATGCGCGGGTGGCGCGGCGCCGCGGCGAGGCTGCTAGCCCATGAACTCCCTGACGATGCGGTTGAACTTGGTGGGGTTCTCCATGAACATGAAGTGGTTGCCGCCTTCCTCTTCCTCGAAGATCTCGACCCGCGAGTTGCGGATCTGGCTGCCGATCCACACCTGCGACTTCCAGCCCACCAGGCTGGTCTTGCCGCCCACGACCAGGGTCGGGATATTGATGCGCGGAATCACGTCGCGCCAGTCGTTGGTGGCGTGGTCGTAGAGCAGGCGCGCCGCGTACTCACGGGGGAACTTCAGGTTCTGCTGGATCACCCAGTCCACTTCCTCGCGCGGATACTGCTTGGTGAACATGGCGCCGATGAACCCCTCCGTGGTTTTCACGCCGTCGGGGCCGGCCAGCGCGTTGGTGACGCTGTATAAGGAATCCTTGTCTAGCAGGGCGCCGGCGTTGGAGCGCTCCTGTTCCGACCAGGTCGGGTTGGCGGTGATCATCGGCATCTGATCGATCAGGATCAGCTTGGCCAGCCGCTCCTTGCCGAACAGCTCCCAATAGCCCCAGATCACCGAGCAGCCCATGGAGTGCCCCCCCAGCGTCACTCCGGTCAGGTCTTTGGCGACGAGAAACTCGTGCACGTCCATCGACAGGCGATGGATGCGATAACCGTAGCTGGGCTTGCTCGACTCCCCGTGGCCGCGCATGTCGAGCGCGATCACGTGATAGCGACCGCTCCGGCCGTCGATCCGGTGCTTGGACTGCGCCGCGGTCTGCGACCATCCCGGGGTCAGAACCAGGTGCGGGCCCTGCCCCGCCTCCTC
>DATKLO010000138.1:0-2492 GCA_035542375.1 Steroidobacteraceae bacterium | reverse complement strand
AATCCCTCACTCTCCGCCATCCGACTCGGCACTACCCCCTGGCCCCCGACCTGGGAGAGCCTCCGGCGCGGGCTTTTGGCATCGATCTCTAGATCCATCGCCCGATCCCAAAGACTTCGAAGAGAAATGCGAAGTGCTCCGTCAAAGCGACGTGGGGTTGCGGTCCATCGAAGAACGACAGAAAGCAGTAGAACAACATGACGCCGAGCGCGGGAACCAACTTCCGGCGTACCCACCCTCCGCCCGCCTTCCTGCGCGGGGCGCGAAGCTGGGAAAGGACGATGCCACCGACCAGAACCGCGCAATAGAAGGCATAGGTTTGCATGTGGTCGAATGTCGCCCAGAGCCCGTAGCGCGCGACCCGGTAGTTCTCGAGCAGAAAGTGGAAGAAGAAGTTGCCGACCCCGGCTGCCATCAAGGTTGCGAACGCGATCCGCAGGCGGGGATGACGCTTGAACCACCTGACGTACGTCGGATAGAAGTAGACGTTCACCAGGACTTCCTTGAAGTAGTAGAAGTAGCGGTTCCAGAACTCCGCGATGCTGGGCGAGGACAGCGGCCGGCAGGTGTTGCGGAGGAGCCGGTACCCTGCGAGGCGCGCGGTCGCGATGATGATGTGACCCCAAATCGCCATCGCCAGCAGTTGTTCGAAGAAGCTCGCCACGATGCTCAGGACACCAAGCGGTCCCGGCGAAATGCCATCGGTGACGAAGCGCTCGAACGCCGTTGTCAACGTTGTTACCCCCAGCTTCCCGTAGACGATCTTTTGGTACACCCGAAGGATGATCCGCAGGAAGACTGCCCAGGCAAGGAGCTTCAGCCCCTTCAGTTGCGTCACGGCCAGGGCCTCCGCGGATCCCGCTTCGACGCTCGTCCAGTTGGACGCCCCTTTGGCCAGGGGCACGGTCGTCGATCCGAAGAACGGGTGAAACGTAGCGAGATGGAAGAGGATTGGCGCGGACTCTCGTCGGCGCTGGTCGATCAACGCGTAGGCCAGGAACCAGAAATATGCAGCGAAGACCGCGGTCACGCTCCAGAGCAGGACCAGCGAGATGCCTCGCAGCAGCTGTGACGCCGCCAGCGCGAGGAGAAGGACGAACAACAGATGCTGAGCGAGGACAGGCCTGCGGCCAAGCGGATGATCGCGGAAGCGCCTCGAGAGATACAGCATCGACACGACGAGCGGGACGCATGCGATGAGGGTGCCCGCGCGAACGACCCCGAGGCGCAGCGCGTCGCTGAGGCCCTGCTGCGCGGTTGCCGCGTAGACCGCACGGTATTCGAACCATCCCGGAGAGAGCGCCAGTACCACCGCCGTACCCAGCAGCGCCGCTTCGCGCCGGTGGACCGACGCCAGCGAGACGGCCGCCGCCGCGCCGACCATCAGCAGCCCCCGTCGGCCGACGAGGTACTCGGTCAATCCCGCAAACAGCGCGAACAAGACGAACTTGCCGGCGTAGGTCTGGGCAAAGGCGACGACTCTCGGATACGTCTCGATCGGCGGAACGCGCCATTCGAGCGGATGCACGCCGATCCCGTAGCGGCGCAACATGGACGCGAGGACCTCACTCGGCATCATGCGCATCGCCTGCTCCCTCCGCCACGAGAGGCGACGCCGAGCTCCGCGCAGATGAGCTCTACGCCGTCGGCGTACAGCGCCCTGCGATCGGGCCTACGGAAGCACTGCCCGAAAACGGGGTGTGCGGGAATCCAGTTCACGGCTCGACAGATCCTGGAGCGACCGCGGAGAGGCCGGCTGTCGCATGCAGCAATTATCGTGCAAGCCCAACGGGGCTTTTCGCTCGACGCGAGGATCGCCTCGCGCGCGCTGCCAGGCGCTCGTGCCTATCGCGAAGCGCCACCGCCCGGCAACGAGCTGCTCGGCTGCCCGCTCTCTTCTCGGCTGCGCTGTCCGAGACGTGCGAGTGATTCCCCCAGTGTCGCGAGCAATTCGGAACGCGTCCACGAGTCCAGCGTTTTGTCGAAAGTGACGCGCTTCATCTGCAGCATGACGTAATCGGCCGCTGCGGCCACCCCGGCAGTTTCCGCGAGGGAGCGCGTGATGATCGGATCCAGCACTTGGCCAAGCTGGGGGCGACGATCCACGGCTTCTTCCAGCACCGCCCGCGCCAGCTTGGCGCTCGCCGGAGACAAATGGAGAGAGAGGACCGCATGCGATGCATCGGAATAAGGCGCGACGGACGGACCGTCGGGTGGCTGCCAGTCCTTGCCATCCCGCACGAGCTCGCGGAGGCGCTCGAATGCCGGACCGGTGCCGCGCAGGAAGAGCAGATACTCGGAGTTGAAATATGCAAGCACCCAGTCCGATGAAAATAGCAGCGTCCGTGCGATCGGACCCGGACTGGGCCAGCCTCGGAGCAGCACCGCGTCGGTCGCGGTTTGATCGAGGACGCGCTGCAGCTCGCCCGCTGGCACCCGCCCGCTCATGAGATCCAGGAACGACCTGACGTGCGCCTCCGAGTAGAGCTGAT
>DATKLO010000137.1:0-31618 GCA_035542375.1 Steroidobacteraceae bacterium | reverse complement strand
CCGCGCTTTCTCGCACGATTTGAGGACGTGTACAGCCGGCTCGGCAAGTCCGAGACGATCCTTGCCGCTCCCGCCGCGCATCACCGCCTCGCGTGGATACACCCGTTTCTCGACGGCAACGGCCGCGTCGCGCGGCTGATGTCGCACGCCACACTCCTCGACGCGCTCGACACCGGCGCGGTCTGGTCCGTCGCGCGTGGCCTCGCGCGAAATGTCGCGACCTACAAGGGCCATCTGGCATCCTGCAACCAGGCGAGGCGCAATGATCTCGACGGCCGCGGCAATCTCAGCGAAGAAGCGCTGGCGGAATTCACGCGCTTCTTCCTGACCACCTGCCTGGATCAGGTCACCTTCATGGAAGGGCTCATGCAGCCGGACACGCTGCGCGCGCGCATCTTGCTTTGGGCGGAAGAACAAATCCGCCTCGACCTCCTTCCGCCGAAATCGGGCGCAATCCTCGAGGCCGTGCTCTATCGCGGCGAACTGCCGCGCGGCGACGCCGCCAACATCGTTGGCACGGGAGACCGCCAGGCCCGCCGGGTCGTCTCCGGACTGATCGAGCATGGCGTGCTGGTCTCAGTGAGCAGCCGCGCGCCGCTGCGGCTGGCTTTCCCGGCCGCGCTGGCATCGCGCTGGATGCCGGGATTGTTTCCGGAGAGATCTGCGTAAAACTCATGCCTCAAAGGACGCGAAAGAAGTCGGCGAACTGACGGGCCGCGCCAGAAACAGCGGACCGAAAGACGAGGTCGCGCGCGAGCAAGACACCCTCCCGGACGGCTGCCCGCAAGAAAGCCGGGTGGGGGTGCTGGACATCGCTTACCTTCAGAACGTTACCGTAAGTGGTGACAGCTGGCGGTGCCGCCAATGCGGCGCCGAGCGCGCCGCCCGGTTTCGCGACCGCCGACTGGTTAGATCGGCACGCTTCCGTCTTGGGTCGGCCCAGTCGGTCGACGATCCTGTGCGGCACCTCTTGGGGCGCCCAGTCTTCGGGGCACGTGGGCGACTACCCGTAAGAGTGGTGCAACTACGCCGCCGGCACGGCTGAATGAGCATACGGGCCAGATGTCACTCGCGGTAGGTATTCATGGGTTCGCTTGCCGGCAAGACTTTGTTCATCACGGGAGCCAGTCGAGGTATCGGACGGGCGATTGCGATGCGGGCTGCTCGTGATGGCGCCAATATAATCATTGCGGCAAAAACTGTTGATCCTCACTACAAGCTGCCCGGTACGATCAAGGACGCGGCGGAAGAGGTCGAAGCGGCGGGAGGACGCGCGCTGGCTGTGCAGGTTGACATCCGCTCGGAATCGCAAGTTCAGGCTGCAGTTGAAGGGGCGGTGGCGCGTTTCGGCGGAATTGACATTCTCGTCAACAACGCGAGCGCGATCAGTCTCACGGGTACTCTTGAGACTCCCGTCCGCCGTTTTGACCTCATGATGAGTGTCAACGCGCGCGGTACCTTCGTGTGTTCGCAGGCGTGCATCCCACATTTGAAGAAGTCGGTCAATCCGCACATCCTGGTTCTTGCGCCGCCGCCGGACATTCGGGCGAAGTGGTTCGCACCCCATGGCGCCTATTCCCTCGCCAAGTACGGCATGAGCCTGTTGGCGCTTGGAATGGCCGAGGAGTTTCGAAAGGATGGAATCGGCGTGAACTGCTTGTGGCCGCGGACGCTGATTGCTACGGCTGCGTTGGGTGTCATCAATGCGGGTCCCCCATCCGCGGCGCGCAAGGCTGAGATCGTCGCGGATGCAGCGTACGCGATTCTCGTCGCGAATAGCCGGAGTACGACCGGAAATTTCTTCATCGACGAAGACGTGTTGCGCGCTGCTGGACAGAAGGACTTCGACGTTTATGCAATGACACCGGGTGTGATCCCGCGACCGGATATCTTTCTACCTGATTGAGCGTGGTGCAAAGACACACGCTGACGTGTCCTCACGGCGACAGGATGGCTCTGACCTGTAGCATGGGACCGACTGCCTCGATTCAGACCATGAGCCGCTCGGCCAGGGTCTCAAGCCTTGCACGAGGCACACCGATTTCGGTTTCCAGATAGGCCGAGACGGTGCCGTGCCTTTCCCGAACGGCCCGCATTGAAGCCTCCAGATATTCGGATCGAACCGTCATCAAGATCAGCACTTCTTCGTCTGACAGACTCTTACCATACGTGGCGCGCACGAGCGGAGCCGTGGCAGCGATCCGCCCATCGACCCCTTCATTGCTCAGCATGTAGTCCGAGAGCACATCGTCCTGGTGTACGCCAAGTGCCGAGTGCAATAGCCCCACAGCGAATCCAGTCCGGTCTTTCCCGGCCATGCAATGCACCAGTGTCGGACCGTCGGAAGCGACCAAGCCATTGAAGTAGTGTGCAATGACGTTCTTCATCCGCCGTCGGAATGGCATGGCGGCATAGCCGTCGAGCATCAACTTGGCTATATCACGACTGCCTGCCAGCGTGACCGTACCCGCCTGTCGTGGCATCAAGCTGCCGGTCTCCTCTTCGAGGAGGAAGATTCGAGCCGCGAACCCCGGCGCGCGGCGGCAAGGTGACGAAGCTCTTTCGCTCGGGCCGCGCAGGTCGATGACGGATACCAGCCCCAGGGCGACGACTTTGTTCAGGTCCTCGGGGGTGGCATCCGCGTGTTGGGCGGACCGGTAGAGCAGTCCCCGCCTCAGGCGGCCATTGCCGTCTCCTGCACGGTATCCGCCATAGTCGCGGAAATTGTGAATGGCACTGAACTGCAGTGCACGATGGCCCATCACGGACTCAACCAGGAGCCTGGGCTTCAGAGGCGTTCGATGATGGTGACATTTGCCATGCCCCCGCCTTCGCACATGGTCTGCAGCCCGTAGCGGCCTCGTCTTCGACGCAAGGCATGCACCAGAGTTGTCATGAGTTTGGTGCCGGATGCGCCCAGCGGGTGACCGAGCGCGATGGCACCGCCATGGACGTTGAGTCTTTCCGGATCGGCGTCGGTCGCCTGGAGCCATGCGAGAGGGATCGGCGCAAATGCTTCGTTCACCTCGAACAGATCAATCTGATCGATCGTGAGCCCGGCCTTCCGCAAAGCCTGCTTCGTCGCGGGCAGCGGGGCCTCGAGCATGATGACGGGATCGTGGCCGATGACCGCCATATGATGAATGCGGGCCAGTGGCTCCATACCCAAACGCTTCAGGCCCGAGTCGTTGACCACCACGACTCCGGAGGCGCCATCACACACCTGGCTGGAGCTGGCCGCGGTGAGCCTGCCACCGGGCGCGATGAGCTTGACACTCCGGATACCCTCGAGCGTCGCATCGTAGCGGATACCTTCGTCGAGCTCGTGCATCGAGTTTGTTGGTTCGCCGTTCGGAAGTCTGACGGCTACAGGAACAATCTCCTCGGCGAAGCAGCCGCAGCGCGCGGCGACGGCGGCACGCTGGTGGCTGCGCAGCGAGTATTCGTCCAGGTCATCACGGCTTAGTTCATACTTGCTGGCGATCTGTTCGGCTCCCGCGAACTGGCTGAATTCTACATTCGGGTACCGCGCCTGCATCTGTGGGCTCACATAGAATCCGAAGTCATTGGCTCGGGGCAGGGTGGCACTGAGTCCCATGGGTACTCGCGACATGCTCTCGACGCCGGCGGCTATCACGACATCCATCGAGCCCGAAATGACCGCCTGCGCCGCGAAATGAAGGGCCTGCTGGGACGATCCGCATTGACGATCGACGGATGTGCCCGGGACGCTCTCCGGCAATCGGGACGCCAGCACTGCGTTACGCGCGACATTGAACGCCTGCTCGCCGATCTGCGTGACGCAGCCGACGATCACATCGTCCACTGCCGCGGGGTCAGCCTTGCTTCGGTCCAACAGTTCATTCAACAGCCGGGCGGCCAGGTCGGCGGGGTGCCAACCGGAGAGCCGACCGCCCTTGCGGCCTCCCGCGGTGCGGGCGGCTGCAACTATGTATGCATCGGTCATGTTGATTCAGCCTCGGGTATCGCAGATCGCACAGCTAATTCCTGCACCTCGAGTGCCCGGCGGAGTTCGGGAGCATGGCATGGGTTATCGGGATGCGCTGCTCGCAGGCCACGCCATCTGATGTCGCAGTTCGAAGCGGCGCTCCAGGAACTTCCAGACGCCTTGGCGCTCCTGGAACCGATCAATATAGCGACCGAAGGTGAGTACGTCGCGTCCGGCCGGCTTGCCGTCTTCCCCGGGCTCGATGAGCTGGGCCACCGCGACGACATATGCTTCACCTGTCGCTTCGGTGCCACTAACATGGAATCGCTGGTTCGTCACCGCATGAAATGTCACTCGGGCGAAGCTGTGCACCCATTTTGCGAATTCGCGCGCAAAGAATTCGGGTGTCCCGCGCAGCACGCCGGAATCCATCAGCCCGTCGGGATGGAACAGTTCGCGCAGCGCGGCCTCGTCGCACCGATCGGCAGCACTGCTGTATTCGACCACCAGCTCGTGCAGCCGCTGCTTGATGAGCAACTCCTCCAGCTGCCGAAGTTTCGCTGGAGATGTCATGTGCACGTGTACAATGAGGCGGCATGTGCAGAATCCGGAGACGGCATGTTCGACCTCACCGGCAGGATAGTTTTGATCACTGGAGCTTCCAGCGGTTTCGGTGCGCATTTCGCGGAGGTTCTCGGCCGGGCAAACGCGCATCTGTATCTCGCTGCCCGCCGCACACAACAGCTCGAGCGGATCGCGGCGGGGTTGCCTGAAGCTATCCGCCCGCGCGTCAGTATCCTCGCCATGGACGTCTCGAATGCTGAATCAGTCCAGCACGCCCTCGCATCCGTCAAGGAGCTGGATGTGGTGGTCAATAACGCCGGCGTGGTGCGCAACGCGGCCGCCCTGGAGCAGTCCGAGAGCGATTGGGACAGCGTGCTCGATACCAACCTCAAGGGGTCTTTCCTCGTGAGCCAGGCGGCGGGCAGGATCATGGCGGCACAAGGCCGCGGCGGCGCCATCATCAACATCGCCTCCATCCTGGGTATCCGCCAGTCATCGACCGTGCTCCCTTATGCGGTGTCCAAGGCCGGCCTCATCCAGATGACCAAGGTGCTTGCCCTGGAGCTTGCGCGTTTCGATATCCGGGTCAATGCGCTCGCCCCCGGCTACTTTCATACGCAGCTGAATGACGCGTTCTGGAGATCTCCGGCGGGGGAAGCGCTGGTACGCCGCATACCCCAGCGCCGTCTTGGACAGCTTGCGGATCTCGATGGACCCTTGCTGCTGCTCGCATCCGAAGCGTCGCGTTACATGACCGGAGCAGTATTGGCAGTTGACGGAGGACACCTGGTTGCCGGAATTTGAGGGGATTGAACCATCCGGAACACCTCGCCCGACACTACCCGGTGGAGTAGTCCTGGGGCCTGAACCGAGGCCGCCGCGGACGTCGAACGCGGGTTTACGGTGGGAGCCGGGATGCCCCAGCGGCCGCGGGATCGCAAGTAAGACAGAAAGTTCCGCCCGATGACCGGGGAGGAGACCTCAAGAGTATCCACTTACAAGCTGGTGGCGCCTTCACCGGTACCGGGCGCCGTGCGGCGCAATGAGATCCTGGAGCGGGTGGCCGCCAGTCCGCAAGCCGTCGCGGTAGTGCTGCAGGCGCCTGCGGGCCACGGGAAATCCACCGCGCTTCAGCAACTCAAGGAGGCTGCGGACGGCGCCGGGGCGCGGACCGGATGGCTCACTCTGGAGTCGGGGGACAATGATCCGCAGCGATTTTTCCTGCACTTCCAGGCTTTGTTGACGCGCATCGCAGGCTCGGAGGCGAAGCGCTTTCCCGACCGGGATCTGGTCAATTTTCCCAACCGCTGCGATTGGCTCATCGAGACGCTGGCGGCCATCGGGCGTCCGGTCGCATTGTTCCTCGATGAATTTCAAAACATCAGCGACCGCGACGTGCTCAACTTCCTGCGCACGGTGTTCGAGCGCGCTCCGCCGGACTTTCGGGTCTTCGTGGGCTCGCGGACGCTTCCGGATATCGGCCTGGCGAGGATGGCCGTGAACAATCGGGCGCTGCTTCTGCATGGCGATCATCTGCGCTTCAGTCCGAAGGAGGTGGAGCGGTTCTTCGGCGCGGCAGTGGATTTGGGCGTGGATCTGGATGAGATAGACGCGATCTACCGCCGCACCGAGGGTTGGCCGGCCGCGCTACAGCTTTTCAAGTTGACGCTGGGGAGTCCGCATGTGCGTCGTTCATTGGGCGGCGACGACCCCGGCGCGCCACGGGAGCTGACCGAATATCTCGCCGAGAATGTGCTCGCCCTGCAATCGGAGCGCATCCAACACTTTCTGCTGCACACGGCAGAGCTCCCGAGGCTCCATCCGTCCCTGTGTGACACAGTGCTCGACTGCACGGATTCGCTGGAAATTCTGCTGCACCTGGAGAGGTCGGGCATGTTCCTGCGCTGCGTAGATCCGCAGGGAGGATGGTACAAGTATCATACCCTGTTCTCGTCAATACTCGCGGCCCAGCAGCGGGCGGCGGACGCTGCCGAGGTGCATGAAATCCATCGCCGCGCGGCGGGGTGGTTCATGCAGCGCCGCCTGTTCGAGGACACCGTGCGGCATGCCACCGTGTGCGGCGACTGGACTCTCGCGGCCGACGCCTTGAATGTCTGGTCGTCCGACCTGGTGGCCGATGCGCACCTGCGCACGCTCGAGACCTGGAGCGAGGGACTGCCTTTCGAGGAAGTGCAGGCACGGCCCGATCTGGCGATCAAAGTGGCTTATGCTCTGGTCTTCCTGCGGCGCCGGCAGCGGGCCAGGCCGCTTCTTCAGTTTCTGCAGCAGCGCTCCGGCACCGGCAGCGTTCTGGAGACCACCGATCCCAACATCATCCTGTCGATCGAAGCGGTGTCATCGGACGACATTCCGCGGGCGTTGCGGGTCAGCGAGCAGGTGCCTCTGCACAGGACCGAAGCGCGCGGGTTCGCGGCCTTCGAGCTCGGTGCCGCCGCCAACCTGCGTGGCTACTGTGCACTGGCCACTCAGGAGTACGAGTCCGCACAACGCTATCTAGCGCTGGCGATGCGGCACAATGAGCAGGTACACGCCGCCTTCAGCCATGGCTACACGGTCGCCGTCGACGCCGTGGCTCTGCTCCTGAAGGGTTCACTGCAGGAAGCGCTGAAGCGCTTCCGCACGGAGCTTTCCGAACACCCGGTCATCGACAAGTCGCTGGCCGCTGCTGCGCTGCTGTCCTGTTATATCTGGGCACTGTACGAGGCGAACGAACTCGACACCGCGGAGCAAGTGTTCCAACAGAACCACGACATCATAAGCGATTCGACCCTGACGGATTTCCTCACCGTGGCTTTTCTCTCCAGCGCGCGGGTGCAGGATGCCAGGGGCCGGAGCGCAAGAGCGGACGCCATTCTCGAAGAGGCGGAGGCGATCGGGCGCAACACGGGCTGGACGCGGCTGGTGGATGCGGTGAAATGGGAAAGGGTACGGCGCGCACTGTTGCGCTGTGCCGTGGATCTGGCTGGCGCCATCGCGGACAGCACCTCGTCCGAGCGACTGATACCGCCTGACTGGATCATGTTTGCGAGTGATGTGGAGGAGCGTGGGTTCGGCGAGATCCGGCTCGCCCTGGCGCGCGGCCGCCTGGAACGGGCGGCCGACCTGCTCCAGTCCGAGCTGAGACGTCAGCGCGGGAGGGTCCTGCGGCAGATCAAGCTGCATCTCCTGAGCGCCGTTCATGCACAACGTGCTGGTGACCCTTCTGGACAGAAGCGCCATCTGGCCACGGGTCTGCGACTGGCCCGGGGAGGGGGCTTCATCCGGGCTGTCCTGGACGAGGGCGAACCGGTCCTGCAGATGCTGCACGAACGGTATCAGGGCGGGCAGGAGCGGGATCGTTCTCCACCCGGCGCCGATCCGGACCGGCCGTTCGTGGAAGCGTTGCTGCGAGCCTGCGGCTCGAGTCCCGGCCAGCCCAGCGGCGCTCTCCACATCGCTCTGCAGCCCCTGACGGAGCGCGAGCGCGGGATACTGGTGCTTCTGGGCAACGGCACCTCCAACAAGGACATGGCCAACCGGCTGTACGTGTCCGAGAACACCGTCAAATTCCATCTGAAAAACATCTACGCCAAACTCTCGGTCACCTCGAGGGTGCAGGCGATCGCCGCCGCGCGGCGCATGGGTATCATCCACTGAGGCGCTCCCGCGCACACGCGCTGAACACTACCCACTCGTGTAGTGCGGGAACCGCTCGAGCAAGGCTCAATAGCAGACTGACAGACCCATGCGGGTCCGAAGGGCACAGATGAGTGATCTGCAGCAGATGCTGGGGTTCTACGAGGGGATTCTGCGTTGCATGCTCTGGGAGCAGGGACTCCTGGACATGCACGCGGAGGGACGAATCTCCGGGTTCTACCATGCCGGCCGGGGACAGGAAGGGACCCAGGTCGGAGCGATCGCGGCGCTGGCGCCCGAAGACTATCTGTTTTACGCCCACCGCGGCTGCGGGTACATGGTGGCCCGGGGAATGCCGATGGACGTGCTGTATTCCGACTTCCTGGGGACGAGCCAGGGCTCGACGCGGGGACTCGGCGCCGGGATCGTCCATATCGCCTGGCCCGCACTGGGTATCCTCGGACAGAGCGGTACCCTGGGCGGCTCTTTCACGCTGGCGGTTGGCGCGGCTCTGTCAGGCCGGGTGCTGGACGAACGGAAGGTGACTCTCTGCTTCTTCGGTGACGGGACCTCGAATCGCGGAACCTTTCATGAAGCGGCGAATGCGGCTTCCGTATGGAAACTCCCCGTGGTCTGGCTATGTGAAAACAACGGCTGGGCAGTGTCCACGACGTTCAAGGAAAGTTGCGCTGTCGGGAGCATCGCCGAGCGTGCCGCCGCTTACGGAATGCCGGGGGTCGTTGTTGACGGTCAGGACTGTGTTGCAGTCCATGAGGCCGCACGGACGGCGATCGAACGCGCACGGGATGGTGGCGGGCCGACGTTGATCGAGGCGATGACCTGCCGCTTCCGAGGTCACTACGAGGGTGACTCACAGGAGTATCGCGATCGCGAGCAACTCGAACGACTGCGCAGGGAGCGCGATCCGCTGGATGTGATCGCTTCGCGGATCCGTGCAGCCCTGCCCGATGCGGATCGCAAGCTGAGCGAAATCCGCACCCGGGTCAGTGCGGAAGTCGCCGCGGCCGCTCAAAAGGCGAGGGCGGGAACTGCGCCGCAGAAGTCGCGTGTGTTCGAGTACGTCTACGCCTGAGGAGAACCCGGTGGCACGCAAGGTAACTTACGCACAGGCGCTGACCGAGGCTCTCGCGGAGGAGTTGGAGCGCGATCCCACCGTGTTCTTCATGGGTGAGGACATCGCCTTCGGCGGTGTTTTCGGTCTGTCCCGCGGACTGCAGCAGCGTTTCGGCGTCAAACGTGTTTTCAACACACCGATCTCGGAGAATCTCATCGCCGGGGCGGGCGTGGGCGCGGCCATCACCGGAACACGACCCGTGGTGGAGCTGCAGTTCGCCGATTTCGTGACCATTGCCATGGACGAGATCTACAACAAGGCGGCCAAGTGGCGCTACATGCACGGTGGCCAGTTCAGTGTGCCGCTGGTGATCCTGGCTCCCGAAGGCGCGATCGGCGGCGCAGGTCCGGAGCATTCCCAGTGCCCCGAGGCGCTGTTCTGGTCGGCACCGGGCCTGTACGTCCTGACTCCGAGCACTCCTGCAGACATGAAGGGGCTGCTCAAGAGCGCCATCCGCGATCCCAACCCGGTGCTGGTGATGCCCCATAAGGCTCTCTTGAATACCAGCGGCGAGGTTCCCGAAGGCGAGCATCTGGTGCCGCTGGGCCAGGCCGATGTCCGCCGTGAGGGTGCCGATGTGACCGTGGTTGCATGGTCGGCAATGGTACCCAAGGCGCTGGAGGCTGCGAAACGGCTGGCGGGTCAGATCGACGTCGAGGTCATCGATCCGCGCGGAGTGCGCCCGTTCGATTTCGAGACCGTGTTGAATTCCGTCCGCAAGACGGGACGGCTCGTCATAGCGCACGAGGCGCCGGTGGTCGGCGGACCGGGAGGGGAAGTGGCGGCGCACGTCGCCGAGAAAGCGCTGATGCACCTGGAGGCCCCGATACGCAGAGTGGGCGCGGCGGACGTACCGATTCCGCAGAGCGCGCTTCTGGAGGGTGCCGTAATTCCGCAGATCGACGACATCGTTGCGGCGATCCGCTCCACGACCCGCGCCGCGGCGGCAAACGCCTGATGTTCTCCATTCAGCTGGCCCGGCAGGGGCAGACCATGGAACAGGGAACCGTGGTCGAATGGAAGAAGAGTGAAGGCGATGAGCTCGCAGTCGGAGAGAGTCTCTACGAGATCGAGACAGAGAAGGCCATCGTTCCGATCGAAGTGACCCGTCCGGGGCGGCTCTTGAAAGTGCTGGTGGGCGCCGGAGAGACTGTCAGTGTGGGTACGGTGCTGGCGCTGGCCGCGGATCCTGGAGAGCAGGTTCTGCCAGCGCAACTGGAGCGCGCCATCAGAACGGGAGAGCTGAGTCAGGAGAACCCGACACCCACGCCATCAGCAGGCCCGCAGACTATCGGGGCTGAGCAGGGCGGCGCGAACGTCAGGGCCGGCTCAGGCACGAAAACGAAGGCGGCAGCCGTTCCCAAAGCACGCGCTCTCGCACAGGAGCTGGGAGTCAACCTTGCCAATGTCACCGGCACTGGCGAAAACGGCACCATTCTGCCCGAGGACGTGCGACGCGCCGCGCAAGCAGGCTCTTCCGCTTCGCGAGCTTCCCAGGGAAGACGCGTGCCCCTCAGTCCGATTGCGCGAACGACGATCGCCGCACTCGAGCGCGCCTGGCAAACACCGCAGTTCACGCAGGGCATACTGGTCGATGCGACTGGACTGCAGCGGGCCAAGGCCACTAGCGCGGGCGCTCTGTCATATATGGATTTCTTCCTCGATGCGATCGTGCGGGCCGCCCAGACAGTACCCGAGGTGCTGGCCAGACTGACGGAGGGCGAGATCGTGTATAGCGACTCGGTCGACATCAGCATCGCGACCGCGACAGAGGCCGGCTTGCTGATCCCGGTTCTGCGCGATGCCGCCGGGCATTCCGTCGAGCAGCGCAGGGGTGCGTGGCAGAGCCTGGTTGAACGGGCACGCGCCGGCCGTCTCGCTCCCCAGGAGATGTCGGGAGGCCTGCTTGCGCTATCGAATCTGGGTACCCGCGGTGTCGACTACGGCACTCCGTTGTTGCCGTACGGCCATTCGGCAATCGTCTTTGTGGGCAGCATGGCGAACCGTCCTCTCGCCATAGGCGACAGCCTCGAGGTACGCCCGTCCGTACATGTCGCCATCACCTACGATCATCGGGTCGTCGACGGAGTGTTGGGTTCGCGCTTCACCGGAGCGATCAACGAGGCGCTGCTCTCCCCAGCGGTATGATCATACTGTCGCAGGCCTCGGGGGAGGCCGGCATCGAGGTTGTCGGTGGCAAGGCAGCCTCCCTGCTGGCGCTGACGCGCCGCGGCTTCCGGGTTCCCGGCTTCATTGTCATCGGTGCGGATGAGTACCGTTCCAGCCCATCCGGGCGGGTCAGCGCGGAGCTGCGCTCGCAGCTTCTCGAGGCGCTTGTGCCCATTGGCGGTCCAGATCGCGAGTACGCGGTGCGCTCATCCGGCCTCGCCGAAGACTCCGCGGACTTCTCCTACGCGGGTGTTTTCGAAACAGTGCTGGGAATGACGGGTGAAGCTGCCCTGGTCGATGCGATTGAACGGTGCTGGGCCTCGCATCGAGGTAGGATCGCCGACGCCTATCGATCCCGACGCGGCGTCACGGACGATTCCTCCATGGCGGTCGTGGTGCAACGAATGGTGCGCGCCGACTGGGCGGGAGTGAGCTTTTCGGCCGATCCCCTGACGCAGGCGCTGTCCGTTTGTGTCATCAATGCCACGCCCGGCCTCGGCGAGGAGTTGGTTTCGGGACGGGTGAATCCGGAGGAGATTCGCATCGAGAGCACGACCGGGCGCATTCTGGATCATCGCATACCGGCCGGTGTGGCGGCTTTGCCCGTGAAGCTCCGCGACGAGGTATTGCGGCAGACGCAAGCCGCCGCCGCCGCATTCGGTTTTCCACAGGACCTGGAGTGGGCCGCCGAGGGCGATGAGCTGTTCCTCCTGCAGAGCCGGCCCATCACCACGGTTGCCGCGGTTTTTCACAACCGGGCGCTCGAGCCATGGGAAGGACAAGGGCATCCGGATGCGGCCGACAGGGTATGGACCCGGGCCTATGCCGATGAAGTGTGGTCACCGCCTCTGACTCCGTTGTTCTACGACATCCAGAATCTCACGGCGGTGACCCGCCAGCAGATCGCCAACGGCGGGGATTCGGCACCCGTGCCTGTCGATATCTTCAAATACTTCAAGGCCGCGGCCTACATGGATGTCGAGGTGTTAGGACGGCTGTATGCCACGCTCCCGCCTCTGGCCAGGCGCCCCTCGTTGTTCCTGCTGCTCGCGCCGGAAGCGCGTCCCGCGCTGTCGGCAGCGCGGTGGAACTGGCGTGGCACGCTGACCCGATTGTGGAAATTCGAGGTAAGCAGAGGCCGCACCCTCGGGTTGACACGGAATCATCGCTTTCTGCAGCAGGCATGGCCGCACTACCTGCACGAAGCCCGGCGGCTGGCGGATGTGGACCTGACACCGCTCCCTGACGCGCAGCTCGATCGGTTTCTTGGCGAAGTGTGGGCGCTTGCGCTGACGGTGGCCCCTCAGTGCGAGGTGGCCGTGCTCTACTACTCGCACGATCTGCGGCTGTTACTGACCGGCCTGCTGGAGCGATGGTTCGGCTCGGGCGCGGAGAAACTGTACGCGGAAGTGTCCTCGGGTCTTGAACACAGCGAGACGGTGCGCGAGAACGAGGCCATCTGGGAAATGGCCCGTTCGATCAGGGATGCAGGACCTGAGGTACGGCAGCGAGCCGGGTCTCTCCCCTGGGCCATCTTCCGGGCACAGTCCGATCCCGCCAGCGCCCCGGTCATTCAATCTTTCGATTCGTTCCTGCGCGATCATCGCCACCGCGGTGCCAACTACAAGGACATGATCTATCCCCGGTGGGGCGATGATCCGGAACTGCTCTGGGGGCACCTGAAAGCATTCCTCGCGTCCGACGCACCGCGCCCCTCGGCTGTCAACGCGGCCAGTGCACAGCGCCGCTTGCGGTCGCAGGAATCGACTCTCCGTGCCGTGCGGGGTCAATGGTTCGGTCTCAAGCGGACGCTTCTGAGGAAGCTGTTCCGGCTCAACGAACTCTATTCCGGACTGCGGGACAATCATCGCTTCTATTACGACTACGTCTGGTGGCTGGTTCGGCGTGTTTATCTCGAGAAAGGCCGCCGACTGTCACGAAGCGGTCTTCTGTCGCAGGCGCATGACGTGGTGTTCCTGTGTCGGAAGGAGCTGGAAGAACTGCGAAGCGGAACGTTGTCCACCACGCTGGCCGCCACTCGTATCGAAATACGACGCCGCGAGTGGGAGGAAACAAGACGTACGCCGCCGGCACGATTCCTCAGGCGCGGCTATCTGCCGGATGAGCAAACGACATCTCAACAGGGCGCGGCACGCCGCCTCAGCGGATTGGCGGCGAGCCCAGGGCAGGTCCGCGGACGGGCGCGTGTCGTACTGGACGTGGCGGGCCTGTCGGCCGTGGCCGATGGCGACATCCTCGTCACCCGCCAGACCGATCCCGGCTGGACTCCGGCCTTCGCCCGCCTCGCCGGGCTGGTGCTGGAAACCGGCGGAGTGCTCGCTCACGGTGCCTCGCTTTGCCGCGAGTACGGGCTGCCGTGCGTAACCGCGGTCGAGGGGGCCACCGCTCTGATCCGCGACGGCGACACGATCAGCATCAGCGGAAACGACGGAGCGGTGGAGATTCTCTGAGGCCGCAATACTACCCGTAAGAGTGGTGCCGCCCGGGGCCGAGCCCAGTCGAATTGAGTACCGGCTGGGAGGTCCGAATGAGTCTGCTGATCAACATCGATACCGGTGGGACGCTGACCGATTTCTGCGTGATCGATGGGGAGCGAATCCACCGGACCAAGTCGGTGACCACGCCGTTCGACCTGTCCCGCTGCCTGTTCGACGGCCTGACCAAGGCGAGTCGCGAGCTGTACGGCGCGGAGGATCTGCGGCGCATGCTGCTGGCAACCGACCATATCCGCTACTCCACCACTCAGGGCACCAACGCTCTCGTCGAACGCAAGGGACCGCGATTGGGTCTGATCTGTCTGCGAGGCCTGCAGACGGCAGACCTGGTCCGTGAAGAGCAGTCCCGCGAACTGTACGCGAAACTCATCGACGATCGCTGTGCAACGGTGGATACTGAACTGGCGAATGCTGCGCTCGAGCAGGCGTGTGTTGCAGCAGTCAACACGCTCGCGGTGAAGGGGGCCGCAAGGCTCGTAGTATCAGGGCCCGCTGACTCGCGAGGTGAGGGCGAGCGTCGCATCAAGCGCATCCTGCTACGGAAGTTCCCGCCTCATCTGCTCGGCGCCTTGCCGGTCGTCTACGGTCACGAGTTGGTTGCCGATCCGGATGATACTCGCCGTACCTGGACCGCCATATTCAACGCTTTTCTGCATCCTGCGATGGAGCGCTTCCTGTACAGCGCGGAGCATCGTCTGCAGGAACACAACATCCGCAAGCCTCTCCTCATTTTCCGGAACGACGGTGGCGCATCCAGAGTCGCGCGCACCAGTGCCGTCAAAACCTATTCCTCCGGCCCGCGTGGTGGCGCTGAAGCTCTGCGTGCCCTGGCAGCGCATTACGGTTTCGAGCGGGTCGTCGGAATGGATGTGGGCGGAACCACGACGGATATCAGCGTGGTTGCAAACGGACAGATCCGAACTGAAACGTACGGTGCCATCGAAGGCGTGCGCAGCTCATTGCCTCTGTGCGACGTGACCAGCGTTGGCGCGGGTGGATCATCGATCATTCGCATCGTGGACGGATCGATCAAGGTGGGTCCGGAGTCCGTGGGGAGTACTCCGGGGCCCGCCTGTTTTGGATTTGGCGGCACGTCCGCGACCATCACGGATGCTCTGCTCGTCAAAGGTCTGCTGGATCCGGGCACGTTCTTCGGGGGAGGCCTGCAGCTCGATCGTGCCGCCGCTGACGCTGCCATTGCTGCCCACATCGGCACGCCGTTACAGCTTGAACTGCAGGCTGCCGCGGCACAAATGGAGGACGCCTGGGTGGATGCGATCGTCAGATCCATCAAGGCCACTGCCGAGCTTCCCGCGGGAACGGTGCTGGTTGCCTTCGGGGGGGCTGGCCCGCTTCTCGCCACCCGCATTGCCGCCGCGGCGGGTGTCGAGCGCGTGTTGATTCCAGCACTGGCGGCCGTGTTTTCCGCGTTCGGCGTCGGTTTCTCGGACATCGAGCACCATTTCGAGAAAGTCGTCGATCCGGGCGACGAAGGTGCGATTGCGGCCGCGCGTGATGAGTTGCTCGACCAGGTACGCCGGGCGATGTTCGCCGAGGGCGTGCAGCTCTCCGAGTGCGCTGTCGAGGTCACCGTCGCGCAGGGTTTGATCAAGGTGCGCGCGGTGAAAGCTGTTCCCAGAGCCCGTCTGAGCGGTGAGTTCACGGCCCGAAACCCGGGCCCGATCGAGGCTTCCGCCCGCCGCAGCGTCTCATTGGGTACGAAGCGCCGGGGTCTGCCGTTGCTGTCGCTGGAAAGCCTTCCTGCGGACATCCGCGGCACAGGTCCGGCTGTGCTCGAGGAACCCTACTTTACCGCTCTCGTCGAGGAAGGCTGGACCTTCGAGCGCAGTACAGCCCGGGATGTCCTCCTGCAGCGTTTCCCGGATGGAGGGGGTCGGAAATGAAGGTACAGATCACCGAATATCTGCGAATCGATCTCGACACCGAGAAGTGGGAGTGTCGCCGCTGTCAGCGGGTGCTGGCGAATGCGCGCGACAACTACAAGCGGGGATTGCTCGTCTACGACCGGGACCCGCGTGAAATCCACAAGCCACTGCTCGATCCAGCCCGTTATGCCCGCACTTACTCGCCGGATGCCGAGTGGTGCCGGATCCTCGAATACTACTGTCCGCAGTGCGGAACGCTCATGGAGGCCGAGTATCTGCCGCCGGGACACCCGCCGCTGCACGACATTGAGCTCGACATCGATGCGCTCAAAGCGCAGTGGCGCGACCGTGCGGAGGTGCCCGAGCCTGAAGCGGGCCCGGATGTTGCGCGCGAGATGCGTAGTCGGCGGCATGTGCATCGGTCGGGTCATTGAGGTCGAATCGTGAAGCGTGTATCCGTGGACATCGGCGGAACGTTCACCGACTGCTTCGTCGCCTGGAACGAGCGTTATGCCGAAGGCAAGGCGCTCACGACCCACCACAACCTGGCACTCGGCTTCAATGAAGCTCTGGCGGATGCCTGCAAGCAGCTCGAGCTCGAGATAGCGGCGGTTCTGTCCCAGGTCGATTCCGTTCGGTATGCAACGACGCTGGGAACGAATGCACTCATCGAGCGACGCGGCCCCCGTGTCGGGGCTCTCGTGACCGCGGGGTTCAAGAGCATGATTCCCCTGTCCCGAGCGCGGGGCTACGGCGAAGGCTTGCCCGAGATCGTGCAGATGGACATCCCCAACGCGCGCCGGCCGGAGCCGCTGGCGCCGATACCGATGATCCGCGAAGTGCGCGAGCGAGTGGACTATCTCGGAAGCGTGCTGCTCGGGCTCGACGAGGACGATCTGCGCATCCGGGTACGCGAGCTGGTCGACCAGGGAGCCCAGGCGCTGGTGGTCGCCTTCACCAACAGCGTGGTGAATCCGCAGCATGAGCTGCGAGCACGCGAAATCTTCCTGGAGGAGTATCCGGCCCATCTGCTCGGCGCGATCCCGATGTTGCTCTCGCATCAGGTTGCCGGCCGGAAGGGGGAGTATGCCCGCGCGACCTCCGCGATCATCGATGCCTTCCTGCACCAGACCATGTATCACGGCCTGGGTACGCTGGAGCAGAACCTGCGCTCGCAGGGCTATGCCCGGCCGATGCTGGTCAGTCACAACTCAGGTGGCATGGCGCAGTTGAATTCCACGGACGCCCTGCAGACCGTGCATTCGGGACCGGTGTCCGGGATCGCCGCCAGCGAGCAGCTCGCCCTGCAGAGCAGGCTGGGAAACGTCGTTGCCACGGACATGGGTGGCACGAGTTTCGATATCGGCATCGTTGTCCGGGGAGGCGTGAAGTTCTATGACTTCAACCCCGTCATCGACCGGTGGTTGGTCTGTGTGCCCATGGTGCACCTGGTCACCCTGGGAGCGGGCGGTGGCTCGATCGCCCGCTTCGAGCGAATGTTCGGAACCGTCGAGATCGGACCTCAGTCGGCCGGATCCGATCCCGGCCCGGCCTGCTATGACCGCGGGGGACGGGAGCCCACCGTCACCGACGCGGATCTGCTGCTGGGGTATCTCGATCCGCAGAACTATGCGAATGGGCGCATCGCGCTGAACCCGCGCCGCTCCCGCCGGGCCATCGAGGACCGTCTTGCCAGGGATCTGAACATGGATGTCATCGCCATCGCCAAGCTGATCAAGCGAACGGTGGATAGCAACATGGCCAACGGTATCGCGACGGAACTGCGGACTCGCGGTTATGAGCCGGCGGACTTCACCATGCTGGCCTATGGTGGCAACGGCCCGCTGCACGCCTGCGGCATCGCGAGCGCGCTTGGAATAAAGAGGGTTCTCGCGCCGCCCTTCGCCTCGACGTTCTCGGCATGTGGTGCCGGCAACGTGAATCAGATGCACATCCACGAGATGAGCACCTGGACGACCCTGTTCCACGCGGGCACGCGCTCGTTCCTGAGCGAGTACGCCCAGTTCAACGCCACCGTGGAAGAGCTGGAACGCCGCGGCCGGGAGGATCTGCTGCGCCAGGGTGTGTACGCCTCGGATGTACGCTATCGGCTCGAGCTGGACATGCGCTACGGCAATCAGCGGGTCGAGACGGCCGTGGTGACTGATATCAACCGGCTCGAATCACGCAGCGGCGTGCTTCGCCTGATCTCGCAGTTCCACCGCACCTATGGCGAGCGGTTCGGCGAGGGCAGCCAATCGCCCGAAGCCGGTATCCGCATCAACACCATCAGGGTTTGTGCCTACATCGAACAGCCGCGTGTACAGTTCTCCGATCTGACACCGCCGGCCGATGGGCACCGTTCCCTCGTGCCGCAGAGCCGGCGGCAGTGCCATTTCGTCGGATATGACGAGCCTCTGGATACTCCGGTGTATCTGCACCCCGCACTGTTGCCCGGCACGGTCATCGCGGGTCCGGCCCTGGTGACCACCCGGGCGACGACCTACCTCGTGGATCCGGGCTGGACCCTGGCGGTCGCGGCGCAGGGGGCCGTGTGGTTCAGCCGCGATTGCGAGCAACCCGTATGAGCGAAGCCATGACTCAATCCCCCACCACCGACGAGCAGGCCCTCGTCCAGCAGTTTCTCAGCGACAACCGGCTCTTTCTCGGCCCGGACCCGCAGATCATGCGCGATCACACGGTGGGGCCGCGTTCGCCCGCGGAGCAGGCGGTCCTCGAGAAGGGGCTCGATCCGCACGAGATCCACCACGTACGCGGTCTGTTGAACGCGGCCTTGTCCGAGGCGTTCACCATGTGCAACCAGATGGGAGCGGCACCGGGTGCGAAGTGGGGCGATCTCGTCTCGGGTATCTACACGGCGCAGGGCGATCTGGCGATGATCGCACCGCACGGCATCATCGCCTTCGCGGCCTGCTGCTTCTATCCCATCCGGTTCATCATCAAGAACTGGATCGACGATCCGAGTGTCGGTGTACGGGACGGCGACGGCTTCATTCACAACGATGCCCGATATGGCGGTATCCACAACACCGATCAGTCGATGATGATGCCGCTGTTCTACCGCGGAGAGCTTGTCTGCTGGCTGTCCGCCACGATCCATGAGGGTGAGAACGGCGCCTGCGAGCCGGGCGGCATGCCCGCCGCCGCCGAGAGCAAGTACGACGAAGGCATCAAGATGTCGCCGTTCCGCATCGTTGAAAACTTCCAGCTGCGGCGCGACCTGGTGACCTTCCTGCAGAACTCCGTGCGCGATCCGAAGCTGCAGCTCGAGGACATGAAGGTCAAGCTGCATGCCGTCATGCGGCTGCGCGAGCGGGTGATTGCGATACTGGACCGCTTCGGCCGCGACGTGCTGGTGGGGACACTGCGGGCCCACCTCGAGGATGTCGAAACCGAGGTGCGACGCCGCATCCGCGAGCTGCCCGACGGTACAACGAGGGTAGTCCAGTTCATGGACTCGAGCCTGCGCGAGAACGTGATGCAGAAGATCTCGCTCGCCATCACGGTTAAGGGAGAGCGCATGATCCTCGATTTCCGCGGCAGCGCTCCGCAGTTCATGAACCGCGCGGTCAATACCAACATCGCCTCGTTCAAGGCCGCTCTGTGCACTGGCCTTCTGCAGAACATCTGGCCGGACCTGCCGCACACCATGGCGGTCCTGTCGCCGATCGAGATCCTGACCGATCGCAACTCGATCCTGGATGCGGAGGGGGAAATGCCGCAGGCCATGAGCCTGATGCCCCTGTTCAAGGCGTGCGTGGTGTGGACCATCCCGATGAACAAGCTCAACTACAGTCTGCCCAGGCGGTACTCCGCCGTCATCGCCTCGCAATATGACCAGGCGGCGACCTTCATCTACGGCGGATTGACCCAGCATGGCGATGTGACGGGCAACTTCTGCGGCGACATCAACGGCAACGGGCAGGGGGCACGATCGGACGCGGATGGCGAGCACTCGGTGTCGCCGGTCTTCGGCTTCATGTGCGACACCGGTGAACACGAGATCAACGAGGAGGACACGCCGATCATCCGTCTGGGTGCGCAACGTCTGGCGCGCGATCGGATCGGATGGGGCAAGTTCCGGGGCGGACTCGGCTACGAGCAGATAGCCACCATGCGCGGCTCGGCGCTGTGGGGCTTCATGACCGGCTGCGAGGGCTCGAAATTCCCGTCGGCCCAGGGTCTGTTCGGGGGCTATTCCTGCCCTTCGTATCAGTTGTGCAAGATCAAGGGCGTCAACGTATTCGAGGTGCTGCGGGAGAAACCGCGCGCGATCGCCGAGTTCGACATCGTCCGGCTGATGAACGAGCAGCCGATCCCCGGCGCGCGTTACTGCTCAGTCGACATGGGCATGACCTTCGAGCTGTGCAATGAAGGCGAGCTGTACATGATCTGCCAGGGCAGCGGCGGTGGCTACGGCGACGTGCTCGAGCGGGATCCGGCGCTGGTGATGAAGGACCTGCGCGAGGATCTCATGTCTCATGAGAGTGCCCGCGAGATCTATCAAGTCGTGTATGACGAGGAGACTCTCGTCGTTGATGAAGAGGCCACGCGCAGGCAGCGACAGTCGTATCGCGAGGAGCGCATCCGTCGCGGCCGCCCGTTCGACGAGTTCTGCAAGGACTGGGTACGGAGCGAGCCGCCTGCCCATCTGCCCTACCTCGGCAGTTGGAACGATCCGACAGTGATCTATGCCGTCAATGCGGGCCGGCGGATCACCATGAAGGCCGATGCGCTGCAGGGGGTGTTCATGCCCAATCCGAAGGATGTCAGGATCGCCGAGCTGGAGGCCCAACTGGCGGCATTGACGGCCCCAGCGAGCGGGAAGCCCTGAAGCGATGGGTCGCTGGCTGGAAAGGGTGCGCACGGCAAGCCGGCCGCCGCTTTGGCTGGATGACACCGCCTATGCCAGCGCACTGCTGGCGCAGGGAAAACCGCCATGGCGGGATGCCGCCGCCGTGGTGGCCTGGCGGCGCAAGGCGATGCAGCTCCTGAAACCGGACGTGGCCGTGATCGATGTCGCGGCTCTGGGGCGCGCCTGGCCGCATCGCGCGGACCTGTTGCAGGAGCCGGCTTTTCGGGATCACCTCGGTGAGATCACTCGTGCGCTCAGGGCTTCGACGGATAAACCGCTCGCGCTGAGCCTGCCAGCGCCCGCAGCGTGGCGGGCGCAGGTGGCGGAGTCAATCCAGTGCGAATGGGAGCTGGACGTGGAAGCTATCGATGACCTGGCCGGTGACATGGCGGGGCTGTTGAGGTCGCAAAGCGAGAGCGGGATCGATGCCGTGCTGCTGCGCGAAGCAGCGATCAGCGCGGAGCAGTGCGCGCTGCATCTGGATCTGTATTCCAGCCTGACCAACACCGCGCATCACTACAGGTGGGACATCGGTCTGCACGCGCCCGGAGGTGTACCGGCCGATCTGGCCGCGTTCGATTTCGCGATTGCCCCTGCCGGAGCTCTGGGCGTGGAGTTGGGACCGCAGTTCTGGGCCGGAGACGCGGCACAGCCCGCCATCGGCGGGGCGTTCCATTTCGCGACGGTCCCGGCCGATGCTCAACCGTCCCAGGTGCTTGCGCGGCTGGAGAGCCGTTCATGAATTCGCCTGTGGAGGGCACTCTCGTGTGGCGGCCCAGTGCGGAGCGTATTCGCTGCGCGAGATTGACGGACTACCAGAGTTGGCTTGCCCGCGAGCGGGGATCGGGTCGCATCGACTACAACACTCTCTGGCGATGGTCCGTATCGGACCCGGCGGCTTTCTGGGCATCCATCTGGAAGTACTTCGACGTTCGTAGTGCGCGCCCTTATAGACAGGTGCTGGGCGGCACGATGACCGCTCCCGAGTGGTTCGTCGGCTGTGAACTCAATTACGCCGAGCACCTCCTGGATCATGAGAACCGGGCCTCGGCCGATGAGCCGGCTCTGCTCCATCTCGGCGAGGACAACGCCGTGCGCGCCATGCCCTGGTGCGAGCTGGGCTCCCAGGTCCGCAAACTCGCGACGGAGCTGCGGAGGTTGGGTATACGTCCCGGTGACCGGATCGTCTCGTACATGCCCAACGTGCCGCAGACGGTCGTGGCCATGATGGCGTGCGTGGCTGTGGGGGGTGTCTGGTCATCGGCTTCTCCCGAGTTCGGGTCGCGCACCGTGATCGACCGGTTCGGACAGATCGAGCCGACCCTCATGTTCGCAGCTCCGACCTACGGCTTCGGCGGGCGCGTGTTCGACCGGACCGAGGAAGTCCGCCGCATCGCCGGTTCCCTGCCCACTCTGAAACATCTCGTCTGGCTGGCGGAGCCGGCCGCCGGGCCTGGATCGGGCCCACTGACCTGGAATGCGCTGATGTCGGGACCGGAGGTTTCCCCGGCCGACTTCGAATTCACACGGGTGCAGTGGAATCACCCGCTGTGGATCCTGTTCTCCTCCGGAACCACCGGGCTGCCGAAGGCCATCGTTCATGGACATGCGGGCATGCTGCTCGAGCATCTGAAACTGGTGCATCTGCATCTCGATCTGCGGCCGGGTGCACGACTGTTCTTTCACACCACCACGGGTTGGATGATGTGGAACATCGTCGTTGCCGCGCTGCTCGCGGGGGCGACGGCAGTGCTCTACGAGGGCAGCCCTCTGCATCCGGCGCCGGATGCGCTCTGGCGTATCGCCGCCGAGGTGCGCGCGACTCACATGGGTGCGAGTCCTACATTCATCGCCGCGCAGAAGAACGCCGGCATCCGGCCGAAGGACCGATACGACCTGAGCGACCTCGAGATGATTACGCTTTCCGGCAGTCCTTGCAGTCCCGAGCTGTTCGCCTGGATTCTGGCTGAGGTCAAGGCGGATGTCTGGATCGCGTCCCAGTCGGGTGGAACCGAAATCTGCAGTGCGTTCGTGGGTGCGATTCCGACATTGCCGGTGTACGCCGGTGAGATCCAGGGACCGCTGCTGGGCATGGATGTACATGCCTGGGGTCCGGACGGCTCGGAACTGGTCGACACGGTGGGGGAGCTGGTCGTGTGCAAGCCATTCCCGTCCATGCCCGTTTGCTTCTGGAACGATGAGCACGACCAGCGTTATCTGGACAGCTATTTCCGCCAGTTTCCCGGGGTGTGGTGCCATGGCGATTTCATCAGGATCAACAGCCGCGGCGGCTGCTACATCCAGGGCCGCTCGGATGCCACCCTGAATCGTCATGGGGTGCGCATCGGAACGGCCGAAATCTACCGGATCGTCGAGCAGGTCCCCGGTGTGGCGGACTCACTGGCAGTGTGCTGCGAGCGTGCCGACGGCTCGCTGTTCATGCCGCTGTTCGTCAAGTTGGATCCGGGTGTCAGTTTCAGTCCCGCGTTGCGGCAGGCGATCTGCGACCGGCTGCGGCGCGACGGCAGCCCGCGCCACGTGCCGGACGCGGTTCAACCGGTGCGGGCGATTCCCTACACACTGACGGGGAAGAAGATGGAGATTCCGGTCAGGCGCATTCTCGGGGGCGCTTCGATCGAGAGCGCCGCGAGCCGCGATGCGATGGCCGATCCCGGTGCGCTGGACGAGTATCCGGACTATCGCAAACTCATTTGAAGGCGAGCGGGTTGATCGGTGAGCCCAGCGCACGCGTGAACTTGATCGGCGGACCGCAGAAGAAGAACTCGTACACACCGTCGGCGGCACAGTCGGCGGCGAGCTCCTCGAAGTCGAGGATTTCGCCCAGTGTCATGCCCATGTCGCGCAGCAGGACCATGTGCACGGGCAGCACCTCGTCGGCGACTTCGCCCGGCAGTGCCTCGACCGCTATGTTGTCGCAACAGACCACGGCGATTTCCCGCTTCGCGAGCCACTCGCAGCTCGCCAGCCCGATCCCCGGCTCGCCCTTCATCCACTCGGTGGGGTTGCGCTCTTCAAGAAACTTCCGGCGCCATCCCGTGCGGATGCAGAGGATGTCACCGGAGCGGAACTCGATCCCGGCGGCGGTTGCGCAGGCGTCCAGCTGTTCGGGGGTGATGACTTCTCCCATCTCCAGCCACTTGCGATCCAGGTGACGGGGGATGTCCAGCAGAACGCCCCGGCCCGCGATGCCCTTGCCCTGCTTGTCGATGCCACAGTGGCGTGCGCCCCTGGGGCCGATCGAGCTTGCCGGAAAGCCGTTGTAGAGCTTGCCGTCGTAATGTACGTGGGCGAGCGAATCCCATTGTGAGGCGGCCTGCAGCGGCATGAAGATGTAGTCGTCGGCGTAGTGGAAAGCTCCGGGAAACTCCTGATCCTGGCCGGTCTCCGACACCAGCAGGATGGGATTGATGCGTCCGCCCGCGCCTGACTGCGGGCCGTCCGCTCCGAAGGGGATGCCCAGATCAAACACCTTGCCGGTGCGGATGAGTCGCGCGGCCGCCACGAGCCTTTCGGGCGTGATGAAGTTGGTGGTGCCGCGCTCGTCGTCCTTGCCCCAGCGCCCCCAGTTGGAGAGCCGCTCGCCAATCGCCCGGAATTTCTCCATTCCCGTCCCCCGCAGGTTGTAGCCCGACTGTAAGGAGGGGGGTGCCGCGCCGAACTACCCGATGGGGTGGTTTGTGCGCCGGAGTCTGTTGCTAGCGTCTCATCCGCGCAACGTTGCGAACCGCCGGTTCGCGTCGGATAACTTTTTGGGGGGGTTATGAGTCAGGCTTTGCAAGACAGTTCCACTTTCAGGACCGTGCTGAGCGTGGCGGCCTTGTCCGGGATACTGATGGGCTCGGGTTCGCCGGCGAGCGCTCAGGATTCGGCCGGGGGTGCGAATTCGGGACTGGAGGAGGTGCTGGTCACCGCGGAGAAACGCACCGAGAACATCCAGAGCGTGCCGTTCTCGGTTTCGGCCGTGACGGGCGCCCAGCTCGAGCGATTCCAGTACAAGGACCTGAAAGACCTGAACGGCTCCATCCCCAACGTCGAATTCACGCAGATCACCAATGTCGCGCTGAACCTTGCGCCATCCATCCGCGGCATCGGCAGCACCAACAATCCGGACCCGTACACCGGCACCGAAGTGGCGGTGGTGATCGATGGTGTAGTGCAGGGGACCCGGCTGCTGGGATTGTCCGACCAGTTTGACATCGAGCGAATCGAGGTGCTGCGCGGCCCGCAGGGTACTCTGTTCGGCGCGGATACCCTGGGTGGGGTGGTGAACGTGGTGACCCGCGCTCCCACCGGCGAGCTGGGTGCATACGGCAATTTCACCGTCGGCAACTACAACGAGCTGAACGGCGCGGGCGCTCTGAACTTTCCGATCGTGCCGGGCGTCCTGGCCGGCAAGGTCTCGCTCTCGCATCGCGAGCAGAACGGGTTCTACACGAACCTGCTGGACGGCCGCAATCTGATGTGGATCAACAGCACCAAGGCCCGGGCATACCTTCTGTTCACTCCGAATGATGACGTGCGCGCCGAGCTCACCGTCGGCAAGGACCGGGTCCGCAACGGCGCGGATGTGGCCGCGAACGTCTCGACCCCGAACGAGGTCTTCTATCGTCCTGGACTCACCACTCCCGATGTCAGGTTCCAGCTTTATTCGAACGCGGACTCGCCGAACGATGCCGATCTGCGCCTGTACACCCTGAATCTGGATTGGAAATCTCCGATCGGCAAGATAACGGCCATCACCAACTACACCTCGTTCAACGCTTTCAACGTGCAGGACGTGGGCGAGGTACCCGAGTTCCTGCTGGGTGCCGGCCGCGTGCCGACGAGCTGGCAGTACAGCGGCGAGGTGCGGGACGACTTTTCGCTCTTCTCCTCGGTGAATGTCGTGGCGGGCGCCTTCTACATGCGGGTGCACTCCGACGTGAACACGATCACCCTGATTCCGTTTGCGGCGCCGGGCGTGCTGACAACCCAGCACGTGTTCAACGATCAGAAGAATGAAGCGGTATTCGCCCAGGTGTACTGGGACATCACCGACAGACTGCGGCTGGGTGCGGGCATCCGGGGTACTCGCATCGACACCACCCTGGAATCGCAGAACGATACCCGATTCAACGCCAACAACAGCCCGACCAACTACTACGCCAATCTCGCCAACTCGGTCAGCGTCGGTGGTGGATTCACGGCCAACGGTCATCGCAGCTGGACGGAACCGGGCGGAAAGCTGAGCCTGGACTACAAGCTGCGACCGGATGTGATGCTGTACGCCTATTACGCCCGCGGCTTCAAATCGGGCGGCTTCAACGGACGTGTCACAGTCCCCGAGGATATCGGGCCCTTCAACCCGGAGTTCATCAATTCGTATGAGGCGGGCATGCGCTCGGACTGGTTCGACAAGCGGTTGCGGGCCAATCTGGCCGTGTTCTACAACAAGTGGAACGATATGCAGGTGCCGTCGTCGATCTTCACGGGTAATCCGCCTGAGGCCTCCTCGACGATTCTCAACGCGGCATCCGCGACGACCAAGGGTACCGAGCTCGAGCTGCAGCTTGCTCCCGGATACGGCTGGAACCTGCGTGCCTCAATCGGCTATCTCGATGCGAAGTTCGACAGGTTCAAGGACGTGGGCGCCGACTATTCCGGCCGTGCCACCCCGTACGCTCCGAAGTGGACCGGGTCGGCCTCTGCCAGCTACAACTGGCAGACGCCGGTGGGCACGATCTCGCCTGCGATGCAGTTCACCTACACGGGCAGCCAGTGGGCAAACTTCACCCAGGCTCCGGCGGAATTCATCCATTCCGTCGGCCTGGTCAAGGCGAATGTCAACTACCAACCCAACGAGGCGAAGTGGTCGCTCTCGCTGTGGGCCACCAATCTGTTCGATCGCAAGTACGTCATCAGCGCGCTCGATGTGCCGCCGCTGTTCTCATTTGCGACCTTCGGTGCGCCACGGCAGTACGGCCTGGACGTTCACTTCGACTTTTGATGAGCCGCAGCTCCGCCGACACCGCAGCCGCGACAGCCTTGTGCGCGGCCCGCAGCGACCTTCTGGCGCGGGCATTGATGGCGGGCTGCAGCTCACCGGTGGAAGTGCAGTCCATGCAGCTCGCAGCGGGCGGCAATTCGCGTGAAACATGGACGGCGGAAGTCAGGATCGGCGCGACCGCGCGTCGCGTGGTGCTCAGGTGCGATCCGGATCACTGGATACGGCCGGTGGAAATGCAACGGGAAATCAACGGACTGCGGCTGGCGGCACAATCGGGGGTGCCGGTTCCCGAGACCGTGGTCTCCTCGCAGACCGTGGAGTTGGAACGTCCCTACGTCGTAACCGCGTTCGTCGAGGGAACCGCGATCGCGCGACAGATCCTGCGGGAACCCGGATTCAGCATGGCGCGCGAAAAATTCGCGCGCCAATGCGGCGAGATCCTCGGAAAACTGCACGGCAGCAGCGCGTCACGGGCAGGCTGGGACGAATACGACCCTATTGCCGAACTCGAATGGCACCTGAGCAACACGGACTTCCCCAGCCCGGTGCTCGAGGGAGCCTTGCGCTGGCTCGAACGCCATCGACCCGCGCCTGCGTCGCCGCCCGTACCTGTACATCGCGATTTTCGCCTCGGCAATCTGATGGTTCAGCCCGAGGGAATCGCGGCGGTGCTGGACTGGGAAACCTGCCGGTTGGGCGATCCAGCTGAAGATCTGGCGTGGCTGTGTACTCGGTCGTGGCGATATGGCTCGCAAATGCCGGTCGGCGGAATTGGATCCCTGCACGATCTGTTGGACGCGTATCAGGCTGCGGGCGGCATGTGCATCGAGCGCCAGAGTCTGCACTGGTGGAGCGTGTACGCGGAAACGCGCTGGGGGCTGGCTGGCATGGCACGGCAGAGACAGGCGTCAGCCGGCGACAGGATGGAGCAGGCCGCGATTGCGCGGCGAGCCTGCCGGCAGGAGCTCAACGTTCTGCTGGAGTTGAAATCAGGAGGGTTGGAAGCGTGAGTTCGACGCCGCTGCTGGTGTCTCCGTCCGCGCTCGAGGTATTGACGCTGATCGCGGCATTTCTCGAGGAGGAGCTGATGCCCGCTCAAACGGATAGCAAGCTCCGCTTTCGCGCGCGAGTGGCAGCGGAGTTGCTGAGGAGTGCAGCCCGTGAACTCGACGACAGCTCCCGGCTGCCAAGGGACACGGACGGGTACGCCATACCGCGGAGCCTGGCCGAGCGAGGCGAAAGCCTGCGCCAATGGGTGGAGGAATTGCGCGACGGGCGACGAATGCTGTCGGACGAGAGCGTGTACGAGGCTGCCCTGGAGCTGGTGAGAGCCAAGTTGGCGGTCGTGACGGGTGGAGATCGAAATGCAACGTCGTGAAGGACTGGTTTCGCTGGGCGAACGTTTGCGGCAGACGGCTCGCTCGCTTCCCGAGCAGGTGGCGGTGCGCAGCATCAGTGCACTCGACCAGTATCGGGAAATCTCCTGGGCAGAGCTCGATCGAAGGTCGGAGCAACTGGCGCGCGTCCTGCTCGATATGCAGGTGCAGGATCGGCCGGCGACCGTGGTGTTGATTACCCGCGATGCCGTTCGACACGCCATTTATGCCTATGGCGCCTGGAAGGCCGGTCAGACTGTCCTGTGTCTGTCACCGGGGCTCGGGTCCAGCGAAGGGACGGCGATTCTGAGCTGTCTCGGCCGGACCATCTCCTTCGGTGCGCGTCGTGAGTGGGATGGCGGTGAACATGTCGAGGATGACGCGTGGCAGGGTCAGCCGACGACACCGGTTACCGACCGCGTTGCCCGGCCCATGCTGCTCATCACCACCGGCGGTTCCACCGGCATTCCCAAACTGGTGGACGTGATTGGTGCCGGTGAATTCGTGCCGGGCGATTTCCTCGGTGGGCTGGGAGCCGCTCTGAAGCGCCGGCCGCGCGCGAAGGCTTTCGTCATGACACCGCTGAGCCACGGCGCGGGAGCGGCGACCGCCTACATGGCCACTTTCGAGGAGTGCGAGACCACTTCGCTCGAGAAATTCGATCCGGAGGTCGCTCTTTGGGCGATCGAACGCTTTGCGCTCGAACAGATCACCCTGGTGCCGACGATGATGCACCGGATGCTGCGCAGCAGCCGATTCGACCCGGCGCGGCTGCGAAGCATCCGATCGCTCTGCCATACCGGAATGCAGTGCGATCCCAAGGACAAGGAGGCGTGGATGGAGGCAATCGGTCCCGAGAAGGTCGTGGAGGTGTGGGGCTCGACGGAGAGCGTCGGGCATGCGGTGATTGCCGGAGACGAGTGGCTGAAACACCGAGGCAGCGTGGGCCGGTCCGTCAACGCCCGCGTGCGCATAGTCGGCGCCGACGGTCAGGACCTCCCAGTGGGTGAAGTCGGCGAGATATTCGTGCAACCGCTCGTCGGCAACGTCAACCCGGACAACAAGTACGTCGGCTCGAAACAGAAGATGAAGTCGAACAGCGGGTACGTCAGCTTCGGCGACCTTGGCCGGCTGGATGCGGATGGGTACCTGTACATCGCGGGCCGCACGGACGACATGATCATCACCGGAGGCGCCAACGTCTACCCGGACGAGTTGGAAATCCCGATCCGGCGGCTTGCGGGCGTGAGCGATTGTGTGGTCGTGCCCAGGCCGGATCCGGACCTGGGGCAGCGTGTCCACGCCGTGATTGCGCTCGAACCGTCGGCCGCCCGGTTCACCCTGGACGAACTGCGGTCGCAGCTGAGCGGACAGGTCAGTGCGTACAAGATGCCGCGTTCGCTGGAATTCGTCGCCGAGATCACACGCACCGATGCGGGCAAGGTGCGCCGCAAGAGCTATCGCGAGACTTCGAAATGAACAGCACCGCGCTCACCGTCGGGAACCTGTTGCCCGAGGATGACTACATGCATCCGCTCTCGGAGCATCCCCAGCACAACGAGAGCATGTTCTTCAATTTCTTCGACACCCGGCAGGGGCTGGGCGGATTCGTGCGGATCGGCAACCGGGCGAACGAGCAGCACGCGGAAATGACACTCTGCGTGTTCCTGCCCGGAGGCGACGTCCTGATGCAGTGGGGCAAGCCCCGCATTGACAGCAACGAACGGTTCGATGCCGCCGGCATGAAGATGAGGGTCATCGAGCCCGGCCGCCGGCTGGGCGTCAGCTTCGCGGGCAAGGCGGTGCGGATCCGGAACCCCGACGACATGCGGGAGCCGGGCAAGGCCATGCGCAACAATCCCGCATTCGACTGTCGTCTCGAGCTGGAGGCGAGCGGAACCGGTCCCATGATCGGAGATCGCGAAGGGTCGGTCGACGCGGTGATTTTCCTGGAGGGTGTCGGGCACTATCAACAGCCGATGTCCTACCGGGGCGAACTGGTCGTCGGAAACGATCGCTGGGAGTTGAATGCACTCGGGGTTCGCGATCACTCCTGGGGTCCCCGGATCTGGCACAGCATCTACCGGGATCGCTCCCTGTGGCTCACTTCCGGCCCGCAGTTGACCGTGATCGCCTGCAAGACGTGGCTCGATTCGGCGAAGCCTCCGGACGAGATGGGCTGCGTGATCGAGAATGGCCGCGTAACGCGTCTGCGTTCCATCACGATGCGCAGTCACTTCCGACCCGGCACTTACTATCACGACGAGGTGCGCCTGGACGTCGTGGACGTGGATGGGCGGCCCATGTCGTTCGATGGCAAGGTGCTGACCTACGTGCCGCTGCGCCACCGCAGGGAGGGGCAGGAGACCGTCTACCTGGGTCAGGCCATGACTTCCTTCACCTTCGGCAAGCAGACGATTCTGGGACTGTCCGAGTATTTCGATGCCGCTTCGGCCACGGAGGCGCTGGTCAGGACGGCCGATCGTGGTGACTATCTCATGGAGTGACGGCTGCGGTGGCATATGTCCTCGAAGTCTTTGAGGCGCAGGCCGGGCGGGAGACCATCGGCGGCAAGGCTGCGAATCTCGCGGAGCTGCATCGAGCCGGATTCGACGTTCCCCGCGCATTCGTGATCACGACCGAAGCCTTTCGCGAATGGAGTGCCTCTGGCCTTACGGATCGCCTGCGAACGCAACTGCTGACGACGTTTCGTGCATTGCGGGCTCCCGTCGCCGTCCGCTCCTCCTCGCCGGCCGAGGACCTGACTACTGCATCCTTCGCTGGCCAGTATCTCACTGTGCTGGGCGTGCAGACCGAAGCCGCGCTGCTCGAAGCGGTCGAGCGTTGCTGGCGCTCCGCGACGGCCGCAGCGCCGAGCGCGTACAGGAAATCTGTCGCCGACGAGCAGCCGGTCGCGATGGCGGTCATCATCCAGGAACTGGTGAGGGCCGAGATCGCCGGCGTGCTGTTCACGCTCGATCCGGTGCAGGATCGCGCCGACCGGATTGTCATCAACTCGAACTTCGGCCTCGGCGAGTCGGTCGTGTCGGGACACGCGGAGCCCGACACCGTCATTCTGTCGAAGGAAACCGGTGCGACTCTCGAGGTGCGAGTTGGAACGAAGCGGGTGATCACCCGTGAGACCGATGATGGCGTCACGGAGACCGGCCTGGACGCCTCGCGTCGGGAGACCCTCAGTCTGTCCGATGAGCAGTTGCGGATTCTCCTGGAGGCGGCCCGTCGTCTCGAGGACTGGTTCGATGCTCCGGTGGACTCGGAATGGGCTTTTGTCGGCAATCGACTGTACACATTGCAGGCGCGGCCGGTGACGACCGGATTTCCCGCGTATCACGCTTATCTCCTGGACCAGTGGGCGCGCGACCGTGGCTTGACGGATGCCGCGGAGGCGGAGTGGAGCCGCGGTTCGGTGCTTTCCGGTCTGCGCGTGTCTCCTTTGTATTACTCAGAGATGTCCGCGTTCTTCGCTGACATGTTCGTAGATCG
>DATKLO010000136.1:0-42217 GCA_035542375.1 Steroidobacteraceae bacterium | reverse complement strand
AAGCTCACCGACAAGATCTACTACCACCACACCGGCTACATCGGTGGCATCAAGTCGATCGCGCTGCAGAAGCTGCTGAACGAGCATCCCGAGCGGGCCATCGAGTTCGCGGTCAAGGGCATGCTGCCGAAGAATCCGCTCGGCCGGCGCATGTTCCGCAAGCTGCACGTATTCGCCGGCGATGCGCATCCGCACCAGGCGCAACAGCCCCGGCCGCTCGAGATTCAATAAGGACCTCCCATGCCCGCGACCTCGAATTCTCTTTACGGCACCGGCCGGCGCAAGACGGCCACGGCACGTGTGTATCTGAAGCCCGGCTCCGGGCACATCACGGTCAACGAGCGTCCTCTCGATGAGTTCTTCGGCCGCGAGACCGGCCGGATGATCGTGCGCCAGCCGCTGGAAGCGGTGGAGCTCGTGTCCAAGTTCGACATCAGCGTGCGCGTGGATGGCGGCGGCATCACCGGTCAGGCCGGTGCGATCCGTCACGGAATCACCCGTGCACTGATCGAGTACGATGAGACGCTGCGCAAGAAGCTGCGCGATGCGGGCTTCGTGACCCGCGATGCGCGCGAGGTCGAGCGCAAGAAGGTGGGTCACCGCAAGGCCCGCCGCGGTCCGCAGTACTCGAAGCGCTAGGACGTGTCCGGCTCGGACCGTCCCGCCCGGACGGTCCGTGCCTGGCGATGGCGTCTGCCACGTCGGGCGCGCAGGTTCTGCCGGGATCCGATTTGTTGGGGGATCGTCTAGTGGTAGGACAACGGACTCTGACTCCGTTTACCTAGGTTCGAATCCTAGTCCCCCAGCCAAAAAGCAAGAAGGCCCCGCGTTGCGGGGCCTTCGCGCTTTTTGGCACGCGGAATAGGTACCCGAACCTGGGGAACCTGGGTTCGACTCACGAGCGGCAGCGAGTTGGACGCCCGTTCGCGAGCTTTGCGAGCGGGCGGCTTTGCGCCAGGGCGGGCCCGGCAGGGCCGAAGCGGCGCCTACCGCATGACCTGCACGCCATCAGCGGTGCCCAAGAGCAATACATCCGCGGGACGCTGCGCGAACAATCCGACGGTCACCACTCCAGCGAGCTGGTTCAGTTCGCGCTCGAGCGCGGGCGGATCCGTGATGACCAGGTCGTGCACATCGAGAATGTGGTTGCCGTTGTCGGTCACGTATCCCTGGCGCCACACCGGTCGGCCACCGAAGGTGGCGAGCTGGCGCGCGACCAGTGCGCGTGCCATCGGGATGACTTCGACGGGGAGAGGGAACGCGCCGAGCCGCTCGACGAGCTTGGTGTCGTCGGCGATGCACACGAAGCGCGCCGCGGCGCAGGCGACGATCTTTTCCCGAGTGAGCGCGCCACCACCGCCCTTGATCAGATGCCGGGCCCGGGTGGCCTCATCGGCCCCATCCACATACAGCCCGAGTTCCACGACGTCGTTCAGGTCGACCACCGTGATGCCGATGGCGCCGAGGCGCGCGGTCGAAGCGTTGGAACTGGAGACCACGGCGCGGATGCGGCCCCGGTGCGGAGCGAGCGCATCGATGAAGCAGTTCACGGTGGAGCCGGTGCCGACGCCGATGATCGCGCCGTCCTCGAGGTAGTCGAGGGCGGCCAGCGCCGCTCGCCGCTTCTTCGCATCGCCATCCGCAGACATCACGTGCCTCCAGAAACGACTGTGCCCGCTCGCGCGGGCACAGTCTGTTCGCAGTATCCCTCGGCGGCCGCAGTGCGGCCGCCGAGTTAGGCCTACTTCTTCTTTGCTGCTTTCTTCTTGGCCTTCTTCTTTGCTTTCGCCATGTTGGCATCTCCAGTTAACGGGTTAGTCCGAGGTCGGAGTATATAGAGACGAAATGAAATTACAAGCGAGCGAGAGTGTGCTAGGCACCGAAGATGTGACCCGCGTTCACTTCAGCGTGAGGATGAACTTCCAGTGAGCGGGCTCCACGGGCATCACTGACAGTCGATTGCCCGGTCGCAGCAGCACCATTCCCTTCAGTTCGCGCGTGGCGTGCGCACGCAGTTCTTCCAGCGTGATGGTGCGCGCGAGCCTGCGTTTCAGGCGCACATCCACCATGTACCAGCGCGGCTTCTTCGGATCGCTCTGAGGATCGTAGTGGTCGTTCTTGCGATCGAACGCCGTCGGGTCCGGGTAGCCCTCCTTCACGATCTCCATGATCGCGACGATGCCCGGCACCTCGCAGCTCGAGTGATAGAGAAAGGCCTGATCGCCGCGGCGCATCGCATCCCGCAGCATGTTGCGCGCCTGGAAATTGCGCACGCCGTCCCAGGAGGAGGTGGCGCGCGGGGCGGCCGCGAGGTTTTCGAGGCCGAACGTCGCGGGCTCGGTCTTCATCAGCCAGTACTGCATCGTACGATCCCCTTTTCCGTGACCACCGCATCGAGGCGCACGTCGTGCGCCGCGGGGGTGATGGCCTCGACCTGCTGAAAAGAATAGGCGACTCCGACCAGCCGCGGTGAGTGCCAGACCGTGCGCCAGCGCCTGAACGCGAAGGCGCGGTCATAGTAACCACCACCCGTGCCGAGGCGCAGACCGTGGACATCGAATCCCACCATCGGCAGCAGCACCAGATCGAGCCAGCGCGCGCCGATGGTGCGCGCACCCTGGGGTTCGGCGATACCGAGACGATTCGCGCGCTGCCGACCATCCAGGGCCACGAACTGCATCCTGCGCCCGAGCTTGCGCCGGTCGATCCGTGGCAGATAGATCTCGCAGCCGCGTGCGCGGGCGAGCTCGATCAGCGGACCGCTGTCCAGTTCCTCCGCCAGTGATGCGTACAGCGCGATGCGCCAGCCGGAGCGCAGTCGCACGTGGCGATCGACGTGACGCGCGACGAGTTGGGCGTAATGCTGGCGTTCGGCCGCAGACAGGGCGCGCCGCCGCGCGCGCAGCGTGGCCCGCAGTGATCTGCGGGCCTGCGCCAGGGTGGAAGAGGGAAGCGTCACCCGCCTGTGCCGGTGCGAACCGTTGCTCTCGAACCAGAGCAACAAGTGGGACGGACTGCAGCAGGTAAGGCTTTCCGCTCGAGGCGGACCTGCACAATGCTGCCCGCAAGTCCTGATGTCCCGGGGTGTTTCAATTAGGGTCCGAGGTAACCCGGCCCGCTTGTCGAACACCGCAGGCGACGCCAGGTCACTGTATCACGCAAGGGATGCCGTACCTACCGCCTGAACGCCAATGTGCGAACCCGGTAGGCGCCCGGGGGGGCGGCTCACAGCTCGAGCTGCTGGCCTTTCTCGAGCGCGCTCTCGACCCGCTCACGCAGCGCTCGCACGCGGCCACCCACGTCGCCCTCGAGTTTCGCATCTCGGCTCTTCAGCTTCAGCAGCTCGTGAGCGAGGTTCAGTGCCACCATCACGGCGATGCGGTCGTGACCGACGAGCTTGCCGCTGTCGCGGATCTCGCGCATGCGGCCGTTCAGGAACTCCGCCGCATCCAGCAGCGCCGAACGTTCCTCGTACGCGCAGGCCACCACGTACTCTTTCTCCATGATCCGTACGCTGATCTGCGCCCGCTCCTGGGCAGTCACGCGCCGTGCTCCAGGGTCTTCAGGCGGCCGATCATCGCCTCCACCCGGGTGCGGACCTGTTCGTTGCGGTGGAGCAAAGTGGCGCGCTCGGTCGACAGCGACTCGTGCCGCTGCCGCAATGCGCGGTTCTCCTCCTTCAGATGTTCCACCGCGGTGACCAGTTCTTCGATGCGCCTGGAAAGTCGCACCAGCTCCAGATCGAGCTGATTTTTTGTTGTGTCGCTCATGCGGGTGACTATAGAGCCGTGCTCTCGGCACGGTCAAATGGGCCTGACAGCCGGTTCAGGCATAATGAGGGACAGCATGCACCCAGAGAATTACACAGAGATCCAGCGCGTCCTGGTGGAGGAGCGATCTCTGGCGGATGCCGCGGAGGCGCACGGAACGCTGGCAGGTTGCCTGTGTGCCGCCGTCCGCTACCGCTTCGAGGACTGGTTGCTGGAGATCCTTCCGGAAGGACGTGCCAACGCCAGCTCCCGGGAGACCCTGCGGGAGCTCTTCGTCGAAACGGCGGGGGCCCTCGAGGGGGAGGAAATGGGGTTCGAGTTGTTGTTGCCCGCCGACGAGCAGTCCATCGATGCCCGTACCGCGGCTCTGGCGCAATGGTGCCAGGGTTTCCTCTATGGCCTGGGCACGAGTGTGGTGCAGGATGAGGGCGGCCTGCCGGGGGATATCGGTGAGATCGTCCGTGACCTGACCGAGATCACCCATGTGGCCGTGGACTCCCGCCAGACCCCGGAATCCAACGAGAGCGCCTATGCCGAGCTGGTCGAGTTCGTGCGCGTGGGGGTGCAGCTCGTGTTCGATGAGTTGGGACCGTTGCGGGACCAGCCCGCGCCGCCGGACGTACCGTTGCATTGAAAACCCCCAGGACGACTCCCCGGGACGAGTTCGCGCGCCGCCGCCGCCAGCTGGCGCGGCTCATGGGGCGCGATTCGATCGCCATCCTGCCAGCGGCTCCCGTCCGGCATCGCAATAATGACGTCGAGTACGCTTATCGCCAGGACAGCGACTTCCACTACATGACCGGCTTCGGCGAGCCGGAGGCCGTGGCGGTCCTGATCCCCGGCCGGGATCACGGCGAGTACGTGATGTTCGTGCGCGAACGCGATCCTGCCCGTGAGACCTGGGACGGCCGCCGGGCCGGACCCGCGGGCGCCACGCGCAACTACGGCGCTGACGATGCCTTTCCGATCTCCGACATCGACGAGATCCTGCCCGGCATGCTCGAGAACCGCGCCAAGGTGTATTACACCATGGGCGTGTATGCGGACTTCGACCAGCGCGTCGTGGGCTGGGTGAACGGCCTGCGCACCCAGGCGCGCAACGGCCGGCATCCGCCCCAGGAGTTCGTGGCCCTGGATCACGTCCTGCACGACATGCGCCTGTTCAAGTCGCGCGCCGAGCTCGACCTGATGCGCGAATCGGCGCGCATCGCCTGCGCCGCGCACGTCAGGGCGATGCGTTTCGCGCGGCCCGGCCGGCAGGAATACGAGGTGATGGCGGAGCTGGTGCACGAGTTCCGCCGCCACAATGCCGACACCTCCTACCATCCGATCGTGGGGGGCGGCGCCAACAGTTGCATCCTGCATTACCGGGACAACGATCAGCCGCTGTGCAAGGGCGATCTGCTGCTGATCGACGCGGGGTGCGAGTACGAGTGCTACGCCTCGGACATCACGCGCACTGTGCCGGTGAGCGGCCGCTTCACTCCCGAACAGCGCGCGGTCTACGAGATCGTGCTGGACGCCAATCGGGCCGCCATCGCCCGCGTGAAGCCCGGCAATCACTGGAACGAGCCGCACGAGGCCGCGGTGCATGTCATCACGCAGGGCCTGATCAAGCTCGGTCTGTTGAAAGGACGCCTCAGCAAGCTGGTGCGCGACGGCGCCTATCGCCGCTTCTTCATGCATCGCACCGGGCACTGGCTGGGCCTCGACGTGCACGATGTGGGCGACTACAAGATCGGCGATGAATGGCGCGTCCTGGAGCCCGGCATGGTCATGACGATCGAGCCCGGCATCTACATTCCCGCGGGCTCACGCGGTGTTCCGCGTCGTTTCCACAACATCGGCGTGCGGATCGAGGACGATGTCGTCGTCACCCGCACCGGTGCCGAAGTCCTGACCGCGGGGGCGCCCAAGGAAGTCGCGGAGATCGAAGCCCTGATGTCCGGGCACTAGGATCGGTCATGCACGGCGACGCGACTGTCACCCGCACGGATGTCGCCATCATCGGCGGCGGGATGGTGGGTGCCAGCCTCGCGCTCGCGCTGTCCACGACCGGTGTGTCCACCCTGCTGGTCGAGGGAGTCGCACCCGGCACGAGTTCTCAACCCAGCTTCGACGATCGCACCACGGCCCTCGGCAATGCCAGCCGGCGGATCTTCCAGGGCCTCGGAGTGTGGGAACGGATGGCGGCGCAGGCCGGCACGATCCGCGCGATCCACGTGTCCGATGCGGGTCGATTCGGATTCGCGCGCCTCCATGCCGCCGAACAGGGCATCGAAGCCTTTGGCTACGTCATTTCGAACCGGGTCATCGGCGCCGCGCTGTGGGAAAAGCTCAGGGATGCTCCCGGTGTGCAATTGCGCGTGCCCGCCCAGCCAGCCGATCCGCGGTTCCAGGGCGATCACGTCAGTTTCACGTTGCACCGCATGCCGAATACCCGGAACGCGCCGAACGCGCAGGGTGCGCAGGGTGCGCAGGAGCAGGTCAGCGCCAGGTTGCTGGTCGCGGCGGATGGTGCGCATTCGCTGGTACGGCAGGCAGCCGAAATCGATGCCTCGGTCGAGGATTACGGTCAGGTTGCGGTTGTTACGAACGTCGCTTCCGATCGGCCGCATGACGGAACCGCCTACGAAAGATTTACGCAGTCCGGGCCCCTGGCGGTGCTGCCACTGCATGACGGTAGTTACGGCGTGATCTGGACCTGCACGCCGGAACGCGCGGGCGAGGTGCTGTCATTCGATGACGCGACATTTCTGCGCGAGCTGCAGGGCCGGTTCGGCTGGCGCGCCGGACAGTTCGTGCGCGCCGGCCGGCGGGCCTCCTACCCTTTGAAACTCACGCGCGCCGCGACCACTGTCGGGGAGCGCACAGTGCTGATCGGAAATGCCGCCCAGGCCCTGCATCCGGTGGCCGGCCAGGGCTTCAACCTGGGTCTGCGCGATGCTGCGATGCTCGCCGAGGTGCTCGCCCATGCGCACCGATCCAACGCGGATGCCGATGCAGGCGCACCCGAACTCCTGCGCCGTTTCGCGGACTGGCGCCAGGCAGATCGCCGCGGCGTCGTCCGATTCACCGACGGTCTGGTGAAACTGTTCGGCGACTCGCGTCCCGCGGTGGGCTGGCTGCGCAATCTGGGCCTGCTGCTGTTCGATCTGACGCCGCCGGCCAAGAGCGCACTCGCCCGAGTCAGCGCCGGATTCGCAGGGCCCACTCCGCGGCTGGCGCGCGGACTGAGTCTGGGCTGAAAGTCATGTCGGAATCGCTCGACGTTCTGGTGGTAGGCGGAGGGCCGGTTGGCGCCTGCGTCGCCGCACTGCTCGCGCGATCCACCGAGAGCTCCGGGAGAGGGCTGCGTGTTGCCCTGCTCGAACCGCGCAAAGTGACTTACCCGACGGCGGGTTCCCCACTGGATACCCGCGTGGTTGCCATATCGCGCGCCAGCGAACGCATCCTGGGCGCTGCCGGAGCGTGGACTTCGATTGCCGGGCCGCGCATCTGTCCCTATGAGCGCATGCGCATCTGGCATGCGGGGACCGACGCGACCGGGCAGGGTGCCCTGGTATTCGACGCGGCCGAAGTCGGTGAGCCCAACCTCGGTTACATCATGGAGAGCCGGCTTCTGCAGGCCGCCCTTCTTGATTCGTTCGCGGCCTCCGGCGGCCGTATCGACACTGCGGAGCTGCGCTCCTTGCGTGTCGATGCGCAGGACGTGAGCGTCCGGACCGAAGCGGGCGAACTGACCGCGCGCCTGGTTGTCGGCGCCGATGGGGCGCAGTCGGTGCTGCGCGAGTCGATCGGATTGACGGCGGAGGTGCGGCCGTTGCAGCAAACGGCCATCGTCGCGACGGTTGCGACCGAACGACCGCACGAAAGCACGGCATGGCAACGTTTCATGCCGGACGGCACGCTTGCCTTCCTCCCGCTGGCGGATGGAACGAGTTCCATCGTCTGGTCGGCCGACGACGATCTGGCGTCCCGTCTGCTTGCAATGGACGCTGCGCAGGTCGCGAGCGAACTGGATCGGGCGGCGGATTTCGCGCTCGGCAAGACTCGTCTGCTGAGTGAGCGGACTGCGTTTCCGCTCAAGTCCCTGTCCGCGCAGCGGTACGTCGCTCAGCGCTGTGCGCTCGTGGGTGATGCGGCTCATGTCGTGCATCCGTTGGCGGGTCAGGGTGTCAATCTCGGATTGCTCGATGCGGCCGCTCTGGCTGAAGTCGTCCTGGCCGCGCTTCGCGAGCGGGAAGATCCCGGCGCATTGCGCGTGTTGCGTCGCTACGAACGCTGGCGCAAGAGCGACGTGGCCATCATGGGCGCGGCGATCGGCGCCTTCGACCGGTTCCTGGCGCATGGCACGGGCCCCTTCTCCGGTCTGGCGCGCCGTGGGCTGGGATGGGTGAACCGCAGCCAGGAACTCAAGCGGTTCTTCGTCCATCACGCGCTCGGACTGTCGGGCGAGCTGCCGGAGGCCGCGCGGTGACATCCACCCTGTCGCAGGGCGCGCTCATTGCGGCGGCACTGCGGCTCGGGGCGCCAACGATCTCCGGCTGGTCGGCCCGCGAAGCAGCACTGGCACGGGCCGCCGCTACCACCATCGATGCCCGCACGGCGCGCCGGCTGCGCGAGCGGATCTGGGGTGGGGAAGATCCGCTTGGAGAGGCGTTCAGTGCATTGCGGGCGCCGGAGCTGCGCCGGCCTCTTGGTGCGACGTATACGCCTCCAGTCATCGTCGATGCGATGTTGGAGTGGTCCCGCGCTCACATCGCGCCCGAGCGCGTCGTGGATCCCGGTACCGGCTCCGGGCGCTTCCTGTTGCGCGCCGCGCCAGTATTCCCCAGGGCAATGCTGATCGGCGTGGAGATCGACCCGCTGGCCGCGATCATCGGCCGTGCGAATCTCGCCGCGGCCGGCCTGGTCCGGCGCTCGCACATCGCACTGTGCGACTACCGCGACTTCCCGAGCTGCGACGTTGCGCAGGCCCCCGGCATCGCCCGCGCTTCGGCGCGCACCCGAACATTGTTCATCGGTAATCCGCCTTACGTGCGTCACCACTTGATCGAGACGCGCTGGAAGGACTGGCTGGTGCGAGGATGGCGTTCGCTGGGCATCCGCGCGAGCCGCCTGGCGGGACTGCACGTGCATTTCTTTCTGGCAACACTGCTGGCTGCCCGCCCTGGCGATGCAGGAGCGTTCCTCACCGCCGCGGAATGGCTCGATGTCAATTACGGCAGCGCGCTGCGCGCGGCGTTTCTCGGCAAGCTCGGCGGCATGGGCGTCGTCACCCTGGAGCCGCGCGCCTGCGCTTTTGCCGATGCCGCAACGACTTCCGCCATCACCCTCTTCAGGATCGGCGAGCGGGCGTCACAGATCAGGTTTCGCCGCCTGAAGCGCATCGCCGGTGGCATGAGCCTCACGTATGGCGCGCGCCACGCGCAAGACGTTCGGGTCAGCCGACACGTTCTGGAGCGTGAGCCGCGCTGGTCGAAGCTGTCTGCGGCTCGCCCGCAATCCCGGACGGCCGCCACCGGCAATCGGATGCGGTCGGCCGATCTGGCCCGGCCGGGCGATCTGGTCCAGCTGGGCGAGCTGTGTCGCGTGCATCGGGGTCAGGCGACCGGTGCCAACGAAGTCTGGATCGCTGGTGAGGAGGCCCGCGATCTTCCCGCCAGTGTGTTGATCCCAACCGTGACGCGCGCACGTGAACTCATCAGTGCGGGTCGCGTCCTGGGCAGCCTGGAGTCGCTGCGCCGGGTTGTGGATCTGCCCCGGGATCTCAGTGATCTCGAGGCGTCGCAGCGACCGCCGGTGGAGGCGTTTCTCAAGGCCGCGCGACGGCGGGGTGCGGACCGGAGTTATCTTGCGCGGCATCGGCATGCGTGGTGGTCCGTTCAGTTGCGCGCCCCTGCGCCGATTCTGGCCACGTACATGGCCAGGCGTCCGCCGGTATTCACTCGCAACGTGGCGGGAGCGCGTCATCTGAACATCGCTCATGGCCTCTATCCCCGCGTCGAGCTGAGCGAAGCGCAGCTGATGGGGCTGGTGGATTACCTGTCCACTCGTGTTCGCGTCGAGGACGGCCGCACCTACGCCGGCGGCCTGACGAAATTCGAGCCGCGCGAGATGGAACGCCTGCTGGTGCCGCGACCCGACGCGCTATCCGCGTAACCGAGGCGCCATCCGCGTAACGGAAGCGCAGACGGCAAAAGTCGCCTTTTGCCGGCGATCGAGCCCGATGTCCGCCGTATTTGCCCGTGGCAAATACGGCCAATCAGAGGATGCGGCCAATCAAAGGCGGCCAATCAAAGGCGGCCAATCAAAGGATACGGTCGATTTTGGCCGCGCAGATGAAGTCGTTTTCCGACAGACCTTTCACCGCGTGCGTCGTGTACAGGATGCGGCAGTAGTTGTAGCCCACCTGCAGATCCGGGTGATGGTCTTCGATGTTGGCCACGTGCGCGATGGCGTTCACGAAGCTCATCGTGCGATAGAAGTCACGGAAGGCGTATTCGCGCCGGATCGAGCGTGCATCTGCGGAGAGCTGCCAGGCAGGATCGATGCCGCTGTGGAGCTGCTGCGCCTGTTCGCGCGTCAGCGGCGGGACACCGCCCTCGCAGGGTTTGCACTTCCTGTCCGCCAGCTCGCTCATGAACAGGAATCCGCTCAGCCCTGAGCTGCCCTGGCGGCCGGAGTGGCGCTCCCTGTCGGCAAGGCGCTCCCTGTCGGCGCATCCTTGCGCGCAAAGCTGCGCGACACGTACTTCTCGACGATATCCTGGAATTCCTCGGCGATGTTGTCACCCTTGAGGGTGACGGTCTTCTCGCCATCCTCATACACAGGCGCCACCGGCCGCTCGCCGGTGCCGGGCAGGCTGATGCCGATATTGGCGTGTTTGCTTTCGCCGGGGCCGTTGACGACGCAACCCATCACGGCGACGGTCATGTCCTCGACACCTGCATATTCGCGGCGCCATTGCGGCATGCGATGGCGGATATGCGACTGGATGCGCTGTGCGAGTTCCTGGAAAAACGTACTCGTCGTGCGTCCGCAGCCCGGGCATGCGACGACCATGGGAGTGAAGGAACGCAATCCCATCGTCTGCAGAATCTCCTGCGCGACGATCACCTCGTTGGTCCGGTCGCCGTTGGGCTCCGGCGTGAGGGAGACGCGGATCGTGTCACCGATACCCCGCTGCAACAGCACGGACATACCGGCCGTGGAGGCCACGATGCCCTTGGATCCCATTCCGGCTTCGGTAAGGCCGAGGTGCAGCGGATAGTCGCAGCGGGAAGCCAGGTCGCCGTAGATGGCGATGAGGTCCTGCACGCCGCTGACCTTCGCCGACAGGATGATGTGGTCGTGCGGCAATCCGATCTCCTCCGCGCGCGCGGCGCTCTCGAGAGCGGAGGTGGCCACTGCGCTGCGCATCACTTCCTGCGCGGTGAGGGGCGCGGAGCGCGCTGAGTTCTCGTCCATCATGCGCGTGAGGAGGTCCTGATCGAGGCTGCCCCAGTTGACACCGATACGTACCGGTTTGCCGTGGCGGCACGCGATCTCGATCATTTCGGCGAACTGCGTATCGCGCTTGCTGCCCCGGCCGACGTTGCCGGGGTTGATGCGGTACTTCGACAGTGCTTCGGCGCAGGCCGGGTGCTCGCGCAGCAGCTTGTGGCCGTTGAAGTGGAAGTCACCAATGAGTGGAACGTTCACACCCAGTTGCGCGAGGCGCTCGCGGATCGGCGCCACAGCGGCGGCGGCCTCGGTCGAATTCACGGTGATGCGCACCAGCTCCGAGCCCGCGCGTGCCAGGGCCTTGACCTGCTGGGCGGTGGATTCGACGTCCGCGGTGTCGGTGTTCGTCATGGACTGCACGACTATGGGGGCGTTGCCCCCAACGCGGACGGAGGCGATGGAGACCTGGACGGAGGAGCGGCGTGGAGGTGACATAGGATGCCGGGCGAAATGCGATTCCCGTATTCTACATGGCCATGCAGGAGCGCCTGGATCGGGTTCTGGAAGCTGCGATGGGCGGCCGTCGGCTGGTCGGCGCGGTGGTCGTGGTGGCCCAGGGCGGGCGTATCGCCTACCGCCGCGCTTGCGGGTTCGCCGACCGGGAAGCCGGTACGGACCTCGCGCCCGAGCACCTCTTTCGCCTCGCCTCCCTGACGAAACCGGTGGTCACGGCGGCTGCCATGGCCCTGATCGAACAGGGAAAATTGGCTCTGGAGGACCGCCTCGCCCGCTGGCTGCCGGGATTCCAGCCGCGCTTGCCGGACGGCCGGGCGCCCGACATCACGATCCGGCAGCTGCTGACGCATACCTCGGGGCTGAGCTATGGCTTCAGCGAGGATGCGGACGGACCGTATCACCGGGCGAATGTGTCGGACGGATTGGACCAACCTGGGCTGTCGCTCGAGGAGAACCTGCGCCGGCTGGCCTCCGTGCCACTGCTGTTCGAGCCCGGCAGCGACTGGAAGTACTCACTCTCGCTCGATGTGCTGGGCGCAGTGTTGCAGGAGGTCGAGCGCGCGCCACTGCCCGACATAGTGAGGCGGCTGGTTACCGGACCTCTCGGCATGAACGATACGGACTTTCATGCGCGCGAACCGGCGCGTCTCGCGGTGCCCTATGTCGATGGGAGCGACGGCCCGGTGCGCATGGGAGATCCTCACCTCGTTCCGCTGCCTCCCGGTGAGGGCTTGCGCTTCGCTCCTTCGCGTGCGCTCAATTTGAGTTCGTATCCCGCGGGCGGTGTCGGCATGGTGGGTACCGCCGACGATTTCGTCACGTTCCTGGAGACACTGCGCAAGGGCGGCGCTCCCATCCTGTCGCGCACGAGTGTGCGCGCCATGATGTCAAATCAGATCGGCGCGCTGCCCACGCTGCTCGGCGCGGGCTGGACTTTCGGTTTCGGTTTCGCGGTGTTGGTCGACCCGCGCGCGGCGGCGACGCAGCAGTCCGCCGGCACCATCAAGTGGGGCGGAGTGTACGGACACTCCTGGTGGATGGATCCGCAACGCGAACTGTCAGTGGTCGCGCTCACCGACACCACGCTCGAAGGAATGATCGGCGCATTCCCGCAGCAGGTGCAGGACGCCGTGCTGGGGTGAGCCGGCGTGCGCTTGCGTGAAGATGGGCCATGCCTGGGCGACATGGGCCGCGCTTGGGTGAGGTGGGTCATGATGGTATGATGAGCGTGCCCGCTGCACAGGTCTGTTCGGAGAGTGTCCGGCTCAGCCGGAACGCCGAAGGCGCAAGTTCCGCCCGGAAACGCTCAGGCAACAGAACGGCAGACCTCGGACGAGAAGTCCGCAAGCGGGTTCTGGAGAGCGGTGGACGAAGTCCACCCACCGAAGGGGAGCGGCGCCGCGCGCGGCGTCTGATCTCTCAGGTCACAGGACAGAGGGGCGGCAGGTACATGCGACCTGCCGCCTTTTTTTGTTTGCGGACTCGGCCACGAGACCAAGGACCTGACCTGTGGGACGCCAGACACCTCTGTATGACCTGCACCGGGAATCAGGCGCACGCATCGTAGACTTCGGCGGCTGGGACATGCCGCTGCAGTACGGTTCGCAGATCGGCGAGCACCACGCGGTGCGCCGGGCTTCCGGTGTCTTCGACGTATCCCACATGTGCGTGGTGGATCTGCGCGGGGAGCGAGCGCGCGAGCTGCTCCGCAAGCTTCTCGCCAATGATGTCGCCAGACTGAAGCGCCCCGGCAAGGCGCTGTACTCGTGCATGCTGAACGAATCCGGTGGCGTGCTCGACGATCTCATCGTCTATTTCATCAACGACTACGCGTACCGCGTCGTGGTGAATGCCGGAACGCGTGACCGGGACCTGGCGTGGATCCGCGAGCAGGCGCGCGCGCTCGAAGTCGAAGTCCGGGAGCGGACCGATCTGGCCATCCTGGCGGTCCAGGGGCCCGAGGCGCGCGCCAAGACCGCCCGATTGATGACCGAGACCGCTCGCCGCGAGGCGTTGGCCCTGGAACCGTTCTTCGGCCGTGAGCTCGACGGCTGGTTTGTCGCCCGCACCGGCTACACGGGTGAGGATGGTTTCGAAGTGATGCTCCCCGCCGGTGACGCAGCGCGTGTGTGGCGCGCGTTGAATGCGGCGGGCGTGGCTTCGTGCGGCCTTGGAGCGCGGGACACCTTGCGCCTCGAGGCCGGTATGAACCTCTACGGCAACGACATGAACGAATCCACGCACCCGTTCGAGTCGGGGCTCGGCTGGACCGTGGCGCTGCAGCCGCCCGAGCGGGCATTCATCGGCCGCCCGGCGCTCGAGGCCGTGCTGGCTGCTCAGACCGCTGGCAAGAGCATCCCGCGTCAGCTCGTCGGTCTCATCCTGGAGGATCGCGGTGTGCTGCGGAACCACCAGCGCGTGCTCGTGCCCGCGGATGCCGCTGCCGCGGGTGCAGCGGACGGCGAGATCACGAGCGGCACCTTCTCTCCCACGCTCGAGCGTTCAATCGCGCTCGCGCGCATCCCCGCGACGGATGCGGCGGGTGTGCAAGTGGAGGTTCGCGGAAAACTTCTCAACGCACGCATCGTCAAACCCCCGTTCGTGCGTTTCGGCAAGGCGATGGTCGAATTACCGGAGGCACCCCGATGAGCAATGTTCCCGCGGACCTGCGCTACACCCGGTCGCATGAATGGATCCGGAACCTGCCGGACGGCACCGTGGAGATCGGCATCACCGACCATGCGCAGCATGCCCTTGGCGATCTGGTGTTCGTCGAGGTTCCTGAAGCGGGGCGCAGCCTCAAGGCAGGCGAGGCCAGCGCGGTGGTGGAGTCGGTGAAGGCGGCCTCGGATGTGTATTCGCCGCTGTCCGGCGAAGTCACCGCCGGCAATCCCAGGCTGGCCACGGAGCCGGAGGCCGTGAACACCGACCCTTACGGCAATGGCTGGCTGATGCGCATGCGTCCGGCAGCGGGGTCCGCGACCGAAGGGCTCATGTCGGCGGATGATTATCTCAAGTTCCTGGAGACGGAGGGCGGCTGATGGCGTTCATTCCTCACACGCCGGCGGACGTCGAGGCCATGCTCGCGGCCATCGGCGTGCCGGACATCCAGGCGCTGTTCGATGAGATCCCGGCATCGCTGCGCGTGAAGTCGCTGCAGGGCGTGCCCACCGAGATGAATGAGATGCAGATTGGCCGCCTCATGAGCGAGCGGGCCCGCGCCGACGGTCGGCCGCTGTGTTTCATCGGTGCGGGCGCTTACGAGCATCACATACCGGCTGCTGTCTGGGCCATCACCACCCGTGGCGAGTTCTACAGCGCCTATACGCCGTACCAGGCGGAGGCGAGCCAGGGCACGCTGCAGCTCATCTACGAATACCAGACCATGATGGCGAGTCTGACGGGCATGGAAGTCTCGAATGCATCGCTGTACGACGGTGCCTCGGCAGTCGCTGAAGCCTGTCTGATGGCAGTGCGCGCCAACCGCAAGTCGAAGTCGATGCGCATCCTCATGCCGCGAACCGTGAATCCGCACTACCGCAAGGTGGCCGCTGCGACCGCCGGCAATCAGGGATTGCGCTTCGAGGAGGTGGCCTACGCGCCCGACACCGGCTGCACGGCTCTCGAAGTGCTGCAGAAATGCGCCGCCGGCGATGACATCACCGCGGTGGTGATCCAGCAACCCAACTTCTTCGGTCAGCTCGAGGACGTCGATGCGATCACGGATTGGGCCCACGCACGCGGCACCTTCGTCATCGCATCGGTCAATCCGACCTCGCTGGCGCTGCTCAAGCCTCCGGGAGAGTGGGGGACCAAAGGCGCCGATATCGTCGTAGGGGAGGGTCAGCCGCTGGGCGTGCCACTGTCCTCGGGAGGACCGTACTTCGGCTTCATGACCACCCGCATGGAGTATGTGCGTCAGATGCCGGGGCGAATCGCAGGTCGCACCGTCGATCTGTCGGGACGGCCCGGTTTCACGCTGACGCTGCAGGCGCGCGAACAGCACATCCGGCGCGCCAAGGCCACCTCCAACATCTGTACCAACCAGGGGCTGCTCATGACCGCGGCGACGATCTATCTGTCGCTCATGGGGCCCGTGGGGCTGGAGCGCACGGCTGCGGCATCGCACGCACAAACCCGTGAACTCGTGGCGGCAATCACCACAGGCAAGGGTGTGCGCCGCGCATTCTCAGGTCCGTTCTTCCACGAAAGCGTGCTGTTGCTGGACCGGCCGGTGGCGCCAGTGCTCGCGACGCTCGCAAGCCGCGGCATCCTCGGCGGACTGGAACTCTCCGAGCACTACCCCGAGCTGGGGCATGCGCTGCTGGTGTGCGCCACCGAGACCAAGACGCAGGCGGACATCGACAGTTACGTGGCCGCGCTGGCCGATGTCATGCAGAAGGCGCGCGCCGCCTGAGGGGCGATCGCACCTGAATTTCCGATTTGGCGCCGCGCCGGCCTGGAGCCGGCGCGGTGAGCGAGGAATCATGCGAACCGCAGAGAAAGTGATCTTCGAGTACTCGCGGCCCGGACGCGGCGCGAGCGATCAGTGGCCACCCGAGACACCCGCGGCCGCGACGGCGGACCTGCCGGCGAGTTTGCGGCGCGCACGGCGACCGCTGCTGCCGGAGGTCGGTGAGCTCGAGGCCGTGCGGCATTTCACCCGCCTGTCGCAGCTGAATTTCTCCATCGACACGCACTTCTATCCGCTCGGCTCGTGCACGATGAAATACAACCCCAAGGCGTGCAATCAGTACGCCATGCTGCCGGAGTTCCTCGGGCGCCATCCGCTCGCGCCCGAGTCGCATGGCCAGGGGTTCCTCGCCTGCCTGTTCGAGCTGCAGGAGATGCTGAAGGAAGTCACCGGCATGCAGGCGGTGGCGCTCAGTCCCATGGCGGGCGCGCACGGCGAATTCGCCGGCGTCGCAATGATCCGCGCCTATCACCGCGCGCGCGGCGACCTGGCACGCAACGAGATCATCGTGCCGGAGGCCGCGCACGGCACCAACCCAGCCACCGCGACGATGTGCGGCTGCACGGTGCGGGAGATCCCGGTGGACGCGCAGGGCGACATCGACCTGCAGGCTCTGCGGGCGGCCGTGGGACCGAATACCGCGGGCATCATGCTGACCAACCCCTCCACACTCGGCGTGTTCGAGCGGCGCATCGAGGAGGTTGCACGCATCGTGCACGCGGCCGGGGGCCTGCTGTACTACGACGGTGCGAATCTCAACGCCATTCTCGGCAAGGTACGCCCGGGTGACATGGGGTTCGACGTCATTCACATGAACCTTCACAAGACCTTCTCGACACCCCACGGCGGCGGCGGTCCGGGCGCAGGCGCGGTTGGAGTGGCCGCGCGGCTGCAGCCCTTCCTGCCCATTCCGGTGGTGGGTCGCGAGCCGCCCGGGGAGTCCGGCGCTGCACCCCGGTACCGCTGGCTCACGGAGAAGGACCTGCCTCAGTCCATCGGCAGGCTGTCCGGCTTCATGGGCAACGCCGGCGTGCTCCTGCGGGCCTATGTTTACATGCGCATGTTGGGGCGCGAAGGCATGAGCCGCGTCGGCGAGTACGCCACGCTCAACGCCAACTACCTGCTGGCGCGGCTGCGCCAGGCGGGGTTCGACGCCGCCTACCCGCAGCGTCGCGCCAGCCACGAATTCATCATTACGCTGCGGCGCCAGGCGCGGGACCTGGGCGTCACGGCCATGGATTTCGCCAAGCGGCTGCTGGACCTGGGCTTCCATGCGCCCACCACCTACTTCCCGCTGCTGGTGCCGGAGTGCCTGCTGATCGAGCCCACCGAGACCGAGAGCCGCGACGTGCTGGATGCATTCGTGGCCGCGATGGTGCAGATTCAGAACGAGGCGGAGCAGGAACCCGAGCGCGTGACCGGCGCACCGCATACCATGCCGGTACGGCGCCTGGACGACGTTCGCGCCGCCAAGCAGCTGGATCTGAGATGGAAGCCGACAGCCTGACCATAGAGCGTTACAAGCCCCGCGGCGCGACCCGCCTGATCCGCGCCCTGGGGGCCAGTGCCCGCGGCCTGCGCGGTGCCTTCCGCGAAGAAGCCGCCTTCCGGCAGGAACTCGCCTTTGCGCTACTCGTCATACCGTTGGGTCTGTGGCTGGGGCACAGCGGCCTGGAGCGGGCCGCGCTCATTGCCCCGATGCTGCTGATCCTGGTGGTGGAGCTGATCAACAGCGCGATCGAGGCCACCGTCGACCGGATCGGGTTCGAGCGCCACGCGCTGGCCGGTCTGGCCAAGGACATCGGCTCGGCCGCCGTGCTCATGTCCTTCATCCTGCTGGGTACCGTCTGGCTTCTGGTCCTGCTCGGCCGGTAGCCTGCCGGGCCGTTCCCGGCAGGTACCGCGCGGTGGGTGCCCGGCACGCAATCTTCAGGAGTCCTATGCACTTTGCGCGACTGCTCTGGCTGTGTCTGCTGGCTGGCGGGATGGGTGTGTGCGAAGCACGCGATCCGCCCGCGAGCACCACCGCTGCGGTGCAACAGGCTGCTTCAACCCAACCCAACACCTCCTTACCTGCCACGCCCACGCTTCCGTCCGGAGCGGCTCCGCAGGCCTCCCAGGTGGCGCAACAGGCGGCCGCCGTCGAAGAGAACCCCGACTGGGCCGTGACGCTGGAACGGATCGCCGGCAGTGTCGTGTCGATCGATGTCGACTCGACGCGCGCGTTCGACACCGAATGGAACTCATCGGCCCAGGCCACCGGCTTCATCGTCGATGCCGAGCGCGGCCTGATATTGACCAACCGCCACGTCGTGACGCCCGGACCGGTGACGGCCGAGGCCACTTTCCTCAACCGCGAGGAAGTGCAGCTTTACCCCGTGTACCGCGATCCGGTGCACGACTTCGGCTTCTACCATTACGACCCCGCCAAGCTGCACTTCATCAAGCCCAAGGCGCTCGCGCTGTATCCGGAGGGCGCGCAGATCGGTCGCGAGATCCGCGTGGTGGGCAACAATGCCGGCGAGCAGCTGTCCATCCTGGCCGGCACTTTGGCGCGGCTCGACCGGGATGCGCCCGAGTACGGTATCGCCAAGTACAACGACTTCAACACGTTCTACCTGCAGGCCGCCTCCGGTACATCCGGTGGTTCGTCAGGCTCACCCGTCATCGACATCCGCGGGCGCGTCGTAGCGCTGAATGCAGGTGGCGCCAACGGTGCGGCATCGAGCTTCTATCTGCCACTGGGCCGTGTGCGCCGCGCTCTCGAGTTGATCCAGCAGGGCAAGCCGGTGACGCGTGGCACCCTCTATTCGGTCTTCAACTACACGCCTTATGACGAGCTCAAGCGTCTGGGACTGGACAGTGCGACCGAGGCAGCCGTCCGCAAGGCCTTTCCGCAATACACCGGCATGCTGGTGGTCACGGAGGTCCTGCCCGGCTCACCCAGCGAGAGTGTCATCCAGCCTGGCGATGTCCTGGTGCGCGTCAACGGACACTACGTGACGCAGTTCGAACCGCTCGATGAAGTCCTCGATTCGAACGTCGGCGGGCATGTCACCCTGGATCTCGAGCGCGGTGGCAAGGCCATCTCGGCGCGCCTGCCCATCGGCGATCTGCATGCCATCACTCCGAGCGCCTACGCGGAGTTCGGTGATGCCGTGCTGAACACGCTGTCCTATCAGCAGGCGCGCCATTTCAACGTGCCGGTCCGGGGCGTCTACATCGCCAATCCGGGCTACATGTTCGCTGCCGCGGGCATCCCCCGCGGTGCCGTCATCACCATGATGGACTCCAGGAAGATAGACACCCTGGCCGACGTGGAGGCGCATATCGCCCAGCTTGGCGACGGCGATCGCACCACGATCCGCTACATCACCATCGACGATCCGAACGGCAGCCAGTTGCGCTCAGTGCGGATGGATCGCCGCTGGTTTCCCGCACATCACTGTGATCGCGATGACCGGGTGGGACTGTGGGACTGCAAGGACCTGCCTGCGGGGCCGCCTTCGCGGCCCATCAAGGTGAGCACGACGGAGTATCCGAAGTACAAGGATCCGCGCCTGGAGACACTCGCGCCCTCGCTCGCCATGGTGACCTTCGACATGCCGTATTCGGTGTCGGGCATCACCGAGCGCAACTATCACGGCACCGGTCTGATCGTGGATGCGCAACGTGGCCTCGTCGTTGTCGATCGCAACACGGTGCCGGTTGCCGTCGGAGATGTCACAGTGACTTTCGCGGGGACCGTGCAGGTTCCGGGTCGCGTGGTCTACGTTCATCCGCAGCACAATCTCGCAGTGGTCGCCTACGATCCGAAGCTGATCGGGACCACACCGGTCAAATCCGCCCGACTGGCACCCCGCGACCTCGCCGCCGGAGAGTCCGTATGGGTGGTTGGCCTGGGAGCGGACAGCGAAGTGCGCTCGCGCAACACAGAGATCGCCAGCATCGATCCGCTGGAGCTACCGCTGTCCCGCACCATGCGCTTCCGCGACAGCAATCTCGAGACCGTGCAGCTGGTGAACCCGCCGCTGGATTTTGACGGTGTGCTCACTGACAAGACCGGCAACGTCCTCGGCCTGTGGTCGAGCTTCGCCTACGAGAATGGCCGCGAAGTGGCGCAGGACAACCGCGGCGTGCCCATCGACCTGGTGGCCGACATGCTCGAGCGCGTCCGCACCGACCGGCCGCTGCACTCACTCGAGGCCGAGTTCACCGTGCAGCCGCTGGCGAGTGCGCGCGAGATCGGGCTGTCGGACGAGTGGACCCGCAAGCTCGCCGAGGAGAACCCCACCCAGCGGCAGGTCCTCACGGTGGTGCGCATGGTCGGCGGCACGCCGGCCTCGCGGCTGCTGCAGCAGGGCGACCTGGTTCTCGCCATCGATGGCAAGGTGGTGACGCGCTTCCGGGAGGTCGAACGTGCCGCGGCGGACCGGCAGCAGGTCAAGGTCACCGTGTGGCGCGGTACCGGCGAGCAGACACTCGATGTGAGCACGGTGGAGTTGCCTGGGACAGATATCGACCGGCTCGTGGAGTGGGGCGGCGCCACTTTGCAGGCGCCACACCGCGCGATGAGCGCGCAGCGTGGCATCGCACCCGTAGGCGTGTATGTCGGTTATTTTGCGTACGGCTCGCCGGCAACGCGTTACGGACTGTATCCCGGCCGGCGGATCGTCGAAGTGGATGGCGTGCCCACGCCGGATCTGGATGCGTTTCTGACGGCTGTTACGGGCCGCCCCGATCGGGCCTCGGTGCGCCTCAAAACGATCACGTGGAACAACGCGCCCGAAGTGATCACGCTGAAGCTCGACAAGCATTACTGGCCGGCGTACGAGCTCACACACTCCGCGCAGGGCTGGCAGCGCAAGGCTCTGGAGTGAGCCCTGCCGGGGCCGCCACCCTGGCTGGCGCGCCCGGTGTCGTCAGGACGCGACGACTGCCCCCAACAGAGGACCGCTCACCTCTGCCAGAACGCGGCGCGCATCGCTGACGCAGCGTTCAAGGCAGTGAACGGCGTCAAACGGCGGCCAAACAGCCGTGTCCGGTCATTTGTGGCTGGTAGAATTCGTCCCCATCATGGTGCGGATTGTGAGAGCCACCCAGGTCGAAATCGATACCGCCGTGCAGACCCTGCGCGACGGCGAGCTCGTGGCTTTTCCCACCGAAACCGTCTACGGGCTGGGCGCCAACGCGCAGAACCCGGCGGCGGTGCGCAAGATCTTCGCTGCCAAGGGCCGCCCGACCACGCACCCGGTCATCGTGCACCTGGACAGCCCGCGCTACCTGCACCGCTGGGTCCGTGAGGTCCCCGAAGCAGCCAACAAGTTGGCGGAGCGGTTCTGGCCGGGGCCGCTGACCATGGTCATGCCGCGCGCGCTGAACGTGCATGACATCGTTACGGGCGGTCAGGACACCGTGGCAATCCGTGTGCCCTCTCATCCGATGGCGCAACAGCTTCTGACGGCGTTTGGCGGCGGCATCGCCGCACCCTCCGCAAACCGCTACGGGCGTCTGTCTCCCACCCGACCGGAGCACGTCCGCGACGAGCTCGGCGATGCGGTGAAGGTGATTCTCGACGGCGGCGAGTGCCAGATCGGGCTCGAGTCCACGATCATCGCGATGGAGGGGCAGCGGGTGCGATTGCTGCGCCCGGGAGCGGTGACGGCCGGGCAGATCCGCACGGTGGTGGGCGAGCTGTTGATGGGCGCCAATCTGGAGTCGCCCCGGGTCCCAGGCAGCACCCCGTCGCATTACGCGCCGGTGACGCCGATGACGATCGTGCCGGCTGGCGAGATCGATGCGCATGCGGCCGCCCTCTCCGAAGGCGGACGCCGCGTGGCCGTACTCGCCCAGCGCCTGCCGCTGAAGTCCCACAAGTATGTGACGTGGATCAACGCTGGGCGCCGTCCGGAGCAGTACGGACACGACCTCTACGCGAACCTGCGCACGCTCGACAAGGCAGGATGCCAGCAGATCCTGGTGCAGGATGTGCCCGAAGGCGAGAAGTGGGACGCGATCCGCGATCGCCTCGTGCGCGCCGCCTCCAGTGTCAGCGAGAGCGACGACACCGGCGCCATGGCTGTTCTGCCCTAGTTCATCGGCGGAATCCGCTTCGCAAATTCCGCGGACATCGGGCTCGTCCGCCCTGAAAAAAGTGGTTGTTGCAGGCTACGTCTGCGGCGGTTTTTGCCGGCTACTCCCGCTGCACTACGTATTCACTCCGCTGAAACGGTTCGGCCTTGCGCCCAGGTGCGCAGGGCGGCGACCTTCTCGGCCATCACCACGGACAGCGGGCGCGTCGACTGCATCTCACGGGCGATCGAAGCAGCGGTGACCGGCTGGCCGCTGGCGTGCGCGCTGTAGAGCGCCGCCACGATGGCCTGTTCGAGTTCGGCGCCGGAGAAGCCGTCACTGCGACGCGCCAGCGCCAGGGCTTCCTGCGGTGTGAGCGCGATCGAGCGCTTGCGGGCATGGATGGCCAGAATGGCGGCGCGCGCGGTCTCATCCGGCAGATCCACGAAGAAGATCTCGTCCAGGCGGCCCTTGCGGATCAGCTCCGGCGGCAACGAGGTGACATCGTTGGCCGTTGCCATGACGAATATCCGCGCGCGCTGTTCGGCCAGCCAGGTCAGGAACGTGCCCAGTACGCGCCGCGAGGTGCCGCTGTCACCCTCGCCGTCGGCAAGGGCTTTCTCGATTTCGTCGATCCACAACACGCACGGTGCCAGCGCTTCGGCCGCCTGCAGCGACTCGCGCAGGTTCTTCTCGGACTCGCCGTGCCACTTGCTGTACAGCGCGCCGAAATCCAGCCGCACGAGCGGCACGCCGAAGACTCCCGCGGCGCCGCGCGCCGCCAGGCTCTTGCCGCAGCCCTGCACGCCCAGCAGCAGCACCCCCTTGGGCGGGTCGAGCTCCGGCGCGCTGCCGTCGAAGGCGGGTTTGCGGTTCACCAGCCACTGCCGCAGGTTGTGCATCCCGCCGACGTCGGAGAACTTCGCGGTGTCGGGCTCGTAGGTCAGCGTGCCGCCGCGGTTCAGGAGTTGGTATTTGGCGGCCAGCACCGTCTGCAGGTCCGACAGGGTGAGCGCGCCGTCGTCGAAGATCGCCTGCCGCACGAGCCGTTCGCAGTCCTGGGCCGTCAGTCCATGCAGGTTGTCCACGAGCTTGGCGAGCGCCTCCGGCTCGATCCGGGCGGTGCGGCCCGGATTGGCAGCGGCCCATTCGGCGGCCACGCGAGTGACGATCATCTGTCTCTCGTTGACCGAAGGCAGCGCGAGTTGCATGCGCGCCGCGAAGCTCTCCAGCTCCTGCGGCAGGGTGACCTCGTAGCTCATCAGCACGAGGGTGCGCTCGACCTGGCCGTACCCCTGCGCGATGTCCTTGAGCAGCCGCACGTTCACCGGGTCGCTCAGGTAGGGATGGAAGTCCATCAGCACGTAGATCCCGGCCATGGGGGTGGCCTTCAGGTGCTTCAGGAGCTGCACGGGGTCGGCGAGCATCCGCTGCGGGCCGCCCATGTCGAAATCCATCCGCTGCAGTCCCTCCGTCACGGTCCACTGGAATACACCCCAGCCGCGGCCGTGACGGACCTTGAGGCTGGCGTCGCGCACCAGTGTGAGAACGCGCGCTTCCTCGCGCGACTCAATGATGATGAGGGCGAGCCGCGAGGTCAGCAGCATTTCCAGCTCGCGCCGCGGATCCTGCGGGACCGGTGGGGTACTCATGCCGGCCAGAATGTAGCAGAACCGGACACAGTCCCTTGTCACGCCGTCACGTTTTTCTAACAATGAACCCCATGTCCAGCCGCAATCGCCGTCCACGCTTCATTGATCCCTTCCAGCCGGCGCACATCCGCCGTCTCGTCCGGGAGTTCGGCTCGCCGCTGCTCATACTCGATTCCGAGCGTGTGCGGGTGCAGTTCCGCAAGCTCCGCAAGGCGCTGCCGGGTGTGGATCTGCACTACGCGCTCAAACCGATGCCGCACCCCGCCGTGGTGCAGACGGTGCTGCAGGAGGGCGGTTTCCTGGATCTCGCCACCACTGGCGAAGTCCATCTCGCGCAGCGGCTGGGCGCCGATCCGCAGCGCTGCATCCATACGCACCCGATCAAACGCGATCAGGACATCCGCAATGCGCTGGCATTCGGCGTCACCACCTTCGTGGCCGACAATACTGACGAGGTGCGCAAGTTCGCACCCTACGCCGACCGGGCTGGACTGCTGCTGCGGGTTTCCTTCCGCAGTCCCGGTGCCGTGTGCGACCTGTCCCGCAAGTTCGGTTGTGATCCGGAAGATCTGCTCGGACTCGCGCGCCAGGCCGCGGAGCTGGGCGTCGAGGTGCGCGGCCTGTCCTTCCATGTCGGTTCGCAGGCGGCGGATTCGGCCAAGCATGTCGAGGCACTGCAGGCTTGCGCGCGTCTGATGGCCGCGGCACGGCGCGAACGGCTCGGCCGGTTCGACACGCTCGATATCGGCGGTGGCTTTCCGATCGACTACGCGCAGCCGGTGCAGGACATCAGCCGGTTCTGCGCGCCGCTGCGGTCGGCGCTGGCGCGGCTGCCCAGGCGGGTCCGGGTGATCGCCGAACCTGGACGCTACATCGTCGGGCCCTCGGCCATCGGCGTTGCCTCTGTCATGGGGCGCGCCAAGCGTGAAGGCCACTGGTGGTACTACCTGGATGACGGAATTTACGGGTCCTACAGCGGGCAGCTGTACGACCATGCGCGCTATCCGGTGGAGCCGTTGCGCGCCGCGGAGGAGCGACTGCCCTCGGTGCTCGCGGGCCCCACCTGTGACAGCATCGACGTCATCGCAGAGAATCTGATGCTGCCGGAACTGAAGATGGGCGACCTGATCGTCGGTCGCGCGATGGGCGCCTATACCTGGGCCACCGCTTCCGAGTTCAATTTCTTTCCGAAGGCGACCGTCGTCACGGTCAACACGCATCCGGGCGATGCCGGCAGTGTGAGCTTCGCACCATGAGCCGCAAGACGGAAGGTCCCAACGAACCTGACACCGCCATCCATCGGCAGGTGGCCGCCGCGCGCGAGGGGCGGGAACCGCGTGTCATCGCGCGGTTGTACTCAGGGTGGGCGATCTTCGGGGAGCGGCAGGTCCTGCGCGGCTACGCGCTCATGCTGCCGGACCCGGTGGTCCCGTCACTCAACGCCCTGGGCTCGCAGGAGCGCACTCTGTTCCTGCAGGACACGTCGCGCCTCGGGGATGCGTTGCTCAAGCTGACCGGGGCGACCCGCATCAACTATGCAATCCTCGGCAACCAGGAACCCGCGCTGCACGCGCATGTGTTTCCGCGCTACGTGGACGAGCCGGAAAAGCTGCGGACCCAGCATCCGTGGGCCTACGACTGGGAACGCGCGCCGCTGTTCGATCGCGCCGCGATGCGCGAACTGGCCGAGGGGCTGCTGCAGGAACTGAAGCGCATGGGCGTGACCAAGTCCATGCGCTTCGCCCCGGGGGCGAACGCCCGCTAGGGCAGCGCTGCGCCGAAGCAGCGCAGCGCTGAACCCGCCTCGGCAGCGGTCGCGCCGCCAGCGGTCACACCGCGGCCGATACCGCCCTCAGTGCGGCGAGGGCGTCTTCGCGTCCGGCATCGCCGGCATGGGCTGCGGCGTCGGCGGTGCCTCGGTCTTGATCAGCTCCACTTCGAACTTCAGCAGCGAGCCGGGTGGAATGCCCGGCTGCGCGCGCATGTCGTAAGCCAGCTGCGGCGGCACGAACAGTTCCCACTTCGCACCCGGCTTCATGAGGACCAGCGCCTCCTGCCAGCCGGGAATCACGCCGTTCACCGGGAACGTCGCCGGCTGGCCGCGCTTGTACGAGCTGTCGAACTCCGACCCATCCAGGAGCGAGCCACGGTAGTTCACGGTCACCTGGTCGGTGGGCTTTGGCGAGGCGCCACTGCCCGCCGAGATCACGCGGTATTCCAGGCCCGAAGCCGTGGTGACGACGCCCGGCTTCTTGCCGTTCTCCGCGAGGAAGGACGCGGCCGCGGCGTGGTTCACCTTGCCGAGGTTGTCCTGCACGGTATGCAGCAACGCATCGATGTTCTGGCGATCCTGCGCGGAGGCGGTCACTTTGCCCGACAGGGCATCGCGCAGACCCTGCACCAGGCGGTCGGTCGCGAGCGAGTCGCCTGTCAGACCCGCGCCGTGCATCTGCGAGCCAAACATCACACCGATGCTGTAACTGCCCTTGGCCTTTTCGCTGGCGGCGGCGCTCTGCGCACCGTCTCCCGCGGCCTTGCCCGCACCAGCGGGCTTCCTGGCAGCGGGCGTTGTGGTCGCAGCTGCGGGCGTCGCCGGTGCGGCCGCCGCCGCAGCAGCCTTCGCTGCGGGGGCCGCGGGCGTGGCCGGCGCCTGACTGGTCGCTTGCGCCAGGGCTTGCGCGCAGATCAGCAGCGCGGCGGTGGTGAGGCAGGCGGACCCGAACACGGGCCGCGGGCAAACCCTCGAGGGGGGCACTCCATTCATCGAGACACCTCAGGATGTGTGAGTTCGGCGGCGACCGGGGCCGTCGCGGCGGGCGACAGTGTCGCCGATCGGAGCTGATCCTGCTGCTGTTTTTGGCTTCGCATGGCCTGTAACACGGACGGACGTCCCGGCAGGAGCGAGCTTTGTCGCGCCATGGCGACGTCCGCGGCCTGCGGGTTAGAGTGGCGCGTGATTGCGATCAGACAGTTGTCCCGCAGCTTCCGGGAGGGCGAGCGCGTCCATCGCGTGCTGGAAGGGGCGGATGCAACGTTCGCCTCGGCCGAGGTCGTGGCCGTCATCGGACGCAGCGGTTCCGGCAAGTCCACGCTCCTGAACCTGATCAGTGGTATCGACCGGCCCGATTCGGGCTCGGTGTGGATCGACGGCCAGCAGATCAGCAGCCTGCCCGAGCCGCAGCGCACGATCTGGCGGCGGCAGCGAATCGGTTTCGTCTACCAGTTCTTCAATCTGCTGCCCACCCTGGATGTGACCGAGAACGTGCGCCTGGTTCTCGAGCTCAACGGAGTCCGGGGGCGCGAGGCCCGCGAGCGCAGCGCCGATATCCTGGCGGCCGTCGGCCTGGGCGAGCGGCTGCATGCTGCCGTGGACAGTCTCTCCGGTGGTGAGCAACAGCGTGTCGCCATTGCTCGCGCGCTCGTCAATAAACCCAGCGTGCTGCTGGCGGATGAGCCAACTGGCAACCTCGACGACGAGACGGCGCGCCAGATACTTCCCGTGCTGCTGTCGCTGGCCCGTACAAACGGCGCGACGCTGCTCATCGTGACTCACGATGAGGCACTGGCCCGGGCTGCGGATCGGGTCCTGGAGCTCAAGGACGGGCGGCTGCAGGACCGGACCCTCTGATGTCCATTCTCTGGGCGGCAAGTCTCAGACATCTGTTGCGACATCCGGCGCAGCTGGCGCTGGCACTTGTGGGTCTGTCGGTTGGCGTGGCCACCATCGTTGCGGTGGACATTGCGACGGCCAGTTCCCGGCATGCCCTGCAGCTGTCCATGGAGGCGGTCAACGGTGCCGCGACCCATGAAATCGTTGCCGGACCCGGTGGCATCGACGAGCGCGTGTATGTGAGTTTGCGCGCGACCGAGGCAACACGCGGTATCGAACTCGCTCCGGTTGTCGAAGGTTACGTCAGCGTCGCAGACCGCACCCTGCAGCTCATCGGATTCGATCCGCTGGCCAGTCCGCAACTCGGTGCAGGTCGTGATACTCAGGGTTCCACGACTGGTACCACGAATACTCCCGCAGGTGTTGCGCCACGCGAGTGGTTCAACGGCAGTGGCGCTGTGGTGATGGCTGCAAACACCGCGCGCGAACTCGGGCTCGCGCGCGGCTCGCGGTTCACGCTTGACGTGGACGGCCGACCGCTGTCGGCACTCCTGATCGGGACGCTGCGCGAGCGGGCCGGCTACGACTCATTGCTGCTCACCGACATAGCCCAGGCGCAGGAGTGGATGGAATGCGTGGGACGCCTGTCGCGGATAGACGTGCGGGTGCCCGAGGGCACGGCGGGCGAGATTGCGGCACGGCGACTGGCGCAGGCGCTTCCTCCAGGATTGCGGCTCGAGCCGTCCGCGGGGCGTACGCGCCAGAACCTGGACATGACCGCGGCCTTCACCACCAACCTGAAGGCCATGAGTCTGCTGGCGCTGCTGGTCAGTACGCTGCTGATCTACGGTGCGATGAGCTTCGCCGTGGTCCAGAGACGCCGAATCATCGGGATCCTGCGCGCCCTGGGAGCCACGCGCGCCGAGGTCCTGCGCATCGTGTTGACGGAGGCCGCCCTCCTGGGCCTGCTCGGCGCGCTCGCGGGGCTGTTACTCGGAGTGGTGATCGGCCGGGGTCTGGTGCATCTCGTATCGCAGACCATCAACGATCTGTATTACGTCGTCGCCGTCAATGACACGGTGTTGCCGCTTGGATCACTCCTCAAGGCCATGCTGGCAGGTCTCGGTACCGCGCTCGTCGGAGCGCTGTTGCCGGCATTGGAAGTGGCGGGAAGCGTCCCTCAGCTGGGATTGCGACGCTCGGTGCTGGAAGCTCGCGCCGTCAGGCTCGCGAGGCGATTGGCGTTCACGGGCGCGGCTCTGGCGGTGGCCTCGGGAGTTGTCGCGTTCGCTTCAGGCCGTAATCTGACAGCGGGATTCGTTGCGTTGCTTTTGCTGTTGCTGAGCGCAGCGACGGTTACGCCAGCCGCGCTGCGTGCGGCTGCAGTCGCCGCGGCCCGCTGGAGCGCCTCAGGAAGTGCCACGGCTCGACTGGCCTGCAGCGACATTGCAGCGTCACTCAGCCGAACCGGGGTGGCCGTCGCCGCGTTGGGAATGGCGCTGGCGGCCATGATCGGTGTCTCGATCATGGTGGCGAGCTTCCGCGAATCATTGCGGGCCTGGCTGGAGCGCAGTCTGCGGGCGGACATCTATGTCACCGCGCCAGGAGTGGGTACGGGACGACCCGAACGCCGCATCGATCCCAAACTGCTGAATGAGATGCTGACGCTGCCCGGTGTTGCGGATTACGGCCTGAGCCGCCGCGTTACGCTCGATGGCCCGCAGGGCCCGATATCCCTCGATGCCGTGCAATACGCGCATGACGGCCATGCCAATGTGCCGCTGACCACCGCAGGGCCGGATCTTTGGACTCGGTTCGAGCAGGGTGGCGTGATCGTATCGGAGCCATTGGCATGGCGTTTGCGCCTGCAGCCGGGAAGCGAGTTGAACCTGGCGCTGCCCGAGGGCGCCCACAGCTTCACGGTGGTCGGTGTCTACCGCGAGTACGGCAACGAGCGCGGCAACGTCGTATTGAGTTTGCCGATCTATCGGCAGCTGTGGCGCGATGATGCGGTCACCTCGGCGGGGCTTTACCTCGCTCCGGGAGTGTCCGCTGCGCAGACCGAGGCGCAACTGCGCCGGCTCTCCCAGAGGCGGCAGGCCCTGTACATCCGCTCCAACGCCGCGCTGCGCGCGCTCTCCATGAGCATTTTCGAGCGGACTTTCGTGATCACGCGGGTGCTTTACTGGCTCGCAGCTGGCGTGGCGGCGATCGGACTCGTGAGCGCTCTGCTTGCCTGGGAGCTCGAACGTTCGCGCGAGCTGGCGGTGTTGCGCTCAGTAGGTCTCACACCTCGCGCCGCCGCGCTGCTGATCGAGACGCAGACCGTCTTCATGGGCCTGGTGGCGCTGCTGGCGGCCATCCCGTGCGGACTGTTGACCGCGCTGCTGCTGATCGAAGTCATCAATCGCCGCGCCTTCGGTTGGCGGATCGATCTGCACCTGTCCGGTGCGCAATTCGGCAATGCGCTGCTGCTGGCGCTCGCGGCTGCTTTGGCGGCCGGTGTGTATCCGGCGTGGCGCGTTGCGCGCGCATCCATTGCCAGCGAGATGCGCGAGGAGTGATGCGACCGCTCGTGATGTCGCTGTTGGTTGCCGCCGCGCTGTCGCTGTGCCACGCGACGAAGGCGGCGCCTGTCTCGGACCTCGATGTGCTGCGACAGGGCGCCGGCGACGAGTCCTTCGCACAGGCCGACTCGCCACGCGCGTTCCACTTTCCCGCCGATCACGGACCGCACCCGGATTTCCGGCACGAGTGGTGGTACGTCACGGGCAATCTGGACGGCGAAGGCCATCGCTATGGCTTCGAGCTGACTTTCTTCCGCCTGGCGCTCGCGCCGGGTGCCGGCAGCGGTACTGCGCCCGCCGCGCCCGCCACCGCGCCTGCTACGACCGCACCGGTCCGCGCGCCCGCCACGACTGCACCGGTCGCCACGAATGCACCGGTCGCTGCGCTCTCGCGCTGGCGCGCCCGGCAGATCTACGCGGCGCACTTCGCGGTGACGGATGTGACGCGCGGGCAGTTCCGCTACGCACAGAAGTTCTCGCGCGAAGCGTTGGGTCTGGCCGGAGCTGCGGCGGATCCGCTGCGAGTCTGGATCGATGACTGGCAGATCGCGGCCCGCGACGCATCCCGCTGGGAGTTGCATGCCGCTGGCGCGGATTACGAGTTGACCCTGACCTTACGCGTGATGCAGCAGCCGGTACTGAACGGAGAACAGGGTCTGAGCCGCAAGGCCGCCGAGACCGGCGCTGCGAGTTACTACTACTCGATGCCGCGGCTCGAGGTCAGCGGGACGCTGTTGCACGCGGGGCATTCCACGCCCGTCAGCGGGCTTGCGTGGCTCGACAGGGAGTGGGGCAGCGGCTCGCTCGGGCGCGGGCAGCGAGGCTGGGACTGGTTTGCCTTGCAGCTGGATGACGGCAGCGCGCTGATGTTCTATTCCCTGCGCGGGGCCGACGGGATACCGGATCCGCACAGCGCGGGCACCTGGGTCGAGCCGTCGGGACAGTCACGGGCTCTGGGCAGCCAGGACGTGCGAGTGGAAGTGCTCGACCGGTGGACCAGTCCGCGTGGCGGCCGGTATCCGGCGCGGTGGCGGCTCGTGGTGCCCTCCCTCGGGCTCGACCTGGAAGCGCGCCCGGTCCTTCCGGATCAGGAGCTCGGCACGCGGCCACGCTACTGGGAGGGCGCTGTGGACTTGCGGGGCCGACGCGCCTCCCGGGCGGTCTCGGGCCGCGGCTACGTGGAACTGGTGGGCTACGGCGAGTAGATTGGGCCGCAAAGCGGCCGGACCGTGGCAGCGACCCGCGCCGGCAAAGGGGGGGAAGGTGAATCTGAATCCGGTCGTCCAGCGGGCCCGTGCGCTGCTGCTGAGTCCGCGCGCCGAGTGGCCCGTGATTGCGGCGGAGCCGGCGACGGTCGCCGATCTGTACCGCAACTACATCCTGATCGTCGCTGCCATCCCGCCCGTGTGCGGCTTCATCAAGTCCTGTCTGCTCGGCTACGGCTGGCAGGGGTTCCAGGTGTTCCGGCTGGGGATCGCCGCGGGCATCAGCCAGGCCGTGGTGGGTTATGCGGTGGCTCTCGCTGTGGTGTATGTCGTCGCCCTCATCATCGATGCGCTGGCTCCGACTTTCGCTGCACAGCAGAGTCGCGTGCAGGCGCTCAAGGTCGCGGCCTATTCCTACACGGCCAGCTGGGTCGCCGGCATCGGACTGCTGCTGCCGCTCGGACTGAGCGTGGTGATCGTGCTGGCCGGCGCCGGATACAGCATCTATCTGCTCTACCTGGGACTCCCGGCTACGATGAGGGTGACCGCGGATCGCGCCGGCGGCTACACAGCGGTCACCGTGGTCATCGCGATCATCCTGGGCTGGCTGACCGCGCTGATCGTCAGGGGAGTCATTCCCGGTCCGTCGCTCGTGGGTGCATACGGCTGACGCGCGGCGGTGACCGGTACGCCGCGACGACCGAGGCGCGGTGATCCCCGAGGCGCGGCGATGCCCGAGGCGCGGCGGGGAACGCTGAACCGCGTGGCGCCGGGTGGCGCGGACAGGCACCTTGTCGGATGATGTCGCCGCCACATCACGGGAGATCGTTCATGCGACGCTCATTGCTCACCACGCTGGCCGTGCTGATCGCGGCACCGGTGCTGGCAGCCCTGCCCGATGGCGCCAAGGCGCCCACGTTCACGACCCAGGCTTCGCTCGCCGGCAAGGCGTTCAAGTTCTCACTTGCCGATGCCCTGAAGAAGGGTCCGGTGGTGCTGTATTTCTACCCGGCGGCGTTCACACCGGGATGTACGGTCGAGGCGCATGAGTTCGCCGAGGCCACCGAGAAGTTCACCGCGCTCGGCGCCACCGTGATCGGGGTATCGCACGATCCCATCGAGAAACTCAACAAGTTTTCGGTGAGCGAGTGCCGTAACAAGTTCGCGGTAGCCTCCGACGCCGACGGCAGTGTCATGAAGGAATACGACGCGGTGCTGCCGGTGAAGCCGGAGTACGCGAACCGAACTTCGTACGTGATCGCACCCACCGGCGTCGTCATCTACTCCTACACGGATCTGAATCCCGACAAGCATGTCGAGAACACGATGGCCGCCGTGAAGAAGTGGCAGGACGAGCACAAGAAGTCCTGACGACCACCTGGCTCAGCCGCGCGCACCGTGCGCGCGGCGGCCGACTCGCAGCACCGACTCGCAGTAGCGACTCGCAGCACCTGACTCGCGGCGGCTGGCGGGCAGGACCTGCGACGCACGCGGGTTCTGCCAGCGCGATTCACGCAAAGTCGGCGAGTATGGCGGGCACGTGCCGGCGCAGCAGCAGGTTCTGTGCTTCCCACTGCTCCTGCGGTTCGAGCTTTTCCAGAAAACGCACTTCGCCTCCCGCCAGCAGCGCGAGCGGAATGCCATCGCGATACAGCACGCGGTTGCCGCTGAGCGCCGGCAGACGTGCGCCCGGTGTGACGATACCCACAAGATTGAGCGGGTCGGCGGCCGAAAGTGACACGTAGCTGCGGGCATTGGGTTTGCGCCGCACGTCGCGCAACAGTCCGATTGCCTCGGGTGCCGCGTACTGTTCGCCGGTGAATCCGGCCACGAAGCGCCCGCCGCGAACCTCTCCCCGCGCCTCTAGTCGCCGCAGGCACATCAACAGCTCGCGCCACGGTGGCAGCCAGTCCGCCTCGCGGGCCAGGAGTCTCCAGAAGATTACGCCCCAGCGCCGCAACAGCGTCCGCGCGACGTGTTCCACGGTCTCGTCGTTTTCCAGTCGCGCACGCACCCGGGCGGCCGTATCGGTGGCAGCACTCTCGGGCGCAGGCTGTGGCCGCCGCACCAGCGCCCACCGCCCCGCGGCATCCATGCCAAACAAAGCGATGCGCCGCCTGCGCCGGCCGCCGGAGGCCGGCCGGCGCCGCTCCGATGGAACCAGCAGGGCGCGCAGACCGCCAAAGCTGTCGGAGTTGACGAGTCCCAGGGCAACCAGTTCGGCCAGAGCCTCTTCGGCCTGGCTGGGGAGCAGGCCCGCGCCATCGCTGATCTCGTCGAAGAACGAAGCGCCGTGCGTCTGTATGAAGTCGACGACCCGCCGTGCCTTGGCGGAAACACCGCTGCTGTCGACCGCCCCGGCGAGTGATGACCAGATCCGGACATTGCGGCGAGCCAGCAGCGTGATCGGCGTCGCACGCACGGGACCTGGCCCGCGCTCCTCGCCCTGATTCGCGCTCCCGGCGCGATGGGCGAGGCGAGTCCAGACGAAGCGACCGGCCAGGCACTGCTCATCCAGCCACGCCGGTTCGTATTCACTGATGCGGCCCGGCAGGATTTCGGTTTCCCACGCGCTCGCGGCACTCTCGAAACCCTCGAGCTGACCCAGCACGGCGCCGACGGCATCCGGGCCTTCCATCCGACCCTCGGGTGTCACGCGCTGCCATTCAAACAGGAAGCGCAGGAAATCACGCGGCTCGATGGGTTCGATCTCGGCCCGCAAGCGCTTGACGGTGTAGCGATGGATCCGGGCCAGGAGACGCCTCTCACACCACTCATCCGCAGCCGATTCCGTGAATCGGCCACGCATGGCGAAGCCCTCGGTCTGCAGCGCCGTCACGGCGATGTCGATGTCGGAGACAGGCAGTCCGAGCGAGTCGGCCATCGAAGCTGCTGTCACGGGTCCGAGAGCTTCCAGACGCCCGCGTACCAACTCCACGAGCGCTTCTTCGCGTCCGGCGGCGATCACGTGGCCGGGCGGCGGTTCGATCTGGGGGTGCAGTGTCGACTGCGGAAACACCGCTCTGAACAACGACAACCGCTCGGCAGTCACCCACAGGGTGCGGGTTCCGGTGGACAGCCGGGTGACACGCCGTTGTGCGGCCAGAGCCTCGAGCAGGGGCTCCCAGGCAGATTGGCGCGCGACCTCCTGCCCGGACAGGTAAGTCAGCCAGAGCAAGGCATCGTGGAGTTCATCAGCGTTGGTCGCGTCCGGCCAGGCCTCCTCGCGCACTCGCTGGATGGCCTCCGGATCCAGCTTGCCGATGTCGGAAGCGGACTGCGGATCGAGCCAGCGTCGGCTCATCACGGCCTGCGTGCGCCGCTCCTCAAGTGGGGCATCGTCCAGGAAGGCATACGGGCGGGCCGACAGGACCTCCAGTGCCAGCGGCGACGGTTCGGTCACATCCCGTGCCACCACGCTGATGCGGCCGGTTTCCAGCGCACGGAGCAGGTGTTCGAATCCCTCGATATCCATCGCCTCGTACAGGCAATCCCGGATGGTCTGACGAACCAGCGGATGGTCCGGGATCTCCAGTTCGCCCGGCAGGTTCTCCGCGCACGCCACCTGGTCAGGGAAGATGGACGTGAGCAGATCCTCGGCCGCCATGCGCGCCAGCGGCGCTGCGACCTTCCTGCCACCGCGGAATCGCGGCAGGGCGAGCGCGATCGTGGCGCTCCAGCGCCAGCGCGCGGTGAACATCGGCGCCGCGCAGAGTGCCTGTACGAGCAGCGGGCGCACGGTGTTGGAATGCAGATAGCGCGCCACGTCCGCCAGTTCGAAACTGTGCGCCGTCGTGAGCGACAGGATGATCGTGTCCTCGGTGGCCGCGGCCTGCAGCTCGAAGTTGAAGGCGCGGCAGAATCGCTTGCGCAGTGCCAGGCCCCAGGCGCGATTGATGCGGCTGCCGAAGGGGGCGTGGATGACGAGTTGCATTCCGCCCGCTTCGTCGAAGAAGCGCTCAAAGATGATGGTCTGCTGTGTAGGCAGGGTGCCGAGGGCCGTGCGTGCGGCGGCCAGGTAGCTGGTGAGCTGCACAGCGGCCGGGGCTGCGACGCCAGCGTCCTCGACGAGCCAGAGAAGCGCCCGGCCGGTCCCATCCGGATCGGACTGCTCACCCAGCCGCGTCTCCACTTCATGGCGCAGGCGTCCCACCGCGCCCGACAGCTCGTCCGTGCGTCCGGGTGCCTCGCCCAGCCAGAAGGGGATCGACGGAGGTTGCCCGTTGGCGTCCTCCACGCGGACCTTGCCCTGTTCCACGCGCAGGATGCGATAGGAGGTGTTGCCCAGCTGGAAGATGTCTCCCTGCAGGCTCTCGATGGCGAAGTCTTCGTTGACCGTACCGACGAACGTGGCCTGCGGTTCGAGCAGCACCTGATAGTCCGCGTTGTCGGGGATGGTGCCGCCGGAAGTGATGGCGGTGAGGCGAGCGGCGCGGCGGCCGCGTAACGTCTGATTGACGGCGTCGTAGTAGATCAGCGCGCCATGTCGACCGCGTCGCGTGCTGTAGCCTTCCGCGAGCATGCGGACGATTTCGTCGAATTCCTCCCGGGTCAGATCCCGGTAAGGCCACGCGCCGCGCAGCAGATCGAAAAGCCCTGACGCATTCCAGTCGCGCGCCGCCACGTCCGCGACGATCTGCTGTGCCAGCACGTCGAGCGGCTTGGCGGGCATGACCACCCGGTCGAGTTCGCCGCGGCGGACCGAGTCGAGCAGTGCCGCGCACTCGACCAGGTCGTCGCGCGACAGGGGAAACAATCGCCCCTTGGGGGTACCGCCAACCGAGTGCCCCGAGCGGCCCACCCGCTGCAGCAGCGTGGCAATGGAGCGCGGCGATCCAAGCTGGCAGACCAGGTCCACCTCGCCGATGTCGATGCCCAACTCGAGCGAGGCGGTGGCCACCAGGGCCTTGAGCTCGCCGCGCTTGAGCCGGGTTTCCGCATCCAGGCGCAACTCCTTGGCCATGCTGCCGTGGTGGGCGGTGATGCGCTCCTTGCCGATGCGCTCGGACAGATGTCGGGCCAGACGCTCCGCATGCCGCCGGGTGTTGACGAACACGAGGGTCGTGCGGTGCTCGCCGATCAGCTCGGCGAGCCGGTCGTAGACTTCCGTCCAGACATCGCCGGACATCACGGCCTCGAGCGGCGAGGGCGGTACTTCAATCGCCAGATCCCGCGCGCGCACATGTCCGCTATCGATGATCGTGCACTCCGCCCGGCCCTGCGCGTCGACCTGGCGTGCACCGACCAGAAAGAGTGCGACAGCCTCGATCGGTTTCTGGGTCGCGGACAGGCCGATGCGCGTCAGTCGCCGCCCTGTCAGCGACTCGAGTCGCTCGAGTGACACCGCGGCATGCACGCCGCGCTTGTTGCCGACCATGGCGTGGATCTCATCGACGATCACCGCTCTCGTCGTACCCAACATGCGGCGGCCGGACTCCGAGCCCAGCAGGATGTAAAGCGATTCGGGCGTGGTGACCACGATATGCGGCGGCCGCTTGCGCATGCTGTTGCGTTCGCTCTGCGGCGTATCGCCGGTGCGCACGAACGTCGTGATCTCGACATCCGGCAGACCCATGGCGCGCAGTTCCTCGCGGATGCCGGCGAGCGGCGCCTCCAGGTTGCGCCGGATATCGTTGGACAGCGCCTTGAGCGGCGACACATACACGATGCGGGTTTCGTCAGTGAGAGTGCCTTCCAGGCCCTCACGCACGAGTTGGTCGATGACCGCGAGGAACGCGGCGAGCGTCTTGCCCGAACCGGTGGGCGCGGCGATCAGGACATGTTGGTGCGCCTGGATGGCGGGCCACGCCTGCAACTGCGGAGCCGTCGGCGTGTCGAAGGTTCGTTCGAACCAGCGGGCGACGGCGGGATGGAACGACGTCAGACTCACGGGATGTGTCCTGAGGCGGCGCGGATGGGGAATGCAGTGATTGAACCACAGGTTGGGGGCGGAGGTCAGCCCGCACAAGCGTACAGCAGTGGCGCCGCTTCGCTACTGTATGGGGCCGGAGCGCCGCGACCGCACGCTCAGAGCGTGCTTTAGGCCGCGTGCAACCCGAAGGGGTCCGCGCGCGTCCCGTGCGCGCGCCGGGGTCTTCAGAATCCGGTGGTGGGCAGCGTGAACGAGAAGCAGGCGCCACGATCGACGGCCGCTTCGGCGGAGATCTCACCACCGTGGCGGTGGATGATCCGCTGCACGGTCGCCAGTCCGATGCCGGTGCCCGGAAACTGTGACTCCGGGTGCAGGCGCCGGAACGGGCTGAAGAGGTTCGCGGCCTGGCGTGGATCGAAGCCCGCGCCATTGTCACGCACGAAGAAGGCAGGGCCGCCCGCGTGATTCGGCCGCCGGCCGAATTCGATGCGCGCCGCCGCGGTCTTCGAAGTGAACTTCCATGCGTTGGAGAGCAGGTTGACCAGCACGATGCGCAACAGGCCGGCATCACCTTCGCCGATCAGGTCGGACTCGATCTCGATCTGGGCCTTGCGGTCGGGCGCCGTGTCGCGCAGCTCCCGCATGATTTCCTGCGCCAGGTCGGATAGATCCACCGCCGTGTGATGCATCGGCACGCACACCACCTTGGACAGCTCCAGCAGATCGTTGATGAGCCGGTGCATGCGCTGCACGGCCCCCGAGATCCGCCCCAGATGACCGCGGCCGTCGGCATCGAGCTGCGCGGCGCAGTTCTCGGCCAGCACCTGGGTGAAGCCGTCGATGGTGATCAGCGGCGAGCGCAGGTCGTGCGCCACGGAATAGCAGAAGGCCTCGAGCTCGCGATTCAACACCTCGAGCTCCGCCGAGCGGCGGAACAGTTCCTGGGTGCGCTCGCTGACGCGCTCCTCGAGGTTGGCCAGCAGATCCACCGATTCGATTGCCACCGAGGTGCTGTCGGCGAGGGCCTGCAGCAGGTCGACTTCGCCGGCGGTAGCCTGATGGTTGTCGGCCCAGTACACGCCGATCGCGCCTACCGGCGCGAGCGTGCGGATCGGTGTCATCACCAGGGACTTCACGAACGTCGGGCGGTATGCATCGTGAGGTATGCGCGCGTCCTGGTAGATGTCAGGGATGACGGCGGCCTGGCGGTTCAACATCGACCAGCCACTGATGCAGGTCGTCAACGGGAAGCGCTTGCCCTTCCACAGAGGACCGATTGCATCCTCTTCGGCGTAATAACACATGTCGCCGTCGCGCAGCACGAAGGTGGCGCCATCGGCGTTGACGAGGTTGCGGGCCGCCCGGCGCACGATGTCCATGACAGCCTGCAGATTGCGCGCCAATGACAGTCGTTGCACGATCGAGACGAGCTGGCGCATGCCATCGTTGCCGGCGGTCTTGAGGGGCTCCTCGGCCGGGATGTTGGAATTGCGCAGCACGCGGCGCACTTCGGGGGCGAGGGCCGCCAGCTCGGTCTTGCAGACGCTGCCGGCCGGCTGCGGCCCGAGCTCGGGCAGGCGCGGCGGATTGCCGGACACCACGATGAACGGCACGCCCGGAAAGCGCTCGTAGGCCGCCGCCATGGCGCTCTGGCCGTCGAATCCGGGGACGCCGCTGTCCGAGAGGATCAGGTCGTATTCGGCCCGCTGCAGGGCGGCCAGGTAATCGGCGCCCGTGCTGACGGCCTGCACGTCGCAGCCGATTCCGTCCCGGGCCAGCGACTGGCGCACCAGCGCGACGTCGTCGGGATTATCTTCCAGATGCAGGACCCTGAGTTTCACGCCAGCTCACTCCACGAACATACCCAACACGCCCGCCTACGGATAACCCCTGGCGGCGCATTTCGTCAAACTCGTGGCGCGGGTTGTGAGACGCGAGACACAATGCCGGCCCGCCACGCTTGCGGCAGCGCGCCCGCGTGGCAGGTGAGGCCGCAAAGCCGCAGGGTTGCGGGCGGGCTCGCCGGCCGGGGGTTGCGGGTTCGTACCGGGCGCGGCGCGCGCGCTTGCGGGGCCGCTCAGGAGTCCCGATGGGAGGAAAAGACGAGCCGGTCGAGCACCCCCAGCAGCACGGCGGAGACCACGAAAGTCAGGTGCAGCACCACGTACCAGAGGATCTTCTCGTTGGGCGTGTCCGCGGCATTCATGAAGATGCGCAGCAGATGGATGGAGGAGATGGCGACGATCGAGGCTGCGACCTTGAGCTTCAAGGTGCCCGAGTCGAGCTTGCCCAGCCACGCGGGCGATTCACCCGCGGGACCTGCCTCGATCTTCGACACGAAGTTCTCGTAACCCGAGAGCATGACCATCACGATCAGGCTGCCCACCAGCACGATGTCGATGAGCGACAGGACGGTGAGCACGAGGTCGGTCTCCGCCAGCGATACGACATGCACGAGCGAGTGTGCGGCCTCCTGGAAGAACTTCACGCCCAGGGCGAGCAGCGCCAGCGACAGGCCCAGATACATGGGCGCCAGCAGCCAGCGGCAGGCGAACAACAGCTTTTCGACGATGCGTTCGGTCATCGCGCGATTCTACCGGTTCGGCGCGCCGCAGGCGGGATCTCGACAGGTGCGCCACGGGCGGGATCTCGCCGCGCGCTCGCCGGCGGGAGTACAGTAAGGCGGGGACGGGCAGCGCAGCGGGTACCGCGATGTGGAATATGGAATCGGACGTCGAGGATGCATTCCGGAAGAAGGTGATCATCGGCTCGGCCGTGATCGTCGTGCTGGGCATCCTGGGCGCGATCTACTACTACAAGTACTACGCGCAGCCGCCGGCCGCGCCCAAGCCAGCCGAACCGCCCAAGGCGGTGGCCCCGCAGGAGGCCACCGAACCGGCCGTGCACAACCCGGTGCCCGCGAATCCGGGTGGCGAGTCGAAACCGCTGCCTGAACTCAACGCCAGCGATCCCGATGTGCGCAGCGCGCTGTCGGGACTGTTCGGCTCGAAAGCGGTCGAGCAGTTGCTCGTGCCGGAACACATCGTGCGGCACATCGTGGCCACCGTGGACAACCTGCCACGCAAGAAGGTTGCCGTGGAGTTGCGGCCCGTGAAGCCGACACCGGGCACGACGGTGACCGTTGCGCAGAGTGACTCGGTCGTGCTGGGCGCGGGCAACTACGAGCGCTATGCGCCGTTCATCAGGATCGTGCAGGCCACCGACGCGAAGGCGCTGTCCACGGTGTATTTCCAGCTGTATCCGCTGTTCCAGCAGGCCTACGAGAATCTCGGCTATCCGGGCCAGTACTTCAATGACCGCCTCATCGAGGTCATCGATGACCTGTTGCAGGCTCCGGATGTGCAGGGTCCGATCGCCCTGCGGCAGCCGCGGGTGTTCTTCGAGTATGCCGATCCGAAGCTCGAAGCGCGTTCGGCCGGACAGAAGCTGTTGATCCGGATGGGGCCGGCGAATGCGGCTATCATCAAGGCCAAGCTGCGTGAGTTGCGCCAGGCCGTGGCCACGCGACCCGACGAACCCGTGAACCACTAAGAACGAACCCGAGGTGAGTCCATGACTGCCGCGCCCGTGGAGCCGGCCGAACCCGGTCTGAGCCGGCCGCTCGAGCACCTGCGCTCGGTGCTCATCCCCGCAGAGACCCTGGAGGCGTGGGCCGTGCAGCGGCGGGTGTTCGCGCTGACTCACCGGCGGGTCCTGATCGCGGCCACCAGCGGCCGTCTGATCATGCTCACCCGGCACCTGCTCGGCGGATACGACGTCACCGATATCCGCTGGCAGGACCTGGAGGAAGTCACGCTGCATGTCGGGATATTCGGCGCCAATCTGTCCATCCGCGCCGGGCGGGCCGCGGATCTGGCTTCGCAGGGGAGTTCCGGTGGCCGACGGCTGGATTTCACCGGCCTGCGCAAGGAGCAGGGCCAGGCGGTGTATCGCATCTGCCAGGCGCAGGACCAGGCCTGGCGCGAGAAGCGCCGCGTGCGCGAACTCGAGGAGCTGCGCGCGCGCTCGGGTGGGATCCAGGTCAGCTCCAGCCCCACCTCGATGTTGGGGAGCGCGGCGGGAGCCGCGGATCCCGTGCAGCGCCTGCAGGAGGCGCGGCAGATGCTCGAGGCGAAGCTGATCACCGATGCCGAGTACGAAGCCATCAAGGCCAGGATCGTCTCCTCCTGAGCGCATCGGCTGGATGGCCGCGCTGCTGCTGGCACTGGCGGCGTGCGGTCCCCGGATGGAGAGTCACCCCGACTGGGTCCTCCATGCACAGGTCGTGTACCTCGCGGCAGACCTGCGGACACCGGTAGCTGCGCCGGGCGCGTTGCGCCTGCAATTTCCGTACATCAGCGGGGATCTGTACGGTGCGCCCACGACCGGCGATTTCCTGCAGCCGGCCCTGGATGCCGGGCGCCGTTTCACGCTCGATCTGAACATCAGCCATGCGGCGCTGCTGAAATCGCTGGAACCGGCGGAATTCTCCCTGCCGTACCTGCAGGTGCGGCCTGCCGAGGCGCGCTTCGCGCGGCTGGCGCCGCTGGCCGTGCAGGCGGATGGCATCGAGCAGGTGGGGCGCGCCGAGTGGCTGGATGCAGCGACCGGGCAGCCCCTGCTGCTGCTGTTCTTCGATCGCCCGGCGCGGATCAGCGGCGCGACCGTGGCCTCCGGTCGCCCCCTGCGGTACGACATCCGGGCCGGGGAGCCCGGGTATGTCTGGGTAGCCCGGGAGAAGCGGGCCGACGAGGACGTTTTCGTGGTGGTCGGCCGGCCCACCCGCCTGCTCCTGGCCATCACGCCGGGGCCGCAACCCGATACCCACAAGTAATCCACAGGCAATCCACAGCCGGGCAGGATTATGCTGCCCCCAATGGCGATGAGATTCCGCAGGCGACCCCAGCCCAAGCCGCCGCAGGCGGTCCTTGGGGTGTATGAATTTCCTGCGCGCACGGTGCAGGTGGTCCTGACCGAGGACGATCGCATCCAGTGGATCTGCGACTGCGAGAAATTCCGGCGCTGGACGG
>DATKLO010000135.1:0-2813 GCA_035542375.1 Steroidobacteraceae bacterium | reverse complement strand
ACCAAGTCCTCCCCCGCCCGCTCGAAATGCCTGGCCAGGTAGCGAGCCGGCAGGCCGCGGTTCACCTCGATGCGGTGATAGCGGCCGGACTGTGCGCGCTCCACCACCTCCGACGCGATGTCGGTGCCCTCGATGCGAATGTTCCAGTGAAGGAGTTGCGGAAAGTGCTCGCGGATAAGGATGGCAAGGCTCAGGGCTTCCTGTCCCGTGGAACATCCGGCGCTCCAGAAACGCAGAGTCTGTGCGGCTTGCCTGCTTTCGATCAACCGGGGAAGCAGTTCGGTGCGCAGCAGCTCGAAGGGCCGCTGATCGCGGAAAAAGCTGGTTTCGTTGATGGTCATGGCTTCGGCCACGGCGCGTTCCAGGGCAGGATCCCTGCGGTTGCGCAGGTGCTGCACCAGTTCTTCCAGCCGGCTCATGCCGTGGTTGCGCAGCAGGCGTGCAAGCCGCGAGTGGAACAGGTAGTCACGCGAGGGGTCGAGCACGTTTTGTGAATGGCCCAGCACCAGGCTGCGCAGATAGCCATAATCGACTGCACTTGCGGTCGCCATGCTCATGCCACCGGCTTCTGAAGAGCGTGTGGATGCGTGCGCGAGGTCGCCAGACGAATGATTTCCGGCGCGATGGCATCCAGCGGCAGCACCCGGTTTGCCAGGCCAGCCGAGGTCACTGCGCCCGGCATGCCCCAGACTGCGCTGGTTGCCTGGTCCTGGGCGAGCACCGTGCTTCCGGCAGCGCGCAGCAGCCGGCAGCCTGCCAGGCCGTCCGACCCCATCCCGGTCAGAACCGCGGCCAGGACGCCCCCTCCGTATGCCGTAGCTGCGCTGCGAAACAGGACGTCCACCGCCGGCCGGCAGTGATTCTCCGGGGCCCCCTGGGTCAGATGCAGGGTGGGTGCCGCGCCGGTGGAGGCGGCCGCAAGCACCTCCATGTGCCAGTCTCCGCGGGCGACGAAGACGGTCCCCGGCCTCACGGGATCGCCCTCCGCCGCCTCCCGCACGTTCAGATGGCAGTGCCCGTTCAGCCTTTCCGCCAGCAGCGCCGTGAATAGCTCAGGCATGTGCTGCACCACCAGCACCGGAAGAGGGAACCAGCCGGGAAGCGCAGGGAGCACCCGGTCCAGGGCTGCCGGCCCGCCTGTCGATACCCCGATCGCGACAACTTTCGGCGGGCACTCGCCGGAGGCGGCGCGCCCCTCAGCCGCGTTGCCGATCGGCGATACGGGCGCGAGCCTGGGCCGCGTATTCGCCGGTATCTCTTGCGGGGAACACCGCGTCAGCGCCTTGATCCTGGGAATCAGGTCCCGCGCCAGCGTTCGGATGCCCTCTTCCCGCCCCGCCTGACCGGCGGGTTTCGCCACGTAATCGGAAGCCCCGGACGCCAGCGCTTCGATGGTCACGCGCGCGCCCCGGTGAGTCAGCGAACTGCACATGATCACCGGCCCGCGATGGCCCCGGGCGCGCAGTTCGCGCAAGGTCGCCAGGCCGTCCATCACCGGCATCTCGACATCCAGCAGCACCACGTCGGGCTGCAGCGACTCAATGGCAGCGAGCGCCGTCAGGCCGTCCGCCGCCGTTCCCGCTACTTCCAGGTAGCTGTCGCTGCAAACCACCGCGCGCAGCAGGCTGCGCATCACCGCCGAGTCGTCAACGATCAGGATGCGCGTGCGCCGTTCCATTGTCATCCCGTTACGCCTCCCCGATCCCGGCCAAAGGCCGCCTCAAGCCGTCCTGGCCAGCTGCATGGGATCCAGGCGCTCCGGATCGAGCATCACCATCAGTTCGTTTTTCAGCTTGTAAGCCCCGGCGAACAGCATCCCCCGGCGCTCGTTGACGGTGGACGGGTTGGCTTCGAAATCCGTCGAGGACACGGTGAGGACCTCGCCCACCGCGTCGACCAGCAACCCGAAGCATCCGCCCGCGCCCTCCACCACGAGCATGTCGCATGGGCCTTCGCGCGCGGGCAGGTCGAGCAGCCGGCGAAGAGTCACGGTCGTCAGCACGTCGCCCCGGTAGTGCACCAGGCCACCCACGAATCCGGGCGCCTGCGGAACTGGCCGCGGCCGCGTTCCCCCCACGATCTCGAGGATGTGCGTGATCGGAATGCCGAACAAACCTTCGCCCAGGCGTACCGAGCACACTTCGGTCTGCGTCGTCGCCACTGTCTTCCTGCGCCGGGAGCCGCGCCCCCGGAGCCCCACCGCTGCCGTGCTCATCCCATTGCCTCCGCCCATGCGTTCTGCGCCGCCAGCGCGTTCGCTGCCGCCAACTCCGCTGGCAGGGGCGCAACCGCGCCCAGCTCGACCACTCCGGTTACCCGTTCCTTCAGGAGGGTCACGCCTGCGGCCGGTTGGTTCGTTCCCGCTTCAAAAAGCCTTCCACCCGCGGCTACATCCAGCACCCGCGCCACGGCAATGCCCACGTGGCGCTCGCCCTCCCGGCAGATCACCACAATCAGGGGAGCCGCCGGATTCCCCAGCGCCGAAGCCAGCAGCCCGCCCGCGTCCTCCACCGGCACCAGTTGTCCGTCGAAGTTCAGCACCGCCCGGCAGCCGATTTGCTCGATGCGCGATACGGGGAGCTGTTCGATGCGGATCACCCGGTCGAGCGGGATAGCCGCCCGCCGTCCGGCGATCTCCACCAGCAGGAATTCGCTGCCCGAGTCGCCCACGGCGTCCATCTCGGCTTCCCCTGCCTCGTCCTCCGCGCTCATGCGGATTCCGGCCCGCGTGGCAATGGCCCCCGGATCGAGAATGAGCGCCAACTCGGCGTTGCCCAGCACCGTGGCGCCCGAATAGAGCCCGATCTCTTTCA
>DATKLO010000134.1:0-3270 GCA_035542375.1 Steroidobacteraceae bacterium | reverse complement strand
CCCCTATGAATCGCGACGTACGTGTGCATCTGCTGCCCGTGCTGTACGAGCCGGAGGAGGTTCGCGGCGGGATCGCCGTGATCCTCGATATCCTGCGGTCCTCGACGACGATCACGCACGCGCTGGCACATGGCGCAACCGCCGTCATCCCGAGCCTTGAGGTCGCAACCGCGCAGCGGATCGCCGGCGGTTTCCCGGGGGATGCCGTCCTGACAGGGGGCGAGCGCGGCGGTGTCCTCATCCCCGGTTTCGACCTCGACAACAATCCCTTCGCGTACGCCTCCGACGTCGTCCGCGGCAAGACGATCGTCTTCACTACAACCAACGGCACCCGGGCGCTCCAGCGCTCCGCGCCGGCGGCGCGCATCCTGATCGGCGCGTTTGTGAACTTCACCGCCGTCGTGCGGATCTTGACGCAAGATCCTCGTCCGGTGCACTTGGTATGTGCGGGGACAGACGGGAAGATCACCATCGAAGATGCTCTGGGTGCGGGGGCCATCGCGCTGGGACTGGCGGCGGCGGTGCACGAACCGATCGAGGAGTGGGCAGACGATCAGTTACAGATAGCGGTCCGACTGTATCGCGACGCCACCCAATCTCCCGAGGCATTTCGCCGGGCGATGCGGAACAGCTCCGGCGGCCGCACCTGTCGGCGACTGGGATTCGATGATCAGATCGACCGGGCCGCGACCTTTGACCTGTTCGACATTGTACCCGAGTATCAGGCCGAGACTGGACGCATTACGCCATGACCACCTCCCGACTTAAGGCCATGCGCAGGGCGCCATGGCCCACGCCTGTCAAAAAAAGCCCGGTGAAATCCTCACCTTCCGCCAGAGTTTGCAGGATGCTGGCGCCGCCACGGCAATCTTCGTCACTGGCAGCGCACCGGAAGCAGAGGAGGTCCTCTGCCAGCTGTTCAGTATCACCAAGACTACTTGCCTCAGAGCGAAAGTCCGCGAAAGGAGAGCACCCCACCATGCCAAAGGAGAACCTGTCGATGACGACACAGGCCCAGTTGGATACGCTTTGCATCAATACTATCCGGACCTTGTCGATTGATGCTATCCAGCACGCGCAGTCTGGCCACCCGGGGACGCCCATGGGGATGGCGCCCGTGGTGTACTGCCTGTGGCAGCGCTTTCTGCGCTTCGACCCCGCGCACCCGATCTGGCCCAATCGCGACCGCTTTGTCCTGTCCGCCGGCCACGCCTCGATGCTCTTGTACTCCCTGCTCCACCTGTGCGGCGTGAAAGCGGTCAACCCCAAGTATGAGGTCCTCGGGGAACTCGCGGTGCAGCTTGAGGATATGAAACACTTTCGCCAGCTCGACAGCAAATGTCCGGGCCACCCCGAGTACCGGTGGACCACTGGCGTGGAAACGACGACCGGCCCCCTCGGCCAAGGCGTGGCGACCAGCGTCGGGATGGCCATCGCCGGCCGGTGGATGGCGCAGTATTTCAATCGCCCGGGCTGTGAGGTGATCAATTACGATGTCTATGCCGTGTGCGGCGATGGCTGCATGATGGAAGGGATTTCCAACGAAGCCGCTTCGCTAGCGGGCCACCTCAAGCTCGCCAACCTGTGCTGGATCTACGATCACAACCGGATCACCATCGAAGGCTCGACCGATTTGACCTTCACCGAGGACGTGGCCGCCCGCTTTCTGGGCTATGGCTGGCACGTGACCCGCGTGCCGGACGCCAATAATCTCGACCTACTGGAGCAGGCTTTCGACAGGTTCAAGGACACCCGCGAGCGACCGACCCTCATCATTGTGGACAGCCATATCGGTTACGGCGCCCCGCACAAGCATGACACCAGTGCGGCGCACGGTGAGCCGTTGGGAGAGGAAGAAGTCAGGCTGACCAAACGCGCCTACGGCTGGCCGGAAGACGCGCAATTCCTCGTGCCTGACGGGGTACGTGAGCATTTTCAGGCGGGCCTGGGCCAGCGCGGCGCCGCCCTGTACGCGGCGTGGACGGACATGTTCGAGGGCTACCGTCGCCAATACCCGGACCTCGCCGAACAGGGTGCGCGGATGTTTCGCCGTCAATTGCCGGCAGGCTGGGAGAAGGAGCTGCCCACCTTTCCCCCTGACCCAAAAGGGATAGCCACCCGTGACGCGTCGGGTCGCGTGCTCAATGCCATCGCCAAGCACGTTCCCTGGCTCATTGGCGGTTCCGCCGACCTGGCGCCGTCCACGAAGACCCGGCTGACCTTCCCGGGGGCCGGGGATTTTTCCGCCGCGCAGCCCGGCGGACGGAACTTCCATTTCGGCATCCGCGAGCACGCCATGAGCGCGATCCTCAACGGCCTGGCACTGGCGAAGGTCCGCCCCTTCGGGTCAGGATTCCTCATCTTCAGCGATTACGCCCGCCCGGCCATCCGGCTCAGTGCGCTGATGGAGATCCCGACGATCTTCATCTTCACCCACGATTCGATCGGGGTGGGAGAAGATGGTCCAACCCACCAGCCGGTGGAGCAGCTGGCCTCGCTGCGCGCGATCCCCGGGCTCATCGTGTTGCGGCCGGCCGATGCGAATGAAGTGGTGGAGGCTTGGCGGGTTATCATGCAGCTCCGCCACGAGCCCGCCGCCTTAGTCTTAAGCCGGCAGGCGTTACCCACTCTGGACCGTTCTCAGTATGCGCCGGCCACCGGCCTGGCGCAGGGGGCGTACATTCTGGCCGATGCGCGCGACCATACACCCGAAGTCGTGCTGATCGCCACTGGCAGTGAGGTGGCCCTCTGCTTGGAAGCGTACGAGCAGTTGCGCCCGGAGGGGATTCAGGCCCGCGTCGTCAGCATGCCCTCGTGGGAGCTGTTTGAGCAACAGAGCCAGGAATACCGCGACTGGGTGCTGCCTCCGGCTATTCGTGCTCGCGTCGCGGTAGAGGAAGCCTCCACCTTTGGTTGGGAGCGCTACGTCGGCCGCCAGGGAGCCATCGTGGGCATGCACACCTTTGGCGCGTCGGCGCCGCTGCAAGCATTACAGAAAAAGTTCGGCTTCACGCCAGAACATATTGTGACCATTGCCAAAGCACAAGTGGCAAAACGTGCGACGCACGAAGAGGAACAGCCTTAAGAAAAAAACACCTAGCACAGGAGAGAGGCTACGAGACTTCATCTGCCTCATGACAAAACGCGAGTCACTGTCGAGATCGACGATCATATATTGACTGAAGCGGAGTGCGCCAGAAGGGCGAGGAGACCATGAAGAAATCACAACGGCAAGCAGTCCAGCGGGAAGAGGCGGCGCCGACGTTTCCG
>DATKLO010000133.1:0-17286 GCA_035542375.1 Steroidobacteraceae bacterium | reverse complement strand
AGGCGTACCGCGAGTGCGTACTCACGGCTGGACAGCCGGTGGCAGCCTCAGCCTGTGGGACGCCCTGTTGCTCTACCCCGTCCGGAGCCTGCGCCACGTGTTGTGCACTGACATCGAGCGTGATGGAGCGCTGGGCGGGCCCACTCTGCAGCTGTACGCACAGTGCGTGGCCCGTTTCCCACGACTGCAGTGGCAGGCTTCCGGCGGCGTTCGCAGCGCCGCCGACCTGACGGCTCTGGCCCGCCTGGATGTGGCGGCGGCCGTGAGCGGCAAGGCGCTGCTCGAGAATCGAATCCCAATCGAGGAGTTGCGACCATTCTTGCCCGGCGCATCATTCCCTGTCTCGACGTCCGCGACGGCCAGGTCGTAAAGGGCGTCCGGTTTCGCGACTTGCGTGTCGTCGGCGACATCATGGAGCTGGCGGTGCGCTATCGCGACGAGGGCGCCGATGAACTGGTGTTCTATGACATTACGGCGAGCCCGGAAGGACGCTCGGTGGATCGCGGCTGGGTGCGCAGGATCGCGCGGGTGCTCGACATTCCCTTCTGCGTGGCGGGAGGCATCCGCACGGTACGGGACGCCGAAGAAGTCCTGAACGCCGGGGCCGAGAAGATTTCGGTCAACTCTCCGGCTCTGGCCAACCCCGCACTCATCGACGAGTTGAGCGCGCGCTTCGGCGCGCAATGCGTGGTGGTGGGTATCGACAGCCAGAGCACACCGGAGGGCTACAGGGCGTACCAATACTCCGGCCATGCGGAGCGCGCGCGCGAATCCGGCCGCGATGTCCTCGACTGGGTGCGGGAAGTGCAGGACCGCGGCGCCGGTGAGATCGTGCTCAACTGCATGGGCAGCGACGGCGTGCGCAGCGGCTATGACATCGAACAGCTGAATCGGGTCCGCAACCACTGCCAGGTGCCCCTGGTGGCCTCCGGCGGCGCCGGCGCTCCCGAGCACTTCCGTGATGTGTTCCTGCAGGCTGGAGTGGATGCCGCGCTGGCCGCGAGCGTGTTCCATTCGGGCGACATCGTGGTGCGGGATCTGAAGCGCGCGCTGCGCCGTGAGGGGATCGAGGTACGACCATGAGGCAGGCCGACATCGATACTGTGGATTTCGCCAAGTCGGGCGGGCTCGTCACGGCGGTAGTGCAGCATGCCAGCACGGGCGCCGTGTTGATGGTGGGTCACATGAATCGCGCAGCCCTGGAACAGACGCTGGTGCGCGGCCGCGTGGTCTTCTACAGCCGCAGCCGAGAGTGCCTGTGGGAAAAGGGCGAGACCTCGGGACACTCGCTCATCCTGTGCGACGTTCGCGCTGACTGTGACCGGGATGCGCTTCTGGTGAGGGCTACGCCGCTTGGACCCGTATGCCATACCGGCACCGCCACGTGCTTCGGCGATTCAGGCGTCAGCTCCACAGCACCCCTGGAATTCCTCCGTGAGCTGGAAGAAATCATCGGTCAACGCCGGACCGCTGGGGCAGGCTCGAGCTACACGGCCAGGTTGTTCGCCGAGGGTCCGCAGCGGATTGCACAGAAGGTGGGCGAAGAGGCGCTGGAGGTCGCACTGGCCTCGGTCGCGCAAGCCGCTGACCAGGTCGTCGCGGAATCCGCCGACCTGCTGTTTCATCTGCTCGTGCTGCTCAGGAGCCGCGAACTCTCACTGGCGGATGTGGTTGGTGAACTGCAGTCACGCCACCGTCAGCGCGCCGCCAGCGAGTTGGCACGCTGATCGGCCTCCGCCGCCTCCTGCGTGCGCCCGAGGGCACGCAGCGAATCCGCTATCAGTCGCCAGGCCGAGGATTGCGCTCGTGGATCACCCGTAGCCTGCGCCAGCGCCTTGCGGCCCATGGCGTGCGCCTGAGCGTAATCTCCGGCTGTCAGTCTGATGCGACCGAGTTCTATCCAGAGCAGCGGGTTGTCCGGTTCGATGCGCATGGCGCGTTCGATGGTGGCCGCCGCCAGGCCATAGTCCCCACCCGTGGCTTGCTTATGCGCCTGGGCGACGAGCGCGGTTGCGGCCGAACCGAGGTGAAACTCCCTCGGGGCCGGACGGGGCGGGGCCGCTGGCGCGGGCGCCTGTGCCGGCTCGCCCGGTTGTGGCGCCCGCGGGGAGGCAGAACCCGGCGAAGACTGTACCGCGCCGGCGGGTTGCGCGGGAAACGGTGGCGGCGCGAGCAGCGAGCGGCAGGCGCCCAACAATCCACCCAGTATCAGCAGAAAACCAACACGCAACAGATTCTGTTCCTCCGGGCAACGGTCGGCGAAGACCAGCCCACTCTCACCGTGACGGCGCGCGAACCCGTGACCGCGCGCGAACCCATGACCGCGCGCGAACCTGCGGCGGCTGCACGAACCCGCGGCTGCGCGCGGACCCGCGCTCCTCAGTGCATGATATCGCGCAGCCACTCGCCCGCGCGCTTCACGACATTGTCGAGCGCGGTGCCGTTGCAGCTGGGCCGTGTTGGCAGCTGGATGCCCACCGGCACCGCGATCGGCGTCGCATCCTGGGCGCACCCGGCCTCCACCTGCACCCCGGTGGAGAATTCGATCCACGTCTCGGCAAGACCGTCCGGCAGCGGGACATTCCAGGAGGTCGTGCCCAGGTCCGCCATGACGCGTGCCCATACGGGCAACGCGCCCGAGGAACCCGTGAACCCGGTGGGCTGGTTGTCGTCATACCCGACCCACACGACGGTGAGGTCCGAGCCGGAGAAGCCGGCGAACCAGTTGTCCCGCAGGTCGGATGAGGTGCCCGACTTGCCGGCGACCACCAGGTTCGGCGGCAGCACGGCGCGTGCCGATTTGCCCGTCCCTCGAACCATGACCTGCTCCATCATACGATCGAGCACATAGATGTTTTCAGGCGTTGCCACCGGCGTCACCTGCAACGGGAAGGCGCGGAGGGCCTTGCCGTCCGCGCTGATCACCGCTCTCACAGCGCGTAGAGGCGTGCGGAATCCGCCATTTGCCAAGCCGTTGTACATCTGGGCCGCTTCGAGCGGGGTGACGTCGATCGCTCCCAACAGCATGGAGGGTACTTCCGCCGGGGCGCGCGGCAGTCCGAATCGCTGCAGCGTCTGTGAGATCTTGGGCAAACCGATCTCCATGCCCAGGTTGACCGTCGCCAGGTTCAGGGATTCCGCGAGAGCCCGCACCAGGGGTACTGGCCCGCTGCTCTGGCGGGTGAAGTTCTCGGGCTCCCACAGCTTGCCGTTGGCCAGTCGGATGCTGACAGGAACGTCCTGGACGATCGTCGCTGCGTTGTAGCGACCAGTCTCCAGCGCTGTGAGATAGATGAAGGGTTTGACGAGGGAGCCGAACTGCCGGCGGGCATCGAGCGCGCGGTTGAATCCATCGAAGCCGACGTTGCGACTGCCAACGATGGCTGTCACGTCGCCGCTTTGCGGCGATGTGATCACGACGGCGCCCTCAAGCTTCGCGGACGTGTTCCGGCGCAGTCGGTCCAGTCGCGCCAGCTCATGCTCGAGGGCGCGCTCCGCGTCATCCTGCGCACGAGGCTCGAGGCTGGTGTAGACCCGCAGCCCTTCGCCGGTCAGGTCCTCGTTGCGATAGTCACGCCGTAAGGTCCGTCGCACGAAGTCCAGATAGGCCGGGTAGTAGGTTCCTGAGGCGCGGCTCGTCACACCGAGCGGCTTGTGTTGCGCGGCCTGGGCATCCTTCGCACTCACGATCCCCTGGTCCGCCATGAGTTTGAGCACCAGGTCGCGCCGCACGCGCACACGGTCGGGATGGCGGCGCGGATCGTAGTAGGAAGGGCCGCGGACCATGGCCACCATCAGGGCCACTTCCGACAGATCCAGTTCCGACAGCGGCTTGCCGAAGTAGAACTGGCTGGCCAGGCCGAAACCGTGGATGGCGCGCTCGCCATCCTGGCCGAGGAAGATCTCATTGATGTAGGCATTCATGAGATCGGCCTTGGTGAAATGCGCTTCCAGCGCCAGCGCCATCGCCGCCTCGCGCAGCTTGCGGCCCAGGGTCTGGCGCGAATCCAGGAAGTAGCTCTTGACCAGCTGCTGGGTGAGCGTGCTGCCACCCTGCTCGATTTGCCCGGCGCGCACGTTGACCCAGAGCGCGCGGGCGATGCCGGCCGGATCCACCCCATGGTGGTGATCGAAGTTGCGGTCTTCGACCGCCTTGAGCGCCGCTGGCAGCAGCGGCGGCACGTCCTGCGGCGAGACCACGATGCGGTCCTCGCCATGCGTGGGGAAGATGCTGCCGATGAGCAGCGGCTCGAGCCGCGCGACCGGCAGATCCTTGCCCTGACTGTCCCGCAACCCGCCGATGCCGGCCGCGGCCAGATCGATGGTCAGGATGGAAGCAGGCCGTGTTTCATCGGCGAACTGCGCCGCGCGCAGCGCCACATCCAGTCGTGCGCCCTGCTCACGATACGTTCCAGGGCGCTCGAGGCGGTCGACCCGCCGGTATTGCAGACGTTGCAGCTCATGCTCGAGATCGGACTGCGACAGTGGCAGTCCGGCGTACAGTTCCAGCGGAGCTGCGTAGATCCGCGCCGGCAGCGTCCAGCGCCGGCCCTCGAACTGGCTGGTCACCTCGCGATCGATGTACAGCCCGTAAACGACGGCGGCGATGATCGCGACGCTGGCGGTGACCAGCACCAGGCGCCAGATGAATCTACGCAGTCTGCCGCGCTTCAGAGGTACAACTCCACCGCCGGGTCGCGGAGGTTGTAATGCGAGCTCATGGCCTGCCCATAGGCACCGGCGTTGGCGATCAGCAGTACGTCCCCTTCACGCGTCGGCGGCAGCAGGCGGTCATGCCCGAGCACATCCGCGCTCTCGCAGATCGGTCCCACCACGTTCACGAGTTCGGTGGGAGCTTCATCGGCGCGTGTGAGGTTGACGATCTCGTGGTAGGCGCCGTACAGCGCCGGCCGGATCAATGAGTTCAGCCCGGTGGCCACGCCCACGTAGCGCATTTCACCCTTGGACTTCAACTGCGTGACACGCGCCAGCAGCACTCCGGCGGCGGCCACCAGGTAGCGCCCCGGCTCGATCCAGAATTCCAGCTGCGGATGCTCGGCGCGCACCGCCGCGAGCAGCGTATCGAGCTTGGCGAGATCCACTCCGGGCTGATCGCTGCGCTCCGGCACGCCCAGTCCGCCGCCGACGTCGACCACTCTCACGTCCGTGAAGTGCTGCGCCAGATCGGCGAGCTGACGCGCGGTGTGTTCCCAGCTGGTGACGTCGAATATTCCGCTGCCGATGTGCGCCTGCAGCCCCACGATTCGGGCGCCGATCTCCTGCGCCCGTCGCGCGAACTGCTTGAGTTCGATCACGGGGATCCCGAACTTGGAGTGCGCGCCGGCCGTGCGCACATGGTGGTGATGGCCGCGCCCGACACCCGTGTCGATGCGCGCAAAGATCTCCCTGCCGCGAAAGACCTCGGGCCATGCCGTCAGCGCGTAAAGATTGTCCACTGTGACACGCACTTTGCGCTCGAATGCCCACACGTACTCATCGCGAGGCGCGAAGTTCGGGGTATAGAGAATATGGCCCGGGTCGGTCTGTGGGCACACCTGCAATGCCCGCTCCACCTCACCGCGCGACACGCACTCGAATTCAACACCCTCGGCGCGCACCGTCTCCAGGATCGGCGCGTTCGAGTTCGCCTTCATCGAGTAGTGCACCCGGCTCACCGAACGCATCGCGCGCAGCGCGCGCGCCGCCGAGCGGATCGATTCCCGATCGTAGACATACGCCGCGGAATGCTCGCGCAGCGTGTCCAGCAGTTCGGAGCGCTTGTGGCGCCACCAGGGAATGGCCCGTTGCCCGGCTCCCGCCGGGCGCAGGAACAGCTGCTCCCAGGTGGGACCGAGCACCGGATCGCCGGGCACCGGCCGGATGAGCAGCTCATGCAGCTGCTCGACCAGGCGGTCACCCTGGTTCTCATCCACCACGAAGGTGAAGTTCAGGTCGTTGGCGGCCTGGCTGACCAGGTAGATCTTCTGTTCCTCGAAGAATTCGAAGGCATCCCCGAGCTGATGCAGGATGGCGCGGATGTTGCGCCCCACCAGGCTGACCGAGGCGCAGGGACCGATCACCTGCACCCGGCACAGGCGCGACAGATCCGTCACCAGCGCGCTCAGCAGCGTGTTATCCAGGGTATTGGCCGCGGGATCCAGCGACACCGTGACGTTGGTTTCCGACGTGGACACCAGGTCCACCGACATGCCGTGCTCCTTGAACACGGCGAAGGCATCAGCCAGGAACCCCACCTGGTGCCACATGCCGGGGCTTTCCAGCGACACGAGCGTGATGCCCTTCTTGGTGCAGACGGCCTTGACCTGCGCTCCGCCCTCCCCGCCCTCGGTGCTGAGCACGGTGCCGGCGAGTTCGGGAGCCTGGGTGGCGTAGACATGAAGAGGAATGCGGTACTGGCGCGCAGGCAGGATGCAGCGGGGATGCAGCACCTTCGCACCGCTCGTGGCGATCTCCTGCGCCTCGTCGTAATGCAGGGCTCGAAGCAGACGGGCGGTCGGCGTCGAGCGCGGGTTGGCGCTGAACATGCCCGGCACGTCCGTCCAGATCTCCAGGCGCTGGGCACTCAACTTCGCGGCCAGGTACGCGGCCGATGTATCCGAGCCGCCCCGACCGAGCAACACGGTGTTGCCATCGTCGTCGCTGGCGATGAAACCCTGCGTGATGACGACCGGCGCCAGGGTATTGAGGCGGTTCGTGAGAGTCTCATCCGGCGCGAAGTTGCAGGTGGCCGACAACACGCTGGACTTGGCGTTGGCGCCGCGACGCTCGTCGGATTTCAGCAGCGTGCGTGCATCCACCCAATCCACCTGCATACCCTGCGCGCGCAGATAGCGCGCGCCCAGGTCCGTGGCCATCAGCTCTCCGGCCGACATCACCCGGGCGCGCGTGCGGTCACTGACTTCACCGACCAGGGCGACTCCAGCGGCAATCTGCCGCAGTTCGGCGAGGTAGCGCTCCACTTCCGCGCCCAGGGGGATGCCGAGCTCACCGGCGAGCCGCCGGTGACGCTCCTCGATGGCACTGAGATCGGCTTCGTGGGTTTGCGCCAGCGCCGCATCCAGCAACTTCTCCAGCCGGTCGGTGATGCCCGTAACGGCCGAGTGCACGATGAGCACGCGCGCGCCCGCGTCACGACGCGTTGTCGCGACCTGGAAGATGTTGCGCCAGTTGGCGGCCGAGGAGACGCTGGTGCCGCCGAATTTCAGGACGATCCAAGAGGGGGTGCGCGTCACAAAGTGGTTTCCTGGCGGCGCGGCCCGCAGCGGTGCCCCCTGTGCGCCGCGCCCAGTCCGGTTCTCAAGAGGAGACGAGCCGCCGCGGTCAGAGCTCGTCGTCGTCGAAGTCCAGCAGGTCCTTTTCCAGCTTGCGGTCCGCGAGGACTTCCTCCAGGCGGCTCCAGGCGGCCTTGCCGCGTTTGCCCTGGTTGCGCACGCGCTTGTCCACCCGGTCCAGCAGCCGGTCGTAGTCGGTGCCGTCCTCGGTGGCGGGCCCGTTCAGGAATTCATCGTCGAGATCGAAGCTCTCGTTGTCTCGTTCCGACATGGTCTAAAGGGACTAAATCTGCTGGTAGATCAATGAGTAGCGCGCTGGCCGCGCACCGGGCAAGGCAGCGAACTATAGCGGATTCGCGCTGCGGATCAACCCCGGGGAGCTCAGTTGCGCCGCGTGGCCTCGCGGACGGTGACGGGGGCGCCCCGGCTCAGCCCCAACCCTTCCGCGGCGCTCTGCTCGGCGCGGGCGATCTCAAGCACCCCGAAGGAGTTCACCAGGGCCAGGTAGTCGCCCGGCCGTGCGTCTCCGTAGGTGCGCATCAGCGGGAAGGTGTGGCTGCCCGCCTGAACCAGCGGCTGACGGAAACGGCCCAGCAGCTGGCCGTCGATATTACTGATCAGGTTGCCGAAATGGTCGATGGTGATGACGACTCCCGAGACGCTGCCGGCTTCGACGGTGGGCTCGTCCACCCACGCCGGTACCAGCGCGTCGACCGGGCTGCCCAGATCGGTCGCCACGCAGCGGCCGGCCGCGAGTTCCGCCGCCACCGGCGCGAAGATGTCGCGGCCATGGAAAGTGGCGCTCGGCCGGCGTACCCCGAAGGCACCCAGTCGCTGGGTGTCGAGCCGGACGATGGCGGCGCCCGCATTGCGGGCCACGATGGGTGCCAGCAGACCGTTGTCCGGGGCGAGGAAGACCTGCTCCCCGGCCAGCACGGCGACGATGTCGCGGGATGTACCCACCCCCGGATCGACCACCGCGACATGCACGGTACCGGCCGGAAAGTACCCGAAGGCCCGCGCCAGCCAGAAGCCGGCTTCCGCTGGCCAGTGCACGACGATTTCATGCGTCAGGTCCACGATGCGCGCCGCGGGGAAGCGGCTGAGGATCACGCCCTTCATGACCCCGACGAAGGGACCCTGATGACCGAAATCCGTGGTGATGGTGATGACCCCGGAGGGCGCGGCGGGTGCATTCATGGCGGGAAGACTTGTTCGTCGAGCGGCAACCTGTCAACAGGAGGCCGGTTGCGGTCGCTGGCGGCAGACGCACGCCGAGGGCGGAAGTGGCCTCAGTGGGTGCTCGTTGATGCACGGGTGCGCCGCAACCTGTCCCGCTCTCGCATGTGCTATATCCCTGTCCAGCCAGAGCATCGGCCAAGGGGTGCAGGGTGAGTTCCGCCTACGATCGGTTGCCACTGAACGCGTTGCGCGTGTTCGAGGCCGTTGCGACACGTCTGAACTTCAGTGAGGCTGCGGAGGCATTGCACGTGACCCCTGCCGCGGTCAGCCAGCAGATCAAGTCGCTGGAGGACTACCTGCAGACGCCGTTGTTCCGTCGCGAGGGCCGCTCGGTGCAGCTGACTCCGGAGGGACTGCATCTGCTGCCGGGTGTCAGACAAGGGCTAGATGAACTCGAGGCCGCGCTGCAGCGCTTGCGCCAGCAGCGGCATACCGGCGCGATCAACGTGAGCATGCTCGCGTCCTTCCTGCAGCGCTGGCTCATGCCGCGCCTGGCCGACCTGCGCCGGCTGCACCCCGAGATCGACCTGCGCCTGCACACATCACCGAACGCGGTGGATTTCGCACGGAGCGATTTCCATGCCGCACTGCGATTCGGACTCGGTCGCTACGGCGATCTGCACGCCGAGAAATTCATGAATGAGTGGCTGGTGGCGGTCGCCTCGCCGGCCGTGGTCGCGAAATACGGCACCTTGCCCGGTACGGGCGATCTCGCGCAGTACCCGCTGCTGCACGGTGACGAGCTGGACTGGGCGCAATGGTCCACAGGTGACACACGCTCGATGAGCGCTCTGCGTGGTGCATTCATCGATGACTCCGCCAGCCTGCTGAGCGCGGTGCTCGAGGGATTGGGATTCGGACTGCTGCGCTGGACGCTGGCCGCGGGCGAGCTGAAGGCGGGGCGCATCGTGCTGGCGAGCCAGCACATCGTGCCGCACCGCTTCTCCTATTATTTCGTCTGCCCCCAGCCCTATGCGGACTTTCCGAAGGTGGCGGCCTTCCGCCAGTGGCTTCTGAAGCAGGGGCGGGAATTCGCCCCGCCCCCGGGCGCCGAACCTACTTCCCGCGTCGCTCGCTCAGCCAGCCCTGCAGCCGATCGAAAGGCTCGACGAACTTCGTGACGCCTTCGCGCTCGAGCTGCACAGCGACTTCCTCCAGATCGATCCCGAGCCGCTCCAGGCCGTCGATCACATCATCGGCATCGGCCAGATGCCGTTCGAGGCGCGGCTGAGGCTGGCCACGCTGACGGTAGCTGTTGATGGTCTCGAGCGGCGCCGTGTTGACCGTGTCAGGAGCGATCAACTCCTCGACGTATTTCGTTGGACTGAATGTCGGATCCTTGGCTGAAGTGGACGCCCACAGCAAACGCTGCGTGCGCGCACCGCGCTGTACGAGGGCCTCCCAGCGCGCCGATCCGATCAGCTCCTCGTAAACCTGATAGGCACGGGCGGCACTGGCGATGGCGGACTTGCCGCGCAGCGTGCGGGCCGCCGGCTGACCTCCGGCCGCGAGCTTGTCGAGCTGCGGATCGACCTTGGCATCGATACGGCTCAGGAAGAAGCTGGCCACCGAGGCCACCCGGTCCACCGGCTTGCCAGCCGCCGCGCGCGACTCCAGTCCCTCGATGTAGGCGTGCGCGACGGCGCGGTAGCGCTCGGGCGAGAACAACAGGGTCACGTTGATGTTGATGCCTTCGGCGATCAGCTGGCGGATGGCCGCGAGCCCCGGTTCCGTGCCGGGAATCTTGATGAAGGCATTGGCGCGATCGAGCCGGCCCCACAGGCGCCGCGCCTCCTCGATGCTCCCCTGGGTGTCATAGGCCAGGTGCGGGGAGACTTCCAGGCTGACGAAACCGTCGCGACCCTGGAGCGAATCATACAGCGGGCGGAACAGATCGGCCGCGCCCCGCAGGTCATCGATCGCCAGCGCCTCGTACAGCGCCATGCTGCCATCCACCTTCGGCAGCAGGTCCTTGATGGCCTGGGCGTACTGCGGATCGCTGGTGATGGAGTTCGCCAGAATGGCCGGGTTGGAGGTCACCCCCGCGATGCCATCGTCGTGGATCAGTCGCGCCAGGCTGCCGTCGGCCAGCATCTTGCGTCCGATGTCATCCAGCCAGATGCTCTGGCCAAGCTTGCGCAATTCCTGCAGCGGATTGTGGGTCGTCACGGGGCGGCACCTATCGGATTGCGGTTGGGGGATTGTCCACCTGTCGCGGCCTGTGCGCGAGCCTTCAACTGCCGGGCCGCGCGTCCCGGTCGCGCCAGACCCAGTCACGCACTTCAGGCATGTCCTCGCCGTGCTGCGTGACGTAGCGGCGGTGTTCGGTCAGCTTGCCACGCATGAGCTGTCGCAGCAGCGCGGCGCGGTATCCCAGAGACGGCACGCGATCGATGACCTCCATGACCAGGTGAAAGCGATCCAGGTCGTTGCGGACGACCATGTCGAACGGCGTCGTGGTCGTGCCCTCTTCCTTGTAGCCGCGCACGTGCAGGCTGTCATGATTGGTGCGCCGATAGGTCAGCCGATGGATGAGCCAGGGATAGCCGTGATAGGCGAAGATGATCGGCCGCTCGGTCGTGAACAGCGCGTCGAACTCGCCGTTCGTCAGTCCGTGTGGATGCTCCTCACGCGGTTGCAATGTCATCAGGTCGACGACATTGACCACGCGCACCTTCAGCTCCGGGGCATGCTCGCGCAGCAGGCTGACCGCGGCCAGCGTCTCCATCGTCGGAATGTCTCCGGCGCAGGCCATGACGACATCCGGCTCTCCATCCGCATCATTGCTGGCCCACTCGAAAATGCCGACGCCGGTCGCGCAGTGCCGGTAGGCGGTGTCGAGATCAAGCCATTGCGCCTCGGGCTGCTTGCCGGCGACGATCACATTCACCAGATTGCGGCTCCTGAGACACTGCTCGGCGACACACAGGAGCGTATTCGCATCCGGCGGCAGGTAGACGCGCACGATGTCCGCCTTCTTGTTGCACACCAGGTCGATGAAGCCGGGGTCCTGATGCGAGAAGCCGTTGTGATCCTGCCGCCAGACGTGCGAGGTGAGCAGGATGTTGAGCGAGGCAACACTGCGCCGCCAGGGAATCCGGCGCGCCGCTTCGAGCCACTTGGCGTGCTGGTTGAACATCGAGTCCACGATGTGGATGAACGCCTCGTAGCAGTTGAACAGGCCATGTCGTCCCGAGAGCAGATACCCCTCGAGCCAGCCCTGGCACTGGTGTTCGGACAGGACCTCCATGACACGGCCATCGTGCGCCAGGTGCGTGTCATCCTCGCGCAGCTCGCCGAGCCAGGTCCGCTGCGTCACCTCGAACACGGCATCCAGCCGGTTGGAGCTGGTTTCATCCGGGCCCCAGATTCGGAAGTTGCGCGCCGCGGCGTTCAGGCGCAACACATCGCGCAGCCAGGTCCCGAGCAGCCGAGTTGACTCGGCCTGCTGCGAACCGGGGCGCTGCAGCTTCACGGCATAGCCGCGGATGTCGGGCAGCTGCAGGTCGCGCAACAGAAGTCCCCCGTTGGCGTGTGGGTTGAGGCCCATGCGGCGGGTCCCGGGCGGACACAATTCGCGCAACAGCGTGACGGGTGCACCCTGCGCATCGAACAGCTCCGCGGGCTTGTAGCTCTGCATCCACTGCTCGAGCAGGCGCAGGTGCGCCGGATGGTCCGCAAGGCCGGCCAGCGGCACCTGATGGGCTCGCCAGGTGCCTTCCACCTTGACCCCGTCCACGAGCTTCGGACCCGTCCAGCCCTTCGGAGTCTGCAGCACGATCATCGGCCAGCAGGGCCGGGAGCAGTCCCCGCGGCTGCGCGCATCGCGCTGGATGTGCTCGATGCGGTCCATCACCGCATCGAGCGTTGCAGCCATGAGCTGATGCATGGCCATCGGCTCGTCGCCACAGACGAACCAGGGCTCCCAGCCGTAACCACGCAGCAGGCTCGCCAGTTCCTCGCGCGGAATCCGCGCCAGCACCGTGGGGTTGGCGATCTTGTAACCGTTCAGATGCAGGATGGGCAGCACCGCCCCGTCGTGCACGGGATTGAGGAACTTGTTGGAATGCCAGGCGGTCGCGAGCGGTCCGGTCTCCGCTTCGCCATCGCCCACGATGCAGGCCACCAGCAGGTCGGGATTGTCGAACGCGGCGCCAAAGGCGTGCGCGAGGGAGTAGCCGAGTTCACCTCCCTCATGGATCGATCCCGGTACATCCGGAGCGCAGTGGCTGGGTATGCCGCCCGGGAAGGAGAACTGGCGGAACAGCCGCTTCATGCCCTGCGCATCCTGGCCGACATCCGGATACAGCTCGCTGTAGCTGCCCTCCAGGTACGTGCTGGCCACCAGTGCCGGCCCGCCATGACCGGGTCCGATGATGGGCAGCACGTCCCGCTCGCGGGCGATGATGATCCGGTTCAGATGGGCGTAGACGAAGTTGATGCCCGGCGTGGTACCCCAATGGCCCAGCAGCCGCGGCTTGATGTGATCGATGGACAGCGGCTCGCGCAGCAGCGGGTTGTCCAGCAGGTAGATTTGCCCGACGGACAGGTAGTTCGCCGCCCGCCACCAGGCGTGCAGGCGCTGCAGCTCCGCGGCGCCCAGGGGCGCGGCATCCGGGGGTCGGGTGGCTGCGGACATGTGGTGACTCCTTCAGGCGTCCCGGCACGGAATTGCGTCGTAGCCGGGAATGGTGATGGTATCGTCCTTGGGGGTCCGACGGATGACAAAGAGCGCGGTGCGTCAAGCTGGCTGGATGGCGCGGATCGAGGGGTCTGCCGGCCAAAGCGGCGCTGACGCTCTTGATCTGGAGCGGCCGGGCCCCCAGATCCCGTTGGAGGCGGTGGTGAATGGCCGGGCACGCGGCTTGCCGCAGTGACCCGCGGAATCCTCAACTGGAGCGCAATGACATGAGCGAGTTGAATGTTGGCAAGCTGGCCGATGATCTGCAGGCCCTGGTGAGCGATGCCGAGGAGTTGCTGCGCGCCACGGCGGACAGCGCCGGCGAGAAGGCAGCCGAGGCGCGTGCCCGCGCGGAGGAATCGCTGCGCGCCGTGCGGGGACGGTTGTCCTCGGTCGAGCAGGATCTGCGCGGCAGGGCGCGGGTCGTCGGCGATTACGTCGAGGACAATCCCTGGAAGGCCATCGCCGTCGTCGGGGGAATCGCCCTCGTCGTGGGGCTCCTCATGGGACGCAAATGACCGGAGAGAGCTCCGCCGCGGCTGAGTCAACCACGGAACCCGAGCCGCACAGCGGAGCGATCCGCGGACTGCTCGCGAGTCTGATCGACGCGGCCCGCACGCGGCTGGATCTTGCGGCTGTCGAAGCCGAGATGTTCGTGCTGCGCACCATCCAGCTGCTGCTGTGGGCGCTCGCGGCGGTGGCATGTGCGCTGCTGGCACTGGCCTTCGCGATCGTGTCGATCGTGGCCGCGCTGTGGGATTCTCACCGCATGGCGGGAGTGTTGGGCGGCGCGCTGTTGTTCACGCTGCTCGCCGCCATCTTCGGATTCATCGCGAGCCGCGTGTTCCGCACGCGACCGCAGATGCTGGAAGGAACCCTTGCGCAACTGCAGACCGACCAGGATCGGGCGGGCGGCGCGACATGAGTCGCATGACGGATCTCGAAGGTCGGCGGCAAGCGCTGCTGGCTAGATGCGAGGAACAGAGGCTGGAAGTCGCCTATCGGCTGGCCCAGATCCGGCCGATGGCACAGCTGGGCAGTTGGCGCCACCTGGGTGGCGTTCGCCCGAGTGGCCGTTCCTTCGCGTGGATCGCGGCTCTCACCGGTTTGCTGCTGATGTTCCGCACCCGCCGCGTTCTGACCGGAATCACGTGGGTTACCGGGCTGCTCGCCCTCTCCTCACGCGCGACCGCCGTCCTGAAGGTCATCGCTCAGATCCGCGCGCTCTACGGTGCGGTGAAGGCGGCGCGCACGCCACCCGCCCACGAAAACAAGTAAATCTTCCCGGCCGCTGACCGGCGGGATTACTGCTTCGCTGGCTCGGGCGGCACCGGTGCCGAGGCTGTCGGAGTCGCCGCGGGCGCCGGAGCCACGGCTGTCGGTGCCGGCGCTGCTGCGGGCGTCGGCGCTGCTGATGTCGCTACCGGCGCTACTACTGCAGGCGTCGGCGCTGCTGCTGTCGCCGCCGGCGCGACAGGAGAATCGGCCGCCGCGGCCGCAGCCGCGGTTGAAGGTGGCGCAGGGCTACCTTGCGCGACGGGCTGTGGATCCGGGTCCGCCTGCAATCCCACCACGGCAGGCATCCCGTTGGCCGCCTGAAGCGTGGCGCGGGCCAGGTCCCAATGGATGGCCGCCGTCTCGTTGCCCAACGCCTTGTCGAGTAGCTGTGACAACAGCTCCAGATTCGGCTCGACGGTCTGCCCTTCCGCATCCACGGGCGGGTGGGCTTCGAGCAGCAGCTCGCCGTCCACGTAGGCCACCTTCACGGGTTCGTTGATCAGCCACACCGGCGTGCCGACGGGAACCAGTGGGAACAGTGCGGCCACATCCTCCGGATACATACGGATGCAACCGTGGGTAATCGCCATGCCCACCGCCATCGGGTTGTTCGTCCCGTGGATCAGATAGGTGCCGTTGCCCACAGCCAGGCGCATCGCGTAGTCACCTAGCGGATTGTCCGGACCTGAAGGCACCGCCCTTGGCAACGGATCGCCGTTGGCCAGGTGCTCCTTGCGCACGGACTCAGGCGGATACCAGGTGGGGTGCTTCTGCTTGGACACCACGCGCGTCTCGCCCAAAGGCGTGCGCCAGTCCATCTTACCGATACTGACCGGATAGGTAATGACCACCGCCTTTTCATTCTTCTTGTGCTTCGGGAAGTAGTAGATGCGGTGCTCGGGCAGGTTGACGACGATGCCTTCGCGCGGGCCCGCCGGCAGAATGCGGCGCCCGGGCAGCAGGATGTGGGTGCCTTCGCCGGGCAGCCACATGTCCACGCCCGGATTGGCGCGGATGATCTCCTCGTACCCCAGGCTGTAGCGCCGCGCGATATCCAGCAGCGTGTCCTGATATGTGGACTTGATCGTCTCATCGCTGCCGAATACGGCCGAACCGTTCTCGGGCAACTCGTAGACCGTGGCTTGCGCTGCAGCGGATGCCAGCAGGAACGCGAGGGGCGTCCACAACCTCACCATCTGTCTCCAAATAATTCGTAACATATTGAGATTCAATATATTAATCCATTCGGCCAGCCCGGTCACCTACCTAAGGACAAGGCCGGAGCGTCACAGTTTCCGCCGTCCGGGTACCGCTCTTGCTGAGGTACGGAGGAGTCACAACAGACACGGGAGCACGCTCATGCGCCATGCCTCAACCATCCTTGCCGCTACGGCGGTTGTCGTCCTCGTCTGCGGATGCAATCTCATAAAGGGGAAGGAGACAACCGGACAATACGTGGACGATGCGACGCTGTCGACGCGCGCGAAGGCCGCACTGGTGAAGGACAGCACGGTCTCCGCGACGGACTTCGACATTGAAGTGTACAAGGGCAACGTGACACTGACCGGCGTGGCGAAAAACGCCGGCGAAGTGAATCGAGCCATGGACGACATCAAAGCGATCCCGGGCGTGGTCAGCGTCAAGAATGCGACGCGTCTCGCCACTGCCGAGCGGGGCAACGAGCGCTCCGAATAACAGCGAGCTGTCGCACCGCGACGGCGCCCTCGCGTAGGATGCGGGCGCCAGCAAAGCTTCCCGGCGTCGTCGCGGTGATCCGAAAACTCCCACGCTCCTTCTATTCCCGCGAGGACACGCTCGCGGTTGCCCGTGACCTGATCGGAATGCACCTTGTACGGGACGACGGTGTGCACAGCATTGGGCGCATCGTCGAGACCGAGGCGTACATGGGGCCCGAGGATCTGGCGGCGCACTCAGCTCGCGGGCGCACCCCCAGGACCGAGGTCATGTTCGGACCGCCCGGGCATGCCTATATCTATTTCATCTATGGATTCTGGAATTGCGTAAACATCGTGACCGCCCGTACGGGCGTTCCGCACGCGGTTCTGCTCCGCGCGCTCGAACCGATCGAGGGCATCAGCGACAAGACTTGGGGACCGGGACTGCTGTGCCGTGCGATGCGCGTCGACCGCGCGCTGAATGGCGAAGATCTTCGCGGTTCGCGCTTGTGGGTCGAGCGGCCGCCGCGATCCGCACCTGCGCCGCGAATATCACGCGCCACCCGTATCGGTGTGGACTACGCGGGTCACTGGGCAAACCGGCGGTGGCGCTTCTTTGATCGCGCTTCGCCGTACGTATCTACCGCTTCGGCCCGACTACGACGTCTGCGCCGTGATCCGGCCACGCGCGATGAGCAATAATGCGCCTCCAGCACCCCACCCCCAAGGGAAGCCAGTGAGAAGAATAAGTTGTTTGCTGGTGGCTGCCGCGCTGAGCGCTTGCGCCACCACGGGTCCGACTGCTGCCGGATCGTCCGGGAACGCCGCCCCTGCCGCTCCTGGTGCGGGCGGCAGCGGCTCCGGCGAACTTTATCCGTCCACCTATCGCGTGCCCGCCTCCTCGCCGACATTGATACGACACGCGACCGTGCTGACGGGCACCGGAACCCGACTGGACAACGCAGACGTGCTCATTGTCGATGGCAAGATCCAGTCCGTCGGCACCAACCTCCAGGCTCCGTCCGGCGCACGCCTGGTGGATGGCGAGCATCGGTGGGTGACACCTGGAATCATCGATGTGCACTCTCATCTTGGGGTGTACCCGAGCCCACAGGTC
>DATKLO010000132.1:0-3623 GCA_035542375.1 Steroidobacteraceae bacterium | reverse complement strand
GCTTCTCTCCCCAAGGCGAGCGAGGTGTCTACGAGGAAGCACAGCAGTTCGACGCGAGCTTCATCATCAACGGGCCGCGGCATACATATGCTGCATCACGGTATCGCTGGATGCGGCATCATGGCGCGCAGTCCGTCCGCCAGCCACGCCACTCGCCCCCGGACGTTCACACATCCCGGTCTTCCGACGCCTCACGCGCTAACCAGCTCGGGCCGCCACTCCCGCACCATGGCCTTGAACTGCGTGCCATAGCCCAGCGTATCCGGATATTGATTAACGCGCGACGCCAGGCGGAACACCGTGATGATGTCCTCGACGATTTCTTCGTCAAGGCCCCACGCCGCCGTCAGGTCGTAGCCACCGCATGTGGAAGGGTTCCACCAGGCAAGCAGAAAGTCTGCAACGCGGCGGCTCTGGCCACAATTGCCCTGGGCGATGTTCAGAAGCCGTTCGAGCGCCTGCCTGTCGGATTCCAGGATCATTGCATTACGCATGATTCTCCTGTCTGGCAACGCGCGCCGCGGTATGCGCACCATGCCGGTAGTTGTAGTCGATCCAGCGTTTGGCCCATTCAATGCCGCGCCCGAACGCCTGATTCCTGTCAACGTGGCTGCCCAGAAAGCAGCAGACGACGCGGCCTTGTCGCCTGAAATGACGCCGCCTGCCTGGAAGAGCCACTGCCTCGCAGGGAGAAACCCGCGACGCCTCTGTCTTCCACGCCCATATTCCGCGAACCGTTTCATGCCTCCGGAGAATGGGACAGTCTCCCCGTGTCGACATGGTGTCGCCCGGACGGCGCACGTCATCCACCACGCACGTTTATACCCGGATTCGAGGTTCTGGAATCACGTCGTTGTGAAAATGGCGCGCAGGCGCGCGCCGACACGGTGACGGCGAATCTGCCACCCTGTCTCTCATAGCTGAACGAGCGTCTGCGGCGTGACTTTCCAGGATAGACCAGCTACGATACCTGTATATTTATACAGTATTCAGGGAGTCAATCATGACGCAGCCACTCCTGAACGTCGAGGCGATCCACCCGGATCTCTGGCGGGCGTCACAGCTTGGCTCGGCGCATGGCCGGGTAGTCGCGAGCGGGCACGCCAGGCTCGATGCGGAGCTACCCGGGCGGGGCTGGCCGACCGGTGCGCTGACCGAGGTGATCCTTCCGCAGCCGGGCTGCGGTGAGCTGCGCCTGCTCAAGCCGGCGCTCGAGACCGTCGCATCCCGGCCAGTCTTTATGCTGCAGCCGCCGCATCGACTGCAGCCTGCTGCGTTCACCTGGTGGGGAATAGAACCTGAAAATCTCCGCGTGCTGAAGGCGCCCACGACTGCGGACTGCCTGTGGGCAGCGGAGCAGATACTTCGTGCTGGAACCGCCGGCGCCCTGCTGTTCTGGCAGCAGCAGGTCCGTCCGGAGGCGCTGCGCCGCCTGCACCTTGCCGCCCAGCGCACGGACACCCTGCTGTTCCTGTTTCGCCCCACGGCTGCGGCGGCTTCGACGTCGCCCGCACCACTACGTATATCGGTCGAAGCGGTAGCTGGCGGCCTGAACATCTCATTCATCAAGCGCCGCGGGCCCCACCGCGATGAGCCGGTATTCGTTGCGCTCTCCCCTACGCCCGTTCTCCTGAATCGTCATGCACCACTGGATCGGCGTTCATCTGCCACGCCTGCCCATCGAGAGTTTCTGCCCAACCTGGTACACGCCGGTGTCTGACCAGGGGTTGGTCGTGCTGGATAAGGGCCGTGTGCTCGATGCAAACGCGGCAGCGCGGGCGCAGGGCGTCGTCGATGGCATGCGCCGGGGCGGCGTGCTCACGCTCGCACCGAATGCCGATCTCAGGGAGCGGGAGCTGGCACGTGAAGAGCAGACAGTGCGTGGCGTCGCATTCGCCCTGCTCCAGTTCACGCCGAATGTCGTGATCGCCGCCGAGAACGTTGTACTCGCCGATGTGAGCGCCAGCTTGCGGCTTTTCGGCGGCCTGCGCGCGCTTCGCTGGCAGATCCATCGCGTGGTCGCGGACTTTGGCGTCACGTGCACGCAGGCCCTTGCACCGACCGCGGAGGGATCCTGGCTCATCGCGCGCGCCGGTGGGGGTGTTGCGCTCACACAGCGTTCGCTCGCGCGCGCACTCGCACGCATCCCCCTGACCATACTTCCTGCGGCGCGCCGTTTCGCCGACTGGTTCGACGGCCTGGGATGTTCGACGATCGACGATGTGACGCGGCTGCCACGCGCCGGGCTGAAAAAGCGGTGTGGCACTGCGCTGCTCGATGCGCTTGACCGCGCGAAGGGCGAGGCGCCTGAAGTCCACGAATGGCTCACGATGCCCCCGGCATTCGATGCGCGCGTCGAACTGCCGGACCGGATCGAGCATGTTGAAGCGACGCTGTTCGCCGCGCGCCGGCTCACGCTGCAGATGACGGGCTGGCTGGCGGCCCGCCAGCTGGCCGTCGCGCGCTTCGTTGTCTCCCTTGAGCACGAACGTGGCCGCGCAGCCATTGCGCCAACGGAAGTCGAAGTTGCTCTTGGCGAGCCGACGTGGCACGAGGAACACCTTATGCGGTTGCTCAGGGAGCGGCTCGCGCGCATCGAACTGGTGGCCCCGGTCATTGCACTGAGGCTCGAGGCGAAAGATGTCCGGGAAGCAGAGGCACCGAGCGAATCGCTGTTTCCGGAGCCTGGCGGGACGCCACAGGATCACGCACGGCTCATGGAATTGCTTGTGGCCAGGCTTGGTTCGGAAAATGTGATGAAACCAGCGCCAGTGGCCGACTTCCGTCCCGAAGTGGCTGCGCGATGGGTGCCGGTCAGCAGTGACGCCAGACCCGCCAGCACGGACCTGCCACGTGATCTTCCGCGCCCGGCATGGCTGCTTGACGTACCCATCCAGCTCATCATGCGCGGCCACCGCCCGTTTTACGGTACACCGCTGCGGATGGTGTCACCAGGAGAGCGGATCGAATGTGGCTGGCAGGACGGCCACATTGTGACACGCGACTACTTCGTCGCCGAGTCTGAAAACCATCTGCACTACTGGATATTTCGCGAGCGCGTCGGCAGTCGTGACGAACGCGAGCCACGCTGGTTTCTCCACGGTCTTTTCGGATGAGGTGGCCCGCCGCGGTGCGGCGACGACGCAGCCAGTTCAATGGTCGGACCGCCCCGTCTGCTGGCTGGGTCTGCGCCAGGCGTCGTCGATTGCTGCAAAAACCGGCGGGACGAAATCGTGCCCCTCAAATGAAACGGTACGCCCGTCCGTCGGATAGTCCAGAGCGGCAGGCGCGCGCAGCGCATCCAGGACCCACTCCGCATGCCAGCCGGTCGAGGCGACTTCGGCGATGACCTCCCGTTCGATGCGGTGGAGCAATCGCCATGTCAGAACGCCCGCCTCGCGGTAACGCGCAACAATGGCGGGCACTCTCTCCTGTATCGCCGTATGGGCAGACCAGAGCTCTTCCATATCGTCGACACCTTTTTCCTTTTATTCGCAATCTGAAATCTGGTGCCTGTGCGAAGCCGTTGACAGAAGCCGGGGCGGCTCAAGCACGATGCCCCACGCGGTCAGCAAACCATCGAAAGACGGTTGACCTGTTTGTGTTCGGGGTACGGGCAATGT
>DATKLO010000131.1:0-12399 GCA_035542375.1 Steroidobacteraceae bacterium | reverse complement strand
GCAGTCCGATACCGTACTTGGAGATGGACAGCGGGTTGATCTCGACGCGTACCGCAGGCAGCGCCGCACCACTCACATTGACGCCACCGACGCCATCGATCTGCGACAGGCGCTGCGAGATCACCGCATCCGCCGCGTCGTAGATCTGTCCCTGCGTGAGCACGTCCGAGGTCATCGCGATCGACAGGATCGGAAACAATGAGCTGTTGAGCTTGCGATAGGACGGGTTGCGGGTCAGCGCTGAGGGCAGGTCGGCATGGGAGCCGACGATCGCGGCCTGGACATCGCGCGCCGCGCCGTCGATGTCCCGATCCAGACCGAAGGTGAGCTGGATGTTGGTGGAGCCGACCGAGCTGGTCGAGGTCATATCGTCGACGTCCGCGATGGCGCCCAGGTGCCGTTCGAGCGGTGTCGCCACGGAACTGGCCATCACCTCGGGGCTGGCGCCGGGCAGCGCCGCCGACACGAATATCGCGGGCGCGTCGATCTTCGGTAGTGGCGCGACGGGCAGGAGAGTGAAGGCGACGATGCCGCAGAGCGCGACTCCAAATGTCAGGAGTGTCGTCGCGACCGGCCGACCGATGAAGGGCGCGGAGATGTTCACGCAGTACTGTCCGCGAGGTCACCGCCGCGCTGACCGTTCCCGGTCGGGTCGCCGCGGCGGCCGCGTACGCGCCTGGCCACACGATCGAAGGCGAGATAGATGACTGGCGTGGTGAACAGGGTCAGGACCTGACTGACGAGCAGGCCACCCACGATGCTGACACCCAGCGGATGGCGCAGTTCCGAGCCCGTGCCCGTTCCGAACATCAGCGGCAGCGCGCCGAAAATGGCGGCCACGGTGGTCATCAGGATCGGCCGGAATCGCAGAAGGCAAGCCTGGTAGATGGCCTCGCGTGGCGTCAGCCCCTGCTCGCGCTCCGCGTCGATCGCGAAGTCGATCATGAGGATGGCGTTCTTCTTGACGATGCCGATGAGCAGGATGATGCCAATGAGCGCGATGATGGTCAGGTCGTCGCCCGCCATGATCAGCGCGAGCAGGGCGCCGATGCCGGCCGAGGGCAGCGTCGAGAGGATGGTGACGGGGTGGATGAAGCTCTCGTACAGAACACCCAGTACGATGTACATGACCAGCACCGCGGCGACCAGCAGCAGGAGCTCATTGGTCAGATTGCTGCGGAACGCGAGCGCCGCACCCTGGAAGGTGGTACGGATGCTGTCGGGCAGGCCCAGGCTGAGCTCGGCCTTCTCTATGGCGTTGACGGCGGCGCCGAGTGAGGCGCCGGGAGCCAGGTTGAAGGACACCGTTGTCGCTGGAAACTGCGCCAGGTGGTTGATCAGCAGTGGTCGCGTTTCCACGGCCACCTTGGCGATCGCCGACAGGGGGACCTGTCCTCCGCCGGCCGAAGGCACGTAGATCGAAGCGAGCGAGTCCACGCTGCGGTACGAACCCGGGTCCGCCTCCAGGATGACGCGATACTGGTTCGACTGCGTGAAGATCGTCGAGACGATTCGCTGGCCGAAGGCGTCATACAGTGCGTTGTCGACGGTGCCCACGCTGATTCCCAGCCGCGCCGCGCTGTCGCGGTCGATCGTGACGTAAACTGCGAGGCCGTTATCCTCCTGGTTGCTGACCACGTCGGAGAGCTCAGGCTGCTGGCGCAGGGCCGTCACCAGTTTGGGTGTCCAGTTCGACAGTGCGGCCGGGTCGGCGCTCTCCAGGGTGAACTGGTACTGCGTGCGGCTGATGGTGTTGCCCAGCGTGAGATCCTGGACCGGCTGCATGTACAGGGTGATCCCGGCAACGCCGGCTGTCTCGTCGCGCAGCCGGCGGATCACCTCGCCGGCGGTGGCGGAGCGACTGTCGCGTGGCTTGAGGTTGATGAGGAAGCGGCCGCTGTTGAGCGTAACGTTGTTGCCGTCCACACCGATGAAGGATGAAAGGCTGGCGACATCCGGGTCCTTGATGATGGCAGCGGCCAACGCCTGCTGACGCTCGGCCATCTCGGCATAGGAAACTGACTCGGTCGCCTCCGAAACGCCCTGGATCAGGCCGGTGTCCTGTTCCGGGAAGAACCCCTTCGGGATGAGTACGTACAGGGCCGCGGTGACGATCAGCGTCCCGATCGCCACATACAGAGTCAGTCGCTGGTGGTCCAGCACCCAGGTCAGGCGGCGACCGTACCAGGTCGCCAGATCGGTGAACCATCCCGCGGTGTTGGGCTCGTGCCGGCGGTCGGGCTCGTGGCGCAGCAGCTTGGCGCACATCATGGGCACGAGCGTCAGGGAGACCACCGCGGAAATGAGGATGGTGACCGCCAGCGTCACGGCGAATTCGCGGAACAGTCGTCCGACCACGTCCTGCATGAAAAGAAGCGGGATCAACACCGCGATCAGCGATACGGTCAGCGAGATGATGGTGAAGCCGATCTGACCCGCGCCCTCGAGGGCCGCTTCCAGCGGTTTCTCGCCCCGCTCGATGTACCGCGCGATGTTCTCGATCATCACGATGGCATCGTCCACGACGAAGCCGGTCGCGATGGTCAGGGCCATGATCGACAGGTTGTTGAGGCTGAAATTCGCCAGGTACATGACCGCGAACGTGCCGATCAGCGAGAGCGGTACCGAGAGGCTGGGAATGATGGTCGCCGGCACGTTGCGCAGGAACAGGTAGATCACCAGGACCACCAGCACGACGGCCAGGCTCATTTCCATCTCGACATCGCGGATCGAAGCCCGGATCGTCGTCGTGCGGTCGGTAAGGATCGATACGTCGACTCCTGAAGGGAGCGAGGCCTGCAGGCTGGGAAGCAGATCGTGAATCCGGTCGACCACGTCGACCACGTTTGCCCCGGGCTGCCTCTGTACGTTGACGATGAGAGCCGGCGTTCCATTCATCCAGCCGCCGAGCTTGGTGTTCTCCGCACTCGCTTCGAGCGTCGCGACATCCTTCAGTCGGACCGGCGAGCCGTTGCGGTAGGCGATGACGATGTTGCCGTATTGCGCCGCATCCCTGATCTGGTCATTCGTATCGATGGTGTAGGCGCGCGACGGACCGTCGAGCGTTCCCTTCGGCCCGTTCTGATTGGCCACGCTGATCGTCGTGCGCAGGTCGTCGAGATTCAGACCATAGGCGGCGAGGGCGCGCGGATTGGCGACCACGCGCACGGCTGGACGCTGCCCGCCGCTGATGCTGACCACACCAACACCCTTGAGTTGGGAGATCTTCTGCGCGATGCGCGTATCGGCCATGTCCTCCACTTCGGTCAGGGGCATGACTTGCGAAGTGATACCCAGTGCAAGGACCGGTGCGTCCGCGGGGTTCACCTTCGCGTAGATGGGAGGCGCGGGCAGATCCTGCGGCAGCAGGTTCTGGGCGGCGCTGATGGCGGCCTGTACTTCCTGCTCGGCCACATCGATGGCGAGCGACAGGCTGAACGTCAGCGTGATGACCGAGGCCCCCGCGGAACTGGTCGAGGACATCTGATTCAGGCCCGGCATCTGTCCGAACTGTTTCTCCAGCGGGGCGGTGATGGCGGACGTAATCACCTCGGGGCTGGCTCCGGGGTAGAACGTCTGCACCTGGATCGTCGGGTAGGCCACTTCCGGCAGCGCCGAGAGGGGTAGTTGCGTATAGGCGATCAGCCCCACCACGAGGATGGCCACCATCAGCAACGTGGTGGCCACCGGGCGCAGGACGAACAGGCGTGACGGATTCATGCCTCTTCAGCGCCTCACTGTGAAGAGGGCTGGGCGTGCTCCTTGTTGCGGTGGGCGCCCTTGTATCCGCCGTGCTGATGGGCGCCCGCTGCTGGCTGACCCGAATGTTGTGGAGTGTGTGCAGGCAGCAGTACCGTCGCACCGTCGCGCAGGCGGTCACCGCCTTCCGTGACCACGATGTCGCCGGGCGACAGACCCTTCAGAACCGAAACCTGCTCGCCGTCGACCACGCCCAGCGTGACAGGACGGACCGACACGCTGCTGTCCGGGTTCACGAGGTAGACGAAGGTGGACGCGATGCCGTTCGGCGCGCCTCGGTGCGCGGCCGAGTTGGGCATCACCGTCTGATCCTTGAGCACATTCACGAGCAACTGGATGTTGACGAACTGGTTGGGAAACAGCTGTCCGTCCCGGTTGTCGAACAGCGCCCGCAACTTGATGGTGCCGGTGGTCGTGTCGATCTGGTTGTCCATCGTCAGGACCTTGCCGTCGGCGAGCTTGGTCGCATTGCCGCGATCCCATGCCTCGGCTGTCAGCGTCGCGCCATCGTGGATACGCTGCATCAGCGTTGAGACGTTGTCCTCTGGCACCGCGAAGATGGCGGTGATGGGCTGAAGCTGCGTGATCACGACGATGCCGTTGGCATCTCCGGGAGTCACATAGTTTCCCTGGTCCACCTGCCGCAATCCCACGCGGCCGGTGACCGGCGAGACGATGTGCGTGTACTGCAGGTTGACCTCAGCGGATTTCACGTTGGCCTCGTCTGACTCGACGGTGCCGATGTACTGGTTCACGAGCGCGCGCTGCGTGTCGAGCTGCTGCTGCGCGATCGAGTCCTCCTTGATCAGCTCCTCGAAGCGCTTGAGGTCCAGACGGGCGTCCGCCAGCAGGGCCTGGTCCCGTTTCAGGTTGCCCTTGGCCTGGTCAAGGGCGGCTTCGAACGGGCGCGGATCGATCTGCGCCAGGAAGTCACCGGCGTGCACCAGCTGGCCTTCCTGGAAGACGATCCTCTGCAGCTGGCCTGTGACCTGTGTCTTGACGGTGACCGTGGCGAGGGGAGTGATCGTGCCCAGCGCCGGAATCTTCACCCGGATGTCTCCGGAGGCCACGGTCGCGATGGTCACCGCGACAGGACCCCCCTGACCCCCGCCCGGTCCACCGCCACCGCTGCGCCCACCCACCCGTCCACTGCCCCGACCGGGTGTCTGTGCCGCCAGCTGTTGCTGGTGCTGATGATGCCGGACGATGAAGAACCCGAGCCCCAGCAGCGCCGCCAGGAGGAGCAGCCAGCCGCGGTAGCGACGCAGAAGGGAGGGCGGCTCACCGGCCGTCGAGGATGCTGTGTCTTCTTTTTCGTTCACCACTTGTCACCGGGCGCGTGGTATGCGAACCGCGCCGCAAAAAAACCTCGCAGGCACCGACACCCGCGGGCGGGCAGAAGTTTCCCGGGTATCCGGCTCCAGACACTGTAAGCAAATGTTGCCGGAAAGCAATGGAAGTGCTTGACACAGAAGAACAATTATAGCCAGCGCCTCCTTGCGCCGCCCGCTTCAGTGCCGCTCGGCGCGACGCTCCAGCGGGATGCCGTGACGTTTGATCTTGCGGTACAGCGTGTTGCGGCTGATGCCGAGCTGGGCGGCCACCCGGCTCATGATCCAGTGGTTGCGTTCGATCACGTGCAGCAGCGCCTGGCGCTCCGCGGCGGCGAGTGAGACCGCCTGCCCGGCGGGCGCGCTCGGGCGCAGCCCCGGGCTGCCGAACTCACGGATCTCCGTCGGCAGGTCGCCGCTGCGGATCACGCGGTTCTCGCAGATGGCGAGCGAGGTGCGGATGGTATTGCGCAGCTCGCGGATGTTGCCGGGCCAGTCGTAGGCCACGAGCTTGTCCAGGGCGCTCGCGTCGATCGAGGCGCTGAGTTCCTCCGGGGAGTCGGCCGCGGCATTCTCGATGATCTGTGCGGCGATGCACCGGCGGATCAGGGCTTCCTTGTCGCGCCGCTCAGCCAACGACGGCAGCTCGATGGTGATGCCGTTGAGGCGGTAGTAGAGGTCCTCGCGAAAGAGGCCGTGCGCGAGCAGCTCGCGCAGATTGCGATGCGATGCGCAGATGACCCGCAGGTCCACCCGCAGCGGGCTCTCGCTCCCCAGGGGGGTGACTTCCTGCTCCTCCAGCACCCGCAACAGCCGGGTCTGCAGCGGCAGCGGCATGTCGCCGATCTCATCGAGGAACAGCGTACCGCCGGAGGATTGGGCAATCTTCCCGCGCAGGCCCTCGCGGCGCGCGCCGGTGAACGCACCCGGCACGTAACCGAACAGCTCGCTCTCGATCAGCGTCTCGGGAATGGCCGCACAGTTGACGGCGATGAACGGGCGGCGTGCCCGGTTGCTGGCCAGGTGCAATGCGCGGGCGAACGCCTCCTTGCCCGAACCGGTCGCGCCTCGGATCAGCACCGGCACGGCCCGGTTGGCGACCCGCAGAGCGTTGCGCACGTTGCGCAGCATGACGGGATCTTCCCCGGCCAGTTCAGGCAGGGTCAGTGTCTGGCTGGGCCGCTCGCCCGCGATGTGCACGATCGACGCTCCCGCGGCGACGGTGCGCGAGTGGACTCCAACCTGCCCGGCGCCCACGAGGCTTGCGAAGTAGCGCCGCCCGTGCTGGATGTCGCGCACTTCCCATATGGCCCGCCTCGCGGAGGAGGCCGTGGCCAGGAGCTCATCGAAAGTCGTGTCGAAGATGTCGGCGATGGAGCGGCCGATCAGCTCCTTGTGTTCCCGTGCGCCCAGCAGCCGCAGTCCCGTCATGTCGGTCGCGACCACGATGCCTTCGCGCGAGACGGCCATGGCGCCGTCGTGCAGCAGGTCGACGAATTCCGGCCGGTGGTGGAAGCGCAGCATGGCATCCGAACGATGCCGGCGCAAAAACAGGCACTTCTCGATCATCCGCGCCGAAGAGTTGACCAGCGCCACGGTGTGCATCTGCGCTTCGCGGGAACCCTTGGCGCTCACGCTGGAAGCATCGAGCACCGCGATCACGCGCCCGCTCGGGTCGTGGATGGGAGCTGCGGAGCAGGACAGGCCGATGTGCCGGGAACGGAAGTGGTCGGACTGGTGGATCGTGATGGGTCGCGATTCCGCTGCGCACGTGCCAATGCCATTGGTTCCTTCGCGCTGCTCGCTCCACTCGGCGCCGACGATCAGCCCTGCCTGAACGAACATCCGGCGCAACGCCGGATCGATCTTCTCGCACAGGATGACGCCGGCGGTGTCAGCCAGCAGGAGAGCGTAGCCGGAGCCGGCGATCTGCTCGTAAAGCGAGTCCATCTCGGCACGCGCGATCTGCACGAGTTCCTCGTGCTCGACCTGCAGATCCTTGATGCGCGTCTGGTCCAGGACGGTGGGTTGATAGTCCTGCCCGGGATCCAGGTTGAATTCGGTCAGGCAGCGGCGCCAGGAGACCTCGACCTCGGGCGTCAGCGCGGCAGCATCCGCGGCGTCCCCGGGATGTGTTGCGATGCGCACGACCAGATCGGCGTGCGGTACGGCTGACGCCGCTGATTCAGACGGACCGACTCGCATGCTGCGCATTCCCCCTCTGTTGCAGTCCAACGCCCGGCGGTGGCTGTGTCAAGGACTGCCTGACATATGTCACGCTTCTGACACGTCGCCGGCTCCGGCGGGGTGCGGCTGGCGCTTGAAGTGCCGGCGCGGACGAGCGATCGTGACTTGGTACGGCCTTTGCTTCTTCTGGCCGCCGTTCCCCACCAGGAGATACTCATGAGCAGCCCGAGTCCCGTGTCTCGTACCCCGAGCGCTCCGGAGGAGGCGATCCGTCCCAGTGCTTCCTTCACCGCGCACCTCAAGACCCTCGAGCGCCGCATCCCGCTGCATTCGCGCTACGGCAATCTCATCGGCGGCAAATGGGTGGCGCCGGCCAAGGGTGGATACTTCGACAACATATCCCCCACCACGGGACAGGTGATCTGCCAGATTCCGCGCTCACAGGCCGAGGATGTCGAGCGGGCCATCGACGCAGCGCATGCTGCGGCTGACAAGTGGGGCCGTACGGCGGTGGCCGAGCGCGCTCGCGCGCTCAATCTGATCGCCGACCGCATCGAGCAGTACCTGCCGTTCCTGGCCGCTGTCGAGACTTACGACAACGGCAAGCCCATCCGTGAAACCAACCTCGCGGATCTGCCGCTCGCGGTCGATCACTTCCGTTACTTCGCCAGCTGCGTGCGCGCCCAGGAGGGCTCGCTGGGCGAGTTGGACGACGACACGGTCGCCTACCACTACCACGAGCCTCTGGGCGTCGTGGGACAGATCATCCCGTGGAATTTCCCGATCCTGATGGCGGCGTGGAAGCTCGCGCCGGCACTTGCGGCCGGCAACGCAGTGGTCATCAAACCGGCCGAGCAGACGCCGCTGTCCCTGCTGGTGGTGGCCGAGCTGATCCAGGACCTGCTGCCACCGGGCGTGCTCAACATCGTGAACGGCTTCGGACTGGAAGCCGGCAAGCCGCTGGCCTCCAGTTCGCGCATCGCCAAGATCGCCTTCACGGGCGAGACCACGACCGGGCGCCTGATCATGCAGTACGCCTCGGAGAACATCATCCCGGTGACGCTCGAGCTCGGTGGCAAGTCGCCCAACATCTTCTTCGCCGACGTGATGCGCGAGGACGACAGCTTCGTGGACAAGGCGCTGGAGGGATTCGCGATGTTTGCGCTGAACCAGGGAGAGGTGTGCACCTGCCCGTCACGCGCGCTCGTGCAGCGCTCGATCTACGATCGCTTCATGGAGCGCGCCGTGAAGCGGGTGGAGAAGATCCGGCAGGGCGATCCCTACGAGATGAGCACCCAGATCGGCGCGCAGGCCTCCAACGACCAGTTCGAAAAGATCCTGTCGTACTTCGACATCGGCCGCAAGGAGGGCGCCAAGGTGCTCACGGGTGGCACCGCCAACTCGCTGCCCGGCGAGCTGTCGACCGGCTTCTACATCAAGCCGACGGTGTTCGAGGGTCACAACCGCATGCGCGTGTTCCAGGAGGAGATCTTTGGCCCGGTGGTGTCGGTCACGACCTTCGACACGCCGGAACAGGCGCTCGAGATCGCCAACGACACCCTCTATGGACTCGGTGCCGGCGTGTGGACGCGGGACATCAACATGGCCTACCGGTTTGGCCGCGGTATCAAGGCCGGACGGGTGTGGACCAACTGCTATCACGCGTACCCTGCGCATGCGGCCTTTGGTGGGTACAAGAAATCGGGAATCGGCCGTGAGACGCACAAGATGATGCTGGATCACTACCAGCAGACCAAGAACGTCCTGGTCAGCTACAGCGACAAGGCGCTGGGCTTCTTCTGATGGCCCCGGACGAGTTGCCCGGCAACGTCGTCGCAATGGATCCGGGCCGCGTCGGGGTGACCGATGCGGCCCGGCGTCTCATCGAGCAGTTGAAACGCGATCACGGCCCGCTGATGTTTCATCTTTCGGGCGGCTGTTGCGATGGCAGCGCGCCCATGTGCTTCCAGGTGGGCGAGTTCCGCCTGGGCAGCGTGGACGAGAAGGTCGGCGAGATCGTCGGCTGCGAGTTCTGGATGGATCGCGAGCAGCTGCGGCGCTGGGCGCACACCCGCTGGACCGTCGATGTGGTTCCGGGGCGGGGGGCGAGTTTTTCGCTCGAGGCGCCGCTCAACCTGCGTTTTCTCATCCGCTCGTCACTGTGCGCGCTGCCCGGCGCGGCGACCGCCGATTGACCTGGTCCGGGGCTTCCCGCTGATCCGACGCGAGTCGCCGATCGGACCCAAGTCGCCGATGGGGCACTGGCTGCTGACAGCGGCGAGCCGCCGGTCAGGTTTCGCGCGGCACACCACACTCCCCGCTGGCACACTCCAGGGTCGCGCGGTCCCAGTTGGCGGTGGCAGCGGCCGCTTCGTAAGTGCTCTGCAGGAATTCCAGCAGGGTCCGGTCCGGGTCGGCTGCGGTGCGCACGGCATCGTATGGCAGCAGAAACTCGCCCAGCGCCGCGCTGAAGTTGGCCTGCGCCGGCCGCACGGGCTGATCCTTGAAGCCTGATGGGACCGGATACGCGTACGAGTAGAACGCGGGGTAATCGATTCCGTTGCCGCCCGGCCAGAAGCCCGCGCTGCTCACCTCGTGCGAGTACGCCTCGCGCATCACGGCGGTTGCCAGCCCAGGCACCGATCCCGTGAAGGCGGGCGCCCGGCGCCCCGAAAAGCGCGTCACAGCCAGATCGAAGCTGCCCCAGAAGAAATGCACCGGGCTGATCTTGCCGATGAAGCCCGAAGAAAAGTGTTGAAACAGTGCCGTCGTATGCATCAGGATCCGCCAGAACCTCCGGACGTACTCGCCGTCGTACGAGGCATGCACCCTATCTTCGGTAAACGGAATCGGGTCACTAACCTCGACTGTCACTGGATGGATATGCACCGAAACTCCCAGCTGTGAGAGGCAGCCGAGATATTCTTCGTAAAAATCCGCTACCGGCTGCGGGCGCAGCGGCATTGACAGATGCCTTCCGGAACTCAAACGGAACAGCAGCTGATCTTCGGCAAAGTCGAACTCTATCTCAAGTTCACCACCAGGAACAGGCATCGCCGCTGTGCTCAATCCACGAGCCGTCACATACAAAGCGACATTCCACCAGTGCGCCTGTAGAGGACTGAGTTCCAGACGAGTCTTGCCAACAATCTGAGTCCACATGTGCAGCGTGTTGCCGGTTGCTTCCCACTCCCGCCACGGAAGCGCCGGCCAAGGCTCATGCGCGCTGTCTGTCATCGGATACTCCAGCCTTTGAGGAAGCTCAATTATAAGCATCCCTTCCGGCTGGTAAGCCTCCGAGCAGTCGCGACAAAGTCCTTACAACCGGCTGACAACCACTGCGTGCTTCCGGCGTAGGCTCATCACACACGGCCGAACCAGTACCTCCGCAAGACGGCCTGTCGCCCATTCGCTTGACCGGGTGCCTTCAAATCACGAGCGTGGAGGCACCCGCCTTTTTTACTCGGCCCTCAGCGCCTGCAGTGGATCGACACGCGTCGCGCGCCATGCCGGAATCGCACAAGCCGCCACCGCCGCCAGCAGTAACGCCACAATGACAGATACAAATACTACGGCGTCAAGCGGACGGGTTGCGTAAAGCACTGACCGGATTAGCTGCGTCGCCGCGATGCTGCCTGCTATGCCCAGAGCCAGCCCGACCAGTGCCGGCCTCAATCCGTCGAACAGAATCAGGCGCAAGAGCTGTCCCCTCCGCGCTCCCAATGCGATGCGGACGCCAATCTCCGTCGTGCGCTGTGTCACCAGATACGACAGCACTCCGTACAACCCAACCGACGCCAGCAGTAACGACAGCCCGGCAAAAGCCAGCAGCAGCTTGGCATTGAAGCTCGAATTCGCCGTCGACTCACCTACGATCTCATTCATGGTGCGAATCCTCGAAACGGGCAGATCCGGGTCCATCTGAGCGATCAGCTTTTGAATCGGAACGGCGAGGCCAGTGGGGTCGGCATGAGAGTGAACGACCAGCGCCACATCGACCGACTCGACCGGATTGCCGGAAAGGATCGGAAACCAAATCATCGACTTGGCTGGATGATTCAACTCATAGCGCGTGTCCCCGACCACGCCGATCACTTCATAATTGTCGCCCGGGTCGCTCTCCCAACTGACAAACACATGCTTCCCGAGCGGCTCTTCATTCGGAAAGAACTCGCGCACGAATTGCTGATTGATGACGACGTACTTGTCATTCGTCATTCCCCGCTCGTCCTCGGTGAATACCCGTCCTTTGATCAGCGGTATTCCCATCGCCGCGAAGTAGCCCGGATCAGCCGTCCGGTATAGAGCAGACAGATGCACCCCCGGTGCCAGCGGAGGATGTTCGGGGAACCTGATACCGGTGTCTCCGTAGTAGCCATCAGCCGGCACAACGTTTGTCAGCCCCGCCGCGTCTACTCCGGGCAGAGCGCGCACCTTCGCGAGCAGCTCAGTGTGAAACGCCTCTACCTTGGGCGGCTGCACGTATTTTGGCCTGCGAAGAAAGAATCGCATCGTCAGCACATTGTCGGTTCGACATCCTATGTCGACAGACCGCAGGCGAATGAAGCTCTTAAACAGCAATCCCGCGCACACCAGCAGGATTACCGTCAGCGCGATCTCCGCGGTCAGCAGCGTCTTGCGCAGGGTGGCACGCGAGGCGCTGCCTCTGATCGTGCGCGAAGCATCCTGTAAGGCCGAGAGCACGCCTCGCCCGGTCGCCGAAATCGCCGGAAGCAGCCCAGAAAGGACTCCGGTCAATACTGTGATCCCCACTGCAAAGGCAATGACAAACCCATCCGGATGTACGGACTCAGCACGCGGCATATCCACCCATCGTGTAGTCAGCCATCGCGTGGCCCACATCGCCAGCACCAGACCCACGGCACCACCCGCCACGCAAATCAGCAGGCTCTCGGTCAGTTGCTCTCGACACAACCGGACGCGGCTACTTCCGAGAGCAGTCCGAATGGCGATTTCCCTGCGACGAGCCGCTGCCCGCGCCACCAGCAGATTCGAAAGATTCAGACAGGCAATCAGCAACAGACATCCCACCGCTCCCATAAGCACATAGAGCGGCTTCTTCACCTCTCCGACAACGTCATTCACCAATGGTTGCGAAGAG